>NZ_JAWORD010000014.1:0-153783 GCF_033337665.1 Vibrio sp. Vb2960 | reverse complement strand
ATCGCCACTTGAATGTTGCTGTTGCCAGCAACGCTGAAGCTCAGATCGCCATCCACGTTATCCACATCGCTGAAAGCAGTATTTAGATCGATGCTGTATGGCGTGAAATCTTCCGCCAAGGTTTGGTCTGCAATGTTGCTTTCAACCACAGGCGCGTCGTTCACCGCATTCACCGTGACGTTGACCGTCGCTTGGTCAGTCAGTGCACCATCGGTGATGGTGTAAGTGATTTCAGCGTCACCATGGAAGTTCTCAGCCGGTGTGAACACCAGTTTGCCATCAACAATCTCGACTGTGCCTTGCGCTTCAGGTACGGACGCCGATTCAATCGACAGCTTATCGCCATCAATATCGGTGTCGTTTGGTAGGACATCAATTGTCACTGGCGTGTCTTCGTCAGTAACGGCATTGTCATTGGTCGCCACTGGTGCATCATTCACTGGTGTGACATCGACGTTCACCGTGGTGGACTCCGATACCCCACCGGAGGTGACGATGTAGGTGAAGCTGTCTGTACCGTGGTAGTTGTCGTTTGGCGTGTAAGTGACGCTGCCATCCGGGTTGACCGAGACCGTGCCGTTGGCTGGACCGTTGTTGGTATCGAGCGACACCACTTTGTCGTCGCCTTCGAACGTGTCGTTCTCTAAGACCTTTATGATGGTCGGCGTGTCTTCCACGACCGTCGCTTTATCTGCCACGATGTCCGCCACAGGCGCAACTGTGAAGTTCACCGTTTGGCTAACGCTTTCGCCGCTTGGATCGGTAGCCGTAAAGGTCAACGCTTCTGAGCCGTTCCAGTCTGCCGTTGGGCTAATGGTCGCGATGCCATTTTCAATCGACACCAACACGTTGCTGTTGCCAGAGACGCTAAACGTTAACTCGCCATCCACGTTATCCACATCGCTGAAAGCAGTATTTAGATCGATGCTGTATGGGGTGAAATCTTCCGCCAAGGTTTGGTCTGCAATGCTGCTTTCAACCACAGGCGTGTCGTTCACCGCATTCACGGTGACGTTGACCGTCGCTTGGTCAGTCAGTGCACCATCGGTGATGGTGTAAGTGATTTCGGCGTCACCATGGAAGTTCTCAGCCGGTGTGAACACCAACTTACCATCAACAATCTCGACTGTCCCTTGCTCACTCGGCACAGACGCTGATTGGATAGACAGCGTATCGCCATCAATATCGGTGTCGTTTGGTAGGACATCAATTGTCACTGGCGTGTCTTCGTCAGTAACAGCGGTATCATCTTTTGCCACTGGCGCGTCATTGACTGGTGTGACATCGACGTTCACCGTGGTGGATTCCGATACCCCACCGGAGGTGACGATGTAGGTAAAGCTGTCTGCCCCGTGGAAGTTGTCGTTTGGCGTGTAAGTGACGCTGCCATCCGGGTTGACCGAGACCGTGCCGTTAGCTGGACCGTTATTGGTATCGAGCCACACCACTTTATCGTCGCCTTCGAACGTGTCGTTATCTAAGACCTTGATGATGGTTGGCGTGTCTTCCACAACCGTCGCGTTGTCTGCCACGATGTCTGCCACAGGCGCTACTGTGAAGTTCACCGTTTGGCTAACGCTTTCGCCGCTTGGATCGGTGGCAGTAAACGTCAACGCTTCAGAGCCGTTCCAGTCCGCAGTTGGAGTGAACGTAGCAATACCGTTGACGATCGCCACTTGAATGTTGCTGTTGCCAGCAACGCTGAAGCTCAGATCGCCATCCACGTCGCTGAACGCGGTATTTAGATCGATGCTGTATGGCGTAAAGTCTTCCGCCAAGGTTTGGTCTGCGATGTTGCTCTCAACCACAGGCGCGTCGTTTACCGCATTCACGGTGACGTTGACCGTTGCTTGGTCGGTCAGCGCACCATCGGTGATGGTGTAAGTGATTTCAGCGTCACCATGGAAGTTCTCAGCCGGTGTGAAGACCAGTTTGCCATCAACAATCTCGACTGTGCCTTGCGCTTCAGGTACGGACGCCGATTCAATCGACAGCTTATCGCCATCAATATCGGTGTCGTTTGGCAGAACATCAATCGTCACTGGCGTGTCTTCGTCAGTAATCGCCGTGTCATCTTTTGCCACTGGCGCATCGTTCACTGGCGTGACATCGACGTTCACCGTGGTGGACTCACTGACGCCACCGGAGGTGACGATGTAAGTGAAGCTGTCTGTACCGTGGTAGTTGTCGTTTGGTGTATAAGTGAGGCTGCCATCCGGGTTGACCGAGACCGTGCCGTTAGCTGGACCGTTGTTGGTATCGAGCGACACCACTTTGTCGTCGCCTTCGAACGTGTCGTTACCTAGGACGTTAATGATGGTCGGCGTGTCTTCCACAACTGTCGCGCTGTCTGCCACGATGTCCGCCACAGGCGCTACCGTGAAGTTCACCGTTTGGCTAACGCTTTCGCCGCTTGGATCGGTGGCCGTAAAGGTTAACGCTTCTGAGCCGTTCCAGTCTGCGGTTGGAGTGAACGTAGCAATACCGTTGACGATCGCCACTTGAATGTTGCTGTTGCCAGAGACACTGAAGCTCAGCTCGCCATCCACGTTATCCACATCACTGAAAGCGGTATTTAGATCGATGCTGTATGGCGTGAAATCTTCCGCCAAGGTTTGGTCTGCAATGCCGCTTTCAACCACAGGCGTGTCATTCACCGCATTCACGGTGACGTTAACCGTCGCTTGGTCAGTCAGTGCATCATCGCTAACGGTGTAAGTGATTTCAGCGTCACCATGGAAGTTCTCAGCCGGTGTGAACACCAACTTGCCGTCAACAATCTCGACAGTACCTTGGTCACTCGGCACAGACGCTGATTGGATAGACAGCGTATCACCATCAATATCGGTGTCGTTTGGTAGGACATCAATCGTGACAGCGGTATCTTCTTGTGTTGTGGCCGTGTCATCGTTTGCCACTGGCGCATCGTTCACTGGTGTGACATCGACGTTCACCGTGGTGGACTCACTGACCCCACCCGACGTAACGATGTACGTGAAGCTGTCTGTACCGTGGTAGTTGTCGTTTGGCGTGTAAGTGACACTGCCGTCCGGGTTGACCGAGACCGTGCCGTTGGCTGGGCCGTTATTGCTATCCAGCGACACCACTTTGTCGTCGCCTTCAAACGTGTCGTTACCTAGAACGTTAATGATGGTCGGCGTGTCTTCCACAACCGTCGCGCGGTCAGATTCAATATCTGCCACAGGCGCAACCATAAAGTTTACCGTTTGGCTGACGCTTTCACCGCTTGGATCGGTAGCCGTAAAGGTTAACGCTTCTGAGCCGTTCCAGTCTGCCGTTGGGCTAATGGTCGCGATGCCATTTTCAATCGACACCAACACGTTGCTGTTGCCAGAGACGCTAAACGTTAACTCGCCATCCACGTTATCCACATCGCTGAAAGCGGTATTTAGATCGATGCTGTATGGCGTAAAGTCTTCCGCCAAGGTTTGGTCTGCAATGCTACTTTCAACCACAGGCGTGTCGTTCACCGCATTTACGGTGACGTTGACCGTCGCTTGATCAGTCAGCGAACCATCGGTGATGGTGTAAGTGATTTCGGCGTCACCATTGAAGTTCTCGGCCGGTGTGAAGACCAGTTTGCCGTCAACAATCTCTACTGTGCCTTGTGTTTCAGGTACGGACGCCGATTGGATAGACAGCGTATCACCATCGATGTCGGTGTCGTTTGGCAGAACATCAATTGTCACTGGCGTGTCTTCGTCAGTAACAGCGGTATCACCTTTTGCCACTGGCGCATCATTGACTGGTGTGACATCGACGTTCACCGTGGTGGACTCCGATACCCCACCCGAGGTAACGATGTAGGTGAAGCTGTCTGTACCGTGGTAGTTGTCGTTTGGCGTGTAAGTGACGCTGCCATCCGGGTTGACCGAGACCGTGCCGTTGGCTGGACCGTTATTGCTATCCAGCGACACCACTTTGTCGTCGCCTTCGAACGTGTCGTTACCTAAGACCTTAATGATGGTCGGCGTGTCTTCCACAACCGTCGCGCGGTCAGATTCAATATCTGCCACAGGCGCTACCGTAAAGTTCACCGTTTGGCTGACGCTTTCACCGCTTGGATCGGTGGCAGTAAAGGTCAATGCTTCTGAGCCGTTCCAGTCTGCGGTTGGAGTGAACGTAGCAATACCGTTGACGATCGCCACTTGAATGTTGCTGTTGCCAGAGACGCTGAAGCTCAGATCGCCATCCACGTTATCCACATCGCTGAAAGCGGTATTCAGATCGATGCTGTATGGCGTAAAGTCTTCCGCCAAGGCTTGGTCTGCAATGCTGCTTTCAACCACAGGCGCGTCGTTCACCGCATTCACGGTGACGTTGACCGTGGCTTGGTCAGTCAGTGCACCATCGGTGATGGTGTAAGTGATTTCAGCGTCACCATGGAAGTTCTCAGCCGGTGTGAACACCAGTTTGCCATCAACAATCTCGACTGTGCCTTGCGCTTCAGGTACGGACGCCGATTCAATCGACAGCTTATCGCCATCAATATCGGTGTCGTTTGGTAGGACATCAATTGTCACTGGCGTGTCTTCGTCAGTAACGGCATTGTCATTGGTCGCCACTGGTGCATCATTCACTGGTGTGACATCGACGTTCACCGTGGTGGACTCTGATACCCCACCGGAGGTGACGATGTAGGTAAAGCTGTCTGTCCCGTGGTAGTTGTCGTTTGGCGTGTAGGTCACGCTGCCATCCGGGTTGACCGAGACCGTGCCGTTAGCTGGTCCATTGTTGGTATCCAGCGACACCACTTTGTCGTCGCCTTCGAACGTGTCGTTACCTAAAACCTTAATGATGGTTGGTGTGTCTTCCACAACCGTCGCGCGGTCAGATTCAATATCTGCCACAGGCGCTACCGTGAAGTTCACCGTTTGGCTAACGCTTTCACCGCTTGGATCGGTGGCGGTAAAGGTTAGGGTTTCTGAGCCATTCCAGTCTGCGGTTGGAGTGAACGTAGCAATGCCATTGACGATCGCCACTTGAATGTTGCTGTTGCCAGAGACACTAAACGTTAACTCACCATCGGCGTTATCCACATCGCTGAAAGCGGTATTCAGATTGATGGTGTATGGCGTAAAATCTTCCGCCAAGGTTTGGTCTGCAATGTTGCTTTCAACCACAGGCGTGTCGTTCACCGCATTCACGGTGACGTTGACCGTCGCTTGGTCGGTCAGCGAACCATCGGTGACGGTGTAAGAGATTTCAGCGTCACCATGGAAGTTCTCAGCCGGTGTGAAGACCAACTTGCCGTCAACAATTTCAACTGTACCTTGGTCACTCGGCACAGATGCCGATTGGATAGACAGCGTATCACCATCAATGTCGGTGTCGTTTGGCAGGACATCAATCGTTACTGAGCTATCTTCCTCTGTAATTGTTGTATCATTAGAGGCAATAGGCGCATCGTTAACTGAGTTTACTGTTACCGAAACTTGGGCTTCATCCTCTAACTCACCATCTGAGATGGTGTAGCTAATCGTTGCATTACCGTTGAAATTTTCAGCCGGAGTGAAAACAAGCTTACCATCGATAATCTCAACGATACCTTGCTCTTCTGGTACAGAAGCAGAGGTAATGATTAAATCATCACCTTCAATATCACTGTCGTTAGCGAGCACATCAATTACAACCTGGGAATCCTCGTCAGTTTGAATCGCATCATTAGTTGCTATTGGCGCGTCATTAACAGGCGTAATATCTAAGTTAGCAGTGCCATTAATAACACCGCCATCGTTATCAATAATGTCATAGGAGAATGACACTTCAGTGTCATCATCAGCCTCTGGAATGTAAGTCCAAGATCCATCGCTGTTATCAATTAAGGTGCCATTCCCACTCTCAATAGTGACGTTTGTAATGACAAGAGTATCGGCATCATCAATATTGACATTAGATAGTAATTCTTCAGTAGTTATCGTGATTGGATCGCTATCTTCCTCAACAGCGCTTAATGTCACTGGAGAATTAGTAAGTGGCTTACTTGAGCCATCCCCACTTGTCTCGATACCTGTTGTGAAGAAGTCATTTAAGGTCAACGCTTGTGTTTCAGATAAGCCGAGGGATTCTAGGCCAATAGTTTCAAAGTTTGTTGAGGCTAGCACTTCAGTACCATCTCGTACAATCGTGGCACTATTTTGCAAACTGGAGCCACTATTTTCACCCGCTGCAGGTGCGAGTTCTTCATCAATAGCAGAAGGGTCTTGACCTTGCTCAATAGCACTAATAATCTGTGCTACATCGTCTGAAATATCTTTTAAACCTTGCTCTTGAGCAAGCTGAATTTTCAGGTCTTGAGGCGCAGCATCTGTCATTGCCACTATCACTTCACCTGGTAGAGGCTGCTGTCCTTCTGCAAGGACTCTCAGCTGCCCATCCAAACCTATTACGACGACTTGATTACCGAGTGGCACTAATGCTGTACGATCCATATAAACCTTAACCCTAAATAACTGTCAAGTTTTTGACTAACAATACTAATTTGCTATATATTGCCCGAATATATAGTGCAATAACAGCAATTTGATGCTCAATAAAGTAATTATGTGTCATACATCAATAAGAATCCATATGCATAAGTGTTTTATTTTATTAAAATCTGGACACTCGTTTCTAGCCATTACCTCCATCTTTAATTTGAGATCTTAATTCAAGTTTTAGGCAGATTTAGTAGGTTGATTTATCAAAATTGAAACAAATGAACAGCGAATCAACAGGTTACTTCATCGCATATTAATGTTATTGTGCGCTAAATTATTGACGCCCTTATAAGTATTCCACTTATAAGCCCTATCACCTCGAGAATTTTTACCATTATCTAGGAGAATCACAGTGAAGTGGACTCGTGCCAACGCCTTTTGTATTGGTATGTTCACCGCTAGTCATGCTTTTGGGCAAACGCTAGAGCAAGCGGTTGAAAACACATTAAAAACCAATCCTGACATCAAAAGTGCGTTCAATGAATTCGTTAGCAAGCAGTATGTGAATGAAGCATCTGGTGGTGCTTACCTCCCATCCGTAGACTTAGATGCCGGTATCGGTTACGAAGGAATCAAACCTGCAGAGTCAGGGCGAGATTCAACCGATCTGACAAGAAAAGAAGCCACCGTGACACTAACCCAGCTAATATGGGATGGCTCAGCGACACTTAATGATATGGATCGAACAGCAGCTGATGCTGAATCGGTCCGTTATCAACTTCTAGCTGATGCCCAAGACACCGCTTTAGAGGTCGCGAAAGTTTATTTAGACTCAGTAAAAGCTTATGAAATTCTTACACTTTCCGAGAATAACTTGAAAGTGCATAAGAAGATCTATGAAGACATTAAAAAGCGAGTTAACTCAGGTATCGGTTCTACAGCAGACCTAACCCAGGTAGAGGCTCGTTTAGCAAAGGCTCACGGTAACTTGGTGGCAGCTCAGAACAACTTATATGACAGCCACACCACCTTTACACGCCTTGTCGGACAGTCACCACAAGGATTGATTTTCCCAAGAGCGGACCAAAACTTTATTCCCTACACCATCGATGAAGCGATTGACTTGGCATTCGAGTCACATCCAGTAATCAAAATTTCGGTAGCTGATGTGGACTCTGCAAAGTTCCAATACAAGCAATCTAAGGGAACTTACTACCCAACGATATCGGTAGAAGCGGCTCAAACATGGCGTGATGATGCAAGCGGTATCGAAGGAAGCAGCGAAGAGACAACAGCAATGTTACGTATGCGTTACAACCTCTTTAACGGTGGTAGTGACGTAGCCAACGCTGAAAGTTTTGCCTACCAACTAAATAAAGCAAAAGACCTAAGAGAACGTGCATACCGCCAAGTAGAAGAAGGTCTTCGTCTATCTTGGAGTGCGTTAGATTTAACACTTCAACAAAAAGAGTTCCTAGCGGATCACGTAGATTCGGCCTCTGAAACTGTCATCGCCTACGAAAAGCAGTATCGCATTGGAAAACGCACTCTGCTGGACTTGTTAAATACTGAAAACGAACTTTTCGAAGCGAGAAAGAACTACTTGGATGCTCGATACTCAGAGCAGTACGCCAAGTACCGCGTTATGAACGCGACTGGCCAATTGTTAAATGCCTTGCGTGTCGATGTACCTACAGAATGGAATGAAAAGGTGGAGTACTGATCATGAAACCAGTGAAGATTCTATTTGCATTGGGTATGCTCGCCATCACTCAACACGTTGTTGCTGAAGACGAATATGAGTATCGTCCTGTACCAAATGCAGAACAAATAGCAGATTTGCAAGATGACGACAACGATGGTGTCATCAATGCTCGAGATATGTGTCCAGGCACACCTGAAGGCTCAGAGGTCGACAACGACGGTTGTGGAGAATACATTAAAGCATCAGATAACATGCAAGTGCGGATACTTTTTGCTAACGACTCTGATGAGATCAATCCAGTCTTCAGAAGACAAGTTCGAGAGCTTTCCGACTTTTTAAAAGAGTACCCTACTACTTCGATAGAGCTGCACGGCTATGCTAGTAAAGTTGGTGGTTCAAAGCATAACCAAGATCTTTCTGAAAGACGAGCACGCAATGTCCGTGAAGCCCTACTAAGCTACGACATCGAACCGAGTAGAGTCCGCATTGTTGGTTTTGGTGACACTCACTTAGCACAGCAAGGGACCGATGAAGTCAGCCATGCTTTAAATCGTCGAGTAACCGCATCAGTCGTTGGTTACAAAGGCGAGATAAAAAGAGAGTGGACAATATTCACAACTCTTCCAGAAAGGTAAAGTACCTGTTTTTGTTTGCTCTGTGAGCATAAAGCAAACAAAAACGAGTGAATACTTAACCTCAGAAAAGGAGCTTCGGCTCCTTTATTTTTACTCATTTCGACAACCGTATTATGCTTTAGGAATCGGCACTTTAGTGTTACTCTAGCCACGTCATAACAACGAGAGTTTTGAAATGAGCAAACTTACATCAGATATCCAAGCGAACCTTGACCTTTTTGTTGCAGAAACGAAAGAAAACCAATTGGTTTGGGGTTTACGCAATGAAGAAGGTTGGCTATCTTGCGATTCAACTGAATTCGAAAACAGCGAAGTCATGCCTTTCTGGTCTTCTAAAGAAGATGCAGAAGCACATAATGTTGAAGAATGGGCAGACTTTACTGTACTAGAAATCCCATTAGATATCTTTGTTGAAGATTGGCTTTTGACTCTTGCTGAAGATGGTGTTCTTGTTGGAACTAACTGGAACGATCAGTTAGAAGGCAAAGAAATGGAGCCTCAAGATCTAGCAAAGCTTTACATTGATTAAAGATTTCTGACCTCAACTTTATGTTGAGGTCTTTCTTTTTATGCCTCTTCTTTCAATATCTCGACCAAGTGCATAGTTTCACTACTCTTTTTCTTAGTACACCCAACTTAATCACAACGCTGATGCGTTAAAAGCGCTATGATAACTCAACTTTAAAGGCACCTTAAATTAAAGGCTCGTTTAAACATGCGCGTGCTCTATCCCTTGCTTGCGTCACTTTTGCTCACTCCAGTATATGCAAGCGACACTCAAGATATTGAACCAAACCAAAATATCACACAGTGGCACTCTGTCTACCAAACCACACTACGAAGCAACCCTGAGTCGGCATTGAGCATGCTTCAAGATCGCTACCATACAGCGAAATCGGACAGCGAAAAGCTCTACGTAAGTGGATTGATTTATGAATATATGTCAAACATAAATCAGCCTTACTACGGCAGCAGTCAAGTCTTAGACAACCGTTTTTCTCAATTAGAATCAGAATATATTCTTGCCTTAAAGGAACGTAAGCATGGTAGTTACGAGGCCTCAGTAGATAGCTTTTCTTCTTTGCGACAGACAATGAAGAAAATATCCGATTCCGAAGGCAAGGCTCTGATGAACTATCAACTTTGTTATACGCTGAATCAACAAGGTCGTTATCACAAAGCAAACTTTTATTGCTCATCCTTAGAGAGCCACTTAAATCATAAGCATCAAGAAAACTTCCCTGTTGATCTTGCTTTGCGCGTAATAGCAAATAACTACAATTACCGCGGTGACTATGAAAAAGCCTTAAGTTTGTATCGACAGTTGATGGCCAACATGTCGACGCAAAGCGATCCTTCAGGGATTTACAATGACGTCGGCAATTTACTTGCAGAGCTGGGGCAATTTGAACAATCAGAGCAATATCTCATTCAAGCCCTACTGGTTCGCCAAGATGAAGGGACACCTCTTGAAGCTGCACAAGTCGAACATAGTCTAGGAGCGATGTACAGAAAATCCAAAGAACTCGATAAGTCCATCAGCCACTACAAAAATGCATTGACGATTCTCGAACAACTTCATTACCCATACGGGCAAGGGTTGACCTATTTAGGGTTATCTGCTGCTTTGGCCGATTCTGGGCAATTAGATACCGCGGTAGATTACATTGGAAGAGCATTAAACATTGCCCAAACTTATGAGAATACGCACCTTGAAACAGAGGGTCATTTGGCTGCTGGATTGGCATATTTAAAGAACCATACACCCGAAAAATCGATTGAACACAATACAATAGCGTTAAGATTAGCGGTAAAAAACGCTAGGCCCTTATTGCAAGCGCAAGCCCAATTACTCCTCTCAAAAGCATACCAAGCTCAAAATGATTACAAAAAGGCGCTGGAGCATCACAAGGCCTACTCGACGATTGAACTAACGAACCGAGACGCGAGTAATATCAAGGCGTTAGAGGCACTAGATCTCACTAAAAAAGAGTATGAATATGATCTACAAGTCGCGCAGTTGAACAACGAAACTCTTCTAAGTCAGTACCAGTTTGAAAAACTCACAGATCAACAACGCACTTATAATTTTGTTGTTTTCTGTTTATTGGTTCTCCTCGCTCTGGCATTGATGGTTCAGCGACAAACACGCTTAAAAGCCAAAATAGACAGCTTAACGTGTGCATTAAACAGAGCGGCAATTATAGAGACGATTAAAAGCCAAACCTCCAAAGCTGAAGGAGACTTCCGCTACGTTCTAGCATTAATCGATCTAGATGACTTTAAGGCGATTAATGATCAGTATGGTCATCCGACTGGCGACTTAGTACTACAACAGGTGTGCAAAGCGCTTAAAGCTAAACTTAATAAGGGAGAGTACTTGGGTCGTTTAGGTGGAGAAGAGTTTATCTTGCTATTGAAAAACGTCGATGAGATTGACGTTCCCTTTAGAATACAAAGTCTGCATAAAACAATTTCAGAAAAGAGTGTACATTCGCTTAATAACCATCAATTGAATATATCTGCGAGTCTGGCCTATCTATCAACCTCAATGCCACTCACCAACTTTGATGAGCTCTATTCGATATTAGACCAAGCGTTATACAATGCTAAGAAGCAAGGAAAAAACTCCCTTGTGGACGCATACAACGAGCCGATCAGTTTAAGTGCTGAGTATATTCTCTAATAAAACCAAACCACCAGCGTAGTGGTTTGTTATAGGTGGAAGCATCAGTAAGCCATTCAGATGCAACATCATCATCAAGGAGTCTTTGTGCCCAAGGCAAGAAAAAACATTCAGTCTCTAGAGCGAGGTTTTCTAATCCTCGAGTTGCTCTCGATGAGTGAATCTCCCCTATCATTACAGACTATCAGTAATGCGATCCAGTTAAATAAGACGACTGTTCACGGGTTACTTGCGACTCTACACTCTCTTGGATATGTATCCAAACACAACCATAGCTACAGCCTAGGGTTTAGATGCTATGAACTGTCTAAGCCGATTGAACAAAAAAACGAAGCTATCCGACAACATTTTGTTCCATTGCTGAAAAAAATGGCCCAAATGACTAACAACACAGCTTACCTCGCTGTACAAAGTGGCGCTAAAGAGTACTTGTATATCGATGCTATAGAGCAGGATAACCCTCTTACTATCCGTAGCCCGAGAGGGAAACGAGAAGGACTCACAACATCTGCGATCGGCAAAGTTTTTCTTAGTTTTGATGATGAGCTTCGTCGAACATTACGCCTTGAAAACCAAATATCCCCCACGTTAGAAACTGAACTTAATCAGGTTGTATTATCAGGTTACGCACTCGATTTAGAAGAGGCAGAGCCAAACCTCAATTGCTTAGCGATCCCCCTTTACTTGGATGGTAAAGTCGTTGCTGTTGCAGGTGTTAGCGGTGCTGCCTCCGAACTGACGGTCACTAGGCTAAAACACTTTGCAAGAATCTTTCTCAAATTTTAAGATTTGACAATGTCGAATCCTAGGCCATTTTTATACTGTTTTGATTACATGCTTATACGTCGCCTCTAATATGGTCGTTGTTCAACTCAACAACGTAGGAGAAGCGATGTCTACTGTATTAATCACTGGCGCTAACCGTGGCTTAGGCTTGCAATTTGTCCGCCACTACCTTGGAAAAGGTTGGCAAGTTATCGCAACTTGTCGTTCACCAGAAAATGCTAAGCAGCTCAATGAACTAGTAACCCAATCCAATCAACTTCAACTGATGGCTCTAGACGTCACTAACCAACAAGATATCGATCAGTTAGCCACTCAATTAGCGGATCGTCCGCTCGATCATTTAGTTCTTAATGCAGGTGTATTAGGCGAAGAGTGTGCAAAGCTTGGCGAAATGACCCAGAAAAAATGGCTAGAAGTACTAAACATAAATACCGTCGCACCTGCCCTGCTAATTCAAGCCCTACAAGACAACGTTGCGAAAAGTCAGCACAAAACCATCGTGGGAATCTCAACCCGAGTTGCGAGTTTAAGCGATAACAGTTCAGGTAACATGTACAGTTATCGAGCATCTAAAGCAGCGCTTAATCAGGTTCTAGTATCAGCAGCACGCAATCTCGAATCACGAGGAGTAAAAACTGTCGCAGTTCATCCCGGCTGGGTAAAAACCGATATGGGCGGTGAGGACGCAACCTTTTCTGCCGAGGAAAGTGTTGCTGGTATTGTTTCGGTCGCAGAACAGCTAACACTTGAGCAATCCGGAAGCTTCCGCGTATTTGATGGCTCTACAATCGAATGGTAAATGATCTCTAAATGACGTCTCCCGGCCAAATTGAAGGCCGGGAGAATACAATAAACCAATAGGCCAAAAAGATAAAAGCACGCGCTATCGTCAGACAAGCTAGCCGTTATCGTCTATGGTGTTGTACCACCGTCAAGCGCTGAGGAAGTCAGCGATTGCAGCGGCATCATTTAGGCAATGATTTCCCGTGAAACTCACTCAATCGTCCCACTCAGGCGCTAGCCCTTCAGGGTTTACTTCGCGGCCATTTCTTTCCAGCGCATCTATCTTAGCGATCGCCTCTTCACTCAGATTAAGTTCAAGTGCTTTCAGGTTACTTGCCAAATTCTCTCGTTTAGTTGAAGACGGGATCACCGCGTAACCTTTTGACAAAGCCCAAGCAAGTGCGACTTGAGCTGGCGTGGCCTGATAGTCCTCAGCAATACCTGCAATAGTTGGGTCCCTAAGTACTTTCCCATATGCCAAGGTCATGTAAGACGTTACCTGAATATCGTTTTCCTGCATGAAGCTGACCAACTTACGATTTTGCAAATAAGGGCTAAGCTCGATTTGGTTAGTAACAATATTCTCTTTACCGACCACTTCTATCGCTTGTTGCAACAAGTCAATATTAAAGTTGGATACGCCAATATTACGGGTTAACCCTTGCGATTTAGCTTCAAGTAATGAAGCCATGTATTCGTTCAAGTTATTATTATTGCCAGGCCAATGGATCAAGGTCAAATCCACATAATCTGTATTTAGCTTTTCTAAGCTCTCTTTTAGACTTGGAATGAGTTGTTCCGTGTTCATGTTATCAACCCAGATCTTGGTCGTAATGAATAGCTCATCACGTGCAATACCGGACTGTGTCAATACTTCACCGATTTCTGCCTCATTACCGTAAATCTGTGCAGTATCAATTACGCGGTAACCCACTTCTAACGCATTACGGACTGAATCCTTAACTACTTCACCCTCTAAACGAAACGTGCCGACGCCAAATGATGGTACTTTCATCTAAATCTCCTGAATTATCGATTTTATAGTTGATTCGAAGCAAAACTTTACGCCGCAAGAAACTTTCCGTAAAGTTAACAATACTCAAATCTAATTTGAAATATATTCAACAATGAAAGCTACTCTAGATGAAATGCGCACCTTTATGGCCGTGGTCGATACGGGTTCAATCAGCTCTGCGGCTGAACTGTTATCGATGACCGTCTCGGCGGTGAGTCGATCGGTATCTCGGCTAGAAGCCAAACTCGAAACGACTTTGTTAAATCGCACAACCCGTAAGTTAGATGTTACTAACGAAGGAACGATATATCTCGATAAAGTCAGACATATTGTAGAAGCAGTAGAGAATGCCGAAGCACAACTGAAAAGCCAGAAATATAAGCCCTCTGGCCTCCTACGAATAAACGCAGCTACCCCCTTCTTACTGCACGTACTAACGCCGCACATTGCTAAATATCAGAGCTTGTATCCGGAAGTCGAAATCGATCTCAATTCCAATGAGGAAAATATTAGCCTTTTGGGAACAAAAACCGATATTGCTTTTCGTATCGGTGAGCTACAAAACTCAACCATGCGCGCGATATTTCTTGGTAAAAGTCGGATTCGAATAGTCGCGAGTCCAGAGTATTTAAGACAACATGGTACTCCAACCTCAATAGATCAGTTACTCAATCACAAGCTACTTGGATTCAACAAGCCGGAGTATCTTAAGGAATGGCCGATCATGGATGATAAGAACAAACTTCTGCGTATTATGAGTAGCCTAAGATCTGATAATGGCGAGACGCTAAGATGTTTAGCCTTACATGGTGCGGGGATAGCTTGCCTGTCTGACTTTATGACCTACTCTGACCGACAAGCTGGTCGCTTAGTGGGCGTGCTTAGTGAACACACGCATAATGTCGAACAGCCCGTTCATGCGGTGTATTACAAAAATGCCAGTACCTCACGCCGGATCAGCTCTTTTATTGACTTCATCAAGCAAGAAATCAAGGTAGAGAACCACCAGTTCCTTTAAAGACCACCGCTGTTTGTGGCAAAACACTTTTGTCTTTTTGCCGCTTTTTCTCACAACAAAAATCTCATAGTGTCCTGAATATCAGGGAGGCACCTTGCCTCCTAGTACTCACAGTAATAGTCAGGCTTCATAATGCATAAAGATTTAAGTAACAGATTCACCATCGGGGTTGAGCTCCCCCTAGATAATGACTGGACCCAAGAAGGCCAGAAAAAACGCCTGCTCCAACGAAAACCGTTCGGCGTACCAGACATGAGTGTACATAAACAGCGTATTATGTTAGCCGATAAGTTAGGCTTTAACGTAGCGTGGGTGAGAGATGTCCCGTTGTACGACCCTAACTTTGGAGACGCGGCACAAATTTATGAACCGTTCAGTTATCTTGGCTATCTCTCTGCGTGCACTGACAACATTCTACTAGGGACAGCAGCGATAGTATTACCGTTAAGACAACCTTGGCTAGTAAAAAAAGCCGCTGCGACCATCAACGAGTTAAGTGGTGACCGCCTGATACTCGGTGTGGCTAGTGGAGACCGTCCTAGTGAATATCCCGTTTTTAACGCTAACTTTGACAGCCGTGGCTCAGCTTTTCGAGAAAGTGTAGAGATTTTGAAAGATACGCAAAATGATAAGCTGGGTAACGATCTACAGTTATTACCCGAGTTTGCTGATATTCCTATCTATGTCGCAGGGTTAGCGCAGCAAAGTCCACAATGGATAGGAGAAAACCTAGACGGCTGGCTCGCCTACCCAGGCACACCTGATGATCATGAACACCGCGTTGCACTTTGGCGCTCCGTAGCGGGAAACAAACCCTACGCCAGCTTTATTCATCTTGATTTAGTCGATAACCCAAATGCACCAGTCGTTCGGCATCATTTTGGTATCCAGGCCGGAGTCAATGGCTTGAGCGATGAGCTAGAAAAAATGCAAGAAGCAGGAGTCAATCACATCGGGTTGCATTTCCGTCGTAATAGCCAACCAATTGATAAATCAATGGAACAGATCGCTCAGTACGTGTTGCCACGCTTTAACTAAGAGCAAATAAAAATATGTGCCACCTTACTAAGGGGTGGCACGCTAGGCTTGGCAGTTGGAAAAACAAAAGCTGCAATAACGACAAAACTCTTTTGTTAAAACAACAATAATAGTGTTATTTTAAAGTAAGTCTTGGTTGAATAAAGTCGATGAACGCGGAAATACGCTTAGAGACTGAAGAAGATTTGTAGAACACAGCATTGACCTGTTCTCGTCCAGTATTTGTGATTTTTTCCGATTCAAACAATGCCACTAACCGTCCAGAATCAAGATCATCTTTCACCATAAAGCCAGATAAACATGCAATGCCGTTCCCTGCCAGCACTAACTGTCTAACCGTTTCACCACTGCTGGATAGGATATCAGGCTCTATCATCTCAAACCCTCGTAATGGCCACTGATTTAACACTTTAGCGCCAGAAAAACCGATCAAGTTATGACTGCGCAAATCGCTCACCGCTTCAGGGAAACCTCGTTTAGATAAATAACCAGGCGTGGCAACGATAAATAGTGGGCTTGTTCCTAAAGGTTTAGCATGCAGTGTTGAATCCGATAATCGTCCAATACGTATCGCCACATCGGTTCTTTTTTCCAATAGATCCACAAAACCCTCATTAGAGGTAAGATCGAGCTGAATATCAGGATAAGCCTCTTTAAATGGCTGAATTAACGGCACGAGTTGATGTAAAACAAATGGGCTAGCGGCATCAACTCTTAAGCGCCCCTTGGGTAATTCACCTCGTGTGATGATCTCTTCTTCAGCTTGCTGTATTTGTAGTAAACCTAAGCGAACCGCTTCAACAAACTGATGCCCTTCCTCAGTAACTTCCACTCTGCGTGTCGTGCGATTCAGCAAGGTTGCCCCCAACTGTGATTCAACTTTACTAACCGCACGAGATACCCTAGCGACTTGGATACCTAGTGCATCAGCAGCGGAAGAAAATCCACCACTATCCACAACTGCCATAAGAATCTCTAATTCATCTGATCGGGTTAACATTTCATCCCCTTCCCTAACTGCGCATTTCCTTCACTTATAACAAAAGTATTTTGTAATAAACACCATTTTTCGCAACGAATAACTCTTTAATAATACACGACATGGAGACGGGCTATTCGTTTATCCATTCATATTCAATGATTATAAGAGAGAGTTGTTATGCCTTTAGCTTTACTTGCATTGACGCTTAGCGCCTTTGCTATTGGAACCACGGAGTTTGTAATTGTCGGTCTGATACCGACTATGGCCTCCGACCTCAACGTATCATTACCTTCAGCGGGTCTTTTAGTTAGCCTGTACGCACTTGGTGTCGCGGTTGGTGCTCCCGTTTTAACAGCGCTGACTGGTAACTGGAAAAGAAAGTACGTTCTGCTTTCTGTTATGGCACTGTTTGTTCTTGGCAATCTGTTAGCCTGGCAAGCACCTGGATACAACACACTAGTTACAGCAAGGATACTGACCGGGCTTGCACACGGTGTGTTCTTTTCGATCGGCTCGACTATCGCCACTGGCCTAGTGTCAAAAGAAAAAGCCGCTAGCGCAATTGCTATTATGTTTACCGGTCTGACCGTAGCTCTAGTGACGGGCGTGCCACTTGGAACTTGGATTGGCCAGACATTTGGTTGGCAGGCAACCTTCCTAATCGTCGCGATCCTTGGAATCATCGCACTGATAGGAAGCGCTCTACTAGTGCCGAGTAATCTGAAACAACCACCAGCAACCAAGCTGTCATCGCAAGTAAAAGTCTTGACTCAGCCTCGTCTACTTTTGGTGTACGCAATCACCGCGCTCGGTTACGGTGGTACGTTCACAGCCTTCACTTACTTGGCTCCTATTTTGGAAGAAGTTTCGGGGTTTGGCTCTAGCGCTATCAGCCTAATTATGTTGATTTATGGTGTATCAGTCGCATTCGGCAACATCTGGGGCGGAAAGATGGCCGACTCTATGGGGCCAATCAAAGCTCTGACAGCGATTTTCTCGGGCCTAATTGTGGTATTGCTCGTGTTTAGTGTCACAGCATTTAATCCAATTTCTGCAGTAGTGACCATTCTTGTCTGGGGTGCCTTTGCCTTTGGTAACGTTCCAGGACTTCAAGTTTATGTTGTCAAACTAGCAGAGAAATATTCACCTGATGCAGTCGACGTCGCTTCTGGTCTCAACATTGCTGCATTTAACGTAGGTATTGCACTGGGTTCTTGGGGCGGTGGCCTTATCGTGGCCAATGCTGGGCTGATGCACACACCTTGGATTGGCGCGATCGTAGTATTAGGTGCTCTACTACTAACCCGTTTCAGCGGAATGCTAGACAAGCGTGGAGAACAGCACGCAACGGCACACTGATTCACGTTCCGAATCTATAAAAATCACTTAAATTAGCCCGGCATTACGTCGGGCTTTCAATACAGAGTTTAAATACACCATTGACTGAGGTAGAAAGTTTATTCTACCCTTAGGTAAAACAAACGTTCTACCTGGTGTATCAAATAGTGAAAGAAAAAATCGCAGCAAGCCTAGAAAAAGCATTCAGTCAGTATGGCTTCGCCGAGCCTAGCGTACCCCAACTCAAAAACGCCTGCGAAGTCAGCCTGAGAACCCTGTACAAATACTACCCCTCCAAGGAAGCGATGATTGTTGCAGCTCTCGAGCATCGCCATCAAAGGTATTTGAGTTTTTTGCTCGAAGACGCCCCTGCCAATGGAACACCGGCTGTATTACACCTATTCACTCGCCTCGAGGATTGGATGAAGGAGTTTGCACCGAATGGCTGCATGTCCATCAATGCATTAGCAGCCTATCCAGAAAATCTATCTATTAATCAAGCAGTAAAACAACACAAATTGGCGGTTCGTCAGCTTATGGTCCAACTAAGTCAGCGAGAAGACCTCGCAACCACACTCTTCTTGTTACATGAAGGTCTATCCAACGCATGGCCGGTTCTCGGTCACGCTGCCTTTGCATCCGCTGAACACACTCTGCTAGAACTAATGAAGGAGAACAATCAATGACCACAATCCCGAAAGTCATGAAAGGCGTCCAACTTATCGGTCATGGTGGGCCAGATATGCTTCGTTACCGCGATGATATACCTGTGCCAGTCCCCTCGCCTGATGATGTATTGATCCAAGTTGCCGCCGCCGGAGTCAATAACACCGACATCAATACCCGAACAGCATGGTATTCTAAAAATGACGCCAATAGCATGGATGCAAGTTGGTCAGGAGACGCGCTATCTCTCCCTCGAATCCAAGGTGCCGATGTATGCGGTACCATCGTCGCTGTTGGTGAGAATATCTGCCCATCACGAATCGGTCAGCGTGTGCTCATCGAACCATGTATTACGCGCTTCAACAGTCAAGCACTTAGCTCGCATTGGTACTTCGGTTCAGAATGTGATGGTGGCTTTGCTCAGTTCACTGTTGTTGACAGTAAACATGCATATGCTGTGAATAGTAGTTTATCGGATATCGATTTGGCCTCCTTCCCTTGTTCTTATTCAACTGCCGAGAACATGCTTGTCCGCTCTAATGTCACAGCGAGCGATACCGTACTGATTTCAGGGGCATCCGGCGGTGTTGGCTCTGCCGCAATCCAACTGGCGAAGGCGCGTGGAGCATACGTCATTGCTATCGCCAGCCCAGAAAAGAAAGAACAGATCACGGCATTAGGAGCAAACCAAGTTATCCCTCGCGATGCAAATTTGCCGGCGACTCTCGGAGAAAACAGCGTTGACGTAGTGATTGATTTGGTCGCAGGAGAGCAGTGGCCACAATTTCTTCAGGTACTAAAGCCAGGATCAAGATACGCTGTTTCCGGCGCCATAGGCGGCCCTATTGTCGAGCTGGATGTAAGAACTCTTTACCTTAAAGACCTAGCGTTATTTGGTTGTACCGTTTTGGCACCAGAAGTATTCGGTAACTTGGTTCGCTATATCGAACAGAACGCAATTCGTCCCTTAGTCGCGGAGTCATTTCCCTTGAACCAGATAGGTCAAGCGCAAGAAGTATTTTCACGCAAGCAACATACTGGGAAACTGGTTTTGGAAATCACATAGCTTTTGTGATTAACAGCGGCCTATACAAGTCGTTGTAATTTGAGAACACTTTAAGCATCCTAAAAAGTTCTCAATACTTAGAAGATCGCTACGGTTGGCTTAGCTTGTTATCCCTTTTCATCACGCTAAGCCAGCTTGTAAAAATATGCGGTGTTTGCTTCTGAGTTATAAATGTTTAATACCAACATTATCTTACTTCTGGCGTTTATGAACAGAACCGAGATCTGAACGACTTCGGTGTTAAACCTACGATCCTATTAAATATTTTCCTGAACGCGCTCACATCTTGGTAACCCACTCTAAATGATATTGCGTCAAATGTTAGGGTTGTCGACTCAAGTAAATCACAAGCTTTTTGTACTCTTAAGCTTTGTATGTATTGGTTAACATTGAAACCTGTCGCCTTTTTAAAGCGTCGCTGCAATGTCCTTTCTGTTAAACAACTCAACTCTGCAAGCTCTTTATTGCTCAGTTTTCCTTGATAATGATCGTTTATATAGTGCTGTAGTTGAACAATTACCTCATCACCATGTTGGAAGTTTGGGGTAAACTGTTGATAAAAGCGTTGCTCTCTCGGACCAGTATCAATAACCAACATTTTTCCTAACAGGCGCATTACTGCCGGTGACGCAAATAAGGAAACCAACTCCAAACCTAAATCCACCCATGACATCATACCCCCAGCCGTAATGATCGTTCCTTCGTTAATAAGGATGGCTTCTTGTCTTACGTGGATATCGGGAAACTGACTCGCTAATGAAGGAGCCAAGCCCCAGTGTGTCGTACAAGACTTATTGGTCAACAACTGGGTTTGAGCAAGAATAAAAGTACCGGCGCAGGCGGAGGCTAAAATCGCACCTTTACTATATTGGATATTTAACCAGTCGAGTAGCTCTGGCTCTGGTTCTAAGTAATATTGACCAGTGCCGCTAGGCGGAATCATTACCGCTGTTTTCACATCGAAGTGCGTGTTTGACCAGTGATCCAATATCTCTACTTCAAAGTGCACATCAACGCCCAATTTAGCCGCCGCACGGTTTGCCATCTCGAAGAGTTCGCTTAAACCATATACGGAGGCTTGCGAGCTATCTGGGTAATTAACGAGTGCTATTTTCATTTTCAATTATCTTCAAGTGTCGCTTTTTGACTCTTTTGTGTCATTTTAGACTCTAAAGAAGGTAGCTAAAAGTCTTTATATTATTCGTACCGCAATGATCCTGAATAAAAGGAAAAGAAAATGACTCAAAAAGCCCTACTTGTAATTGATTTGCAAAACGACTATTTCCCAGAAGGAAAGTTTCCTTTATGGAATACAGAATCAACTTTAGACAATGTTAAGAGAGCAATAACTAAAGCCAATGAGCAAAACATTCCTGTGATTCATATTCAGCATATTGCCGATCCTGCCATGGGCATTGCCCCATTCTTCAATGAAGGCAGCGACGGTGCCAATATTCACCCAGAAGTTCTTGCTTTAGCGCCGAATTCCGAAATCGTGGTAAAGCACTTCGCAGATAGCTTTGAAGGAACACGTTTAGAAGAAGTATTGGTAAGCAAAAATGTAACGGAGTTACTTGTATGCGGAATGATGACACAAAACTGCGTCACACATACTGCTATTTCAAAATCTGCGGACAAGTATGATGTTTCGATCTTAATGGATAGCTGTACCACGGTCGATGAAATGATTCACAACATTGCACTTCACGCTGTCTCAACGAGAGTTCCCCTCGTAACTATTGAAGATAAGCTGTAATACACGCAAAACCTTTCGCTCACACAATGCGGGCGAAAGGTCACACATATATGTGCTTCCATTGATATTTGCTTACTTTGTGTTAAACATTGGTTTCCAAATAGTTACAAGGAAACGTTTATGAAATGGATAGTCGTATTGTTTATTAGCTTATTTTCAGTTTTCAGCCATGCGAAAGAGTGGAAACAAATTCGCTTCACTGTTGAAGGGGCTTACCCCCCATTTAGCTGGACGACAAAAGAGGGAAAGCTAGAAGGGTTTGAAGTCGACCTCGCTAACGCGTTATGCAAAGAGTTAGAAGTAAAGTGCGTTATCTCAAAAATGGATTGGGATGGCATCATCCCTTCTCTCCTTAGTCGCAAGAACGATGCGATTATTGCTGCAATGACAATCACAGAAGAACGAGAAAAGAAAGTCGATTTCACCGTCCCTTATGCAAAAGTACCTACTCGTTTTGTAATGAAAAATGATAGAGAAATCAACATGGATGACGGCAGCCTAAATCGTTTATCTATTGGAGTTCAAAGAGCCACAATTGGTGATAAGTACCTTTCTGCCTTGTATCCAGATATTGATATTCGTCGTTATGGTACGTTCGATGAGGCATTTACCGATCTACTCAATGGACGGTTAGATGCTGTATTTGGCGGCTCAATCGGTTTAAGTGCTGGTTTTCTTGAAACTGCACAAGGTGAAGGCTATCACTTTACTGGACCAGCGTTTACAGAGGAAAAGTGGTTCGGCCGTGGCATTGGCGTAGCAGTGAGAAAACAAGACAAAGAATTAAAAGCATTACTCGATAGCGGAATACAAAAATTGATCCAGAGCGGTAAGCATAAAACCATCGCCAGCAAATATTTCTCCTATAGTATTTACGAGTAACCTCGCAATTTTTTTATAGCCTGCGCGGTATAGGAAACTTCCCTTTCCCTATATGGCGACAAAAACAGAGCCCTCGAGCAGTCGCCCGAGGGTTATTTTTATAAAAAAGCCCACGTATATAAGTAACCCGCTCCCATGGCCATCGTTAAGATAACGATTAGGAAGGCAGCGATCATTTGGTTCTTAAAAATTGATTTCAACAAAATCACTTCTGTAAGACTTGCGCCAGCACTACCAATAATAAGCGCCATAACAGATCCAAGAGCCATACCTTTTTGTACTAGTGCCGCGCTAAGTGGAATGACCGCCTCTGCACGGATGTACAATGGAATACCAATGATTGCTGCGACCGGAATCGCGTACCACTTCGCTTCACCAGCGAACTCCGCAATGAACTCCGTCGGGATGAAGCCATAGATAAATGAACCAATCGCAATGCCCATCATGAGATAAGGGAACACTTGCTTAAAGTCTTTCCAAGTTGATTGCCAAATACGTGCCCAGCGGCTAGGTTCTTTCTCTTCCACGACTGTCGCTGTTGCACTACCGTCTGATAAGCAGCAAGACACTTCCACTTTAGGTTCAGGTTTTGGTGCATCACCACAACAAGATGTTTTCGCCGCAACTGGCGTAGGTTCATTGCAGGCGCTGGTATCACAGCTTGATGCTGGTCTCGCTTCTTCTTTTTTCTTGCTTGAATCGCCACAAGAAGTACCGCACGAAGAAGAACCTGCCGCTTGATATGCTTCTGGTTTGACGTAACGTTCAAACCCTAGTTTTTCAAGTACATAGCCTGCTACCACTGATACTGACATCGCAATAGCAAAGTAAAATACCGCAACTTTCCAACCAAAAGTCACCACAAACAAGCCAATAATCACTGGGTTAAGCAACGGGCTTGCAAATAGGAACACCATCATAGGTCCAAAACCTGCTCTTGCACGCAACAAGCCTTTTAAGAAAGGAATGGTCGAACACGAACAGAAAGGCGTAATCGAACCTAGCAACGCAGCAATGAAGTAACCTTTACCCTTTTTCGAGCTTAGAATAGATTGAATTTTTTCTGGCGTTAGAAAATCTTGCAACACACCGACAATGTAGCTAATTGCCAGAAATAAGATGATAAGTTCAGTTGCTAGAAACGCAAACATATCCAGCGCTTCTTTAGCCATAGTTATAATTTCTGTATTCACATTTACTCTCCTCGTCATTTTTCGCTAACAAGCTTACCTGATAGATAAGCCTTTATTTCTATATTTCTGGAAATATAGAATCACAAAACAAAAGATCAACAGAATATTTCCATAAAAATGGAATAATAAAACTAGTCATTACTTATCATAAAGTTACATGTCGTTAGCTATGCAGACTGGTTATCGATGATAATTTCAGAGCATCTCGAATCCTTTTTATCAAACATAACCTAAAATTATCAAAATAAGAAAAAACCATAATTATTGCAGCAGCACCCTCTGAGTTAGTATGACTTTCGACCATTCTTAATAATAAGGAAAACCTATGAGAGCGATAACTTACCAACGAGATAACGATACTTTCTCTTTATCCGAATTACCTACACCAAAACTAGAAACCCAATTTGATGTATTGGTTAAAGTTAACGCTGTTGGTTTGAATCCTGTCGATGCAAAAATTCATTATTGGTCAGACATGGTCACTAACATGGATAACAATTTTGTTGGCGGGTTAGACGTATCAGGAGAAATAGTCTCTGTAGGCGATGCGGTCGTTGATTGGAAGGTTGGCGATAAAGTGTTGTATCACGGAAACATGAGACGCCATCACGGAGGATTCGCTGAATTTGCTATCCATGATTCAAGAACGCTTATAAAGCACCCTCAGGTTCCGGTTGAAGTAGCAGCATCTACACCTTGCGCAGCCTGGACCGCATATCGCGCTTTGGTAGACAAGCTCGATATTTCAAATCGAAGCAGCATTTTTATCGCCGGAGGTGCTGGCGGCGTTGGAAGCTTTGCTATTCAGCTAGCAAAGACATTTGGTGTTGAACAGATCATTGCTACTAGTTCAGAAGCTAATCACGCATATTTGTCCTCGTTAGGAGCAACCCATACGATTGATTATCATCATGAAGATGTAGTTCAACGAGTAATGGACATTACCGGAAATCATGGCGTTGAGGTTGCACTCGATTGTGTAGGCGGTGATAACGACCGAATTGCAGCCTCGGTGTTAACCTTTGAGGGAGAAATGGTGGAGCTCGTCAAGACTGTCGACCCTTCTCAATATCCAGATGCCTTCTTAAAAGGCTTGGGCTTCCACCAAATAAGTTTGGGCTCTGGTCATGTCTTTGGCGAGAGAGGGTTTGCAAGTATCGTTAATGCCGGAAAGGAAGTGTCTGAGCTATTAGAAAATGGAGAATTGGAAGTACCGAAACTGAAGATCATCGGCTTAGAGGATGTAGGTAACGCACTCTTGGACATGCGAAATCAGAGAACAGTTGGAAAGATTGTCGTTAATCTGAACCAAAAATAATTAATAAAGATCTCGAGGCACACTGGCAAAGTAATGAGCAAGTTAAAGCATCTTGTTACTTTGCCAGATACGAAAGACTTTTATTTTATCTATAACGATGAATGAAAAACAAAATCTCTTGTCATGCTTCCCTGCACTTCACCAAAATTAGGCGTTTTCGAGAGTGTCTCTCCAAGCCGCTAGCAATTTAATATGACGTGGTTCAATCCCACAGCAACCACCAATAATGCTTGCTCCCTGCACATGCCACTTTTTAGCATACTCAAGATATTCAGTCGGAGAGAAATGACGAACTTCCTGAATGGTCTCGTTGGCTTGGTGCGCTTGCTTTATCGGAGCAAAGCTATTTGCGAAAACACCTATCGTCAATTCTCTACCTGACTCACTCAATACTGCTTGTGTATCAATGATCGCTTGCTCGACAACTTCAGGAATAGAGCAATTGAAAAAGATACCTGAAACATTTGTTTTCAACAACGTATTAACCGCGACTTTAAGAGATTCCCCTGAGCGAAGGCGAGGCAAAGAGTTAGGGTCATCCATTAAGGTGAAAGCAAGATAATTGGGCTTATCTGTTTTGGCTAAAATTATTGATAGAATTTCAACTTCAGCAAGGCTAGACACGGTCTCAGCTAACCAAATATCAACATATTGATCTTGAGCTTCAAATAACTCAGAAGCCACTTCCAGTGCCCTTTTCGGCTCGAATAATTCAGGCCTGTAAGACCCCATTACAGGAGGAAGAGACCCCGCAACGAGCACTCTATCGTTAGAGCTGGTGACTACATCTCTGGCAATTTTGGCTGCAGATTTTGCTAACTCAGCCCCTTGCTTTGCATAGAGTTCCTCTCCTAAGTGAAATGGAACACATGCATAACTGTTAACAGTGATAATCTCAGCGCCAGCGTCTATGAAATTCTCATGGGCCATTTTTACATATTGTGGTGATTCAATTAGCGCTTGTGCACTCCAAAGCGGCTGAGAAAAAGGGGCGCCAATACGTTTTAACTCTCGCCCCATACCACCATCTAAAATTGTTACCTTCTTCATTTAGACATCCATACTGCCAAACATCCATAAGCTCCATTCAAACACAATTTTTATCAATTCAAAATGAAATTGTTATGTTTAAAGTGAACAAAGACTTAATGGCTGATTAAACACTCTAGTATTTACCAGACCTTTCATTCGGACCAAGCTAATGTTATCGCCATTAACTTCGAGTAACATGAAGTGATTGAGGGACTCGCCCTCAATCAAATTTTCTCTTTATTATAAGACCTTAGATAAAAACTTCTGTAATCTAGGATTGGAGGGGTTATCAAAAAATCGCTCAGGAGAGTCAGAAACCAAAAGCTCACCATCTTCCATAAACAACACCCTATCAGCGACCTCTTTTGCGAAACCCATTTCATGAGTAACCACGACCATCGTCATTCCGTCCTTGGCCAAATCTTTCATCACATCAAGAACTTCTCCAACCATTTCAGGGTCTAGTGCTGATGTGGGTTCGTCAAACAACATAATGTTGGGCTTCATTGCTAACGCACGAGCGATTGCGACGCGCTGCTGCTGTCCGCCTGATAAATGATTAGGATAATTATCCATTCTCTCCGACAGACCGACTTTATAAAGCAAATCTTTTGCTTCTTTCTTCACCGATTCAGGGTCACGTTTAGAAACCTTTAAAGGTGCTAACATGACGTTCTCTATCGCCGTTTTATGTGGAAAAAGGTTGAAGCCTTGAAATACCATGCCCACATCAGCGCGTAGTTTATTGATATCCGTAGATTTGTGGTACATATCGATACCATCTACGATTATAGACCCACTATTTATTGTCTCTAATTGATTAATCGTCCGTAAGAATGTTGACTTACCAGAACCTGACGGTCCTACGATGACAATCACTTCCCCTTTTTCTACATTTACCGATACGTCCTTGAGCGCATGGCAGCCATTAGGGTAAATTTTATTAATTGTTTTTGCTGAAATAATGTATTCCATTAATGACTCCACCATTAATCACTTGCTGCCAATTTCTTTTCTAACGTTTGTATTGCCCAAGATAAGGTACTAGTTAGAAGCAAATAAAGGGCCGCTACGGTAAACCAAACTTCAAATGGGGCAAAACTACCACTTACGACTTCCCTGCCCGCTTTTGTCAGATCAGTAATCGAAATCACGGAGACAAGTGAGGAATCTTTTATCAGGTTGATAAACTGCCCGGCTAAGGGAGGTAATGTCTGCTTAAACGCTTGAGGTAAAATGACATAAATCATCGCTTTGGGATAATTCATTCCTAGTGAACGCGCCGCTTCCATTTGTCCTCTTGGGATTGACTGGATTCCTGACCGCACAATTTCTGCGACATAAGCGGCGGTAAACACGGAGAGCGCTATCACTCCCGCAGTAAAACGCTCTAGGTCAAGCACAGTACCAATAAAGAAGTAAACGATAAAAATCTGTACTAAAAGAGGCGTTCCACGAATGACCTCGACATACACAAGCGCCAGCTTTTTTAATGCCGGATTGCTGGATATACGCATTAGTCCGACAACTAAGCCCAACGCTAGAGCAATGATAAGTGACCAGAGCGAGATTTTAATTGTCGTCACAACACCATCTAAAATTGGGCCAGAGCGCCACTCTTTTATAGTTGCTAAGGTATCTCCTTCAAAAATAAGATCACCTTCATAGACGTCCACAGACTTATATTGGCTTAGTTCAAGAACAATATCACCATGAATACTCTCCAGAGCCAGTTGGTTATTCTCGTCGAGAATGATGTTCCCATCGACAGGCGCGGTAATGGATGAAGCAGCGTTAGTGGCAATATAAGGAAGGACACGCTCCCAATTCCAGCTGTAATCGATTCGCTTACCTGACAGATAGACAAGACCGCAAATTGATAGCAAAACAAGAACAAAAACAGCGTTCCACAATAGGGATTTAAAGTTATTTTGCATGTGATTCCGAGAATGACTTTGATTAAAGTTGGTTGGGTATTTGAATAAAGAAAAGCGTTAGCTTCACAGCACGAACCGTTTGGTTGGCGATGAACCGAGCCAGAAGCTAACCGCTCCTCTACAATAACAATATGATTACTTGACTTGCTTTAACCATTTATCGTCGTTAAACCACTTATCGTAAATGCGATCGTAAGTTCCATCGCCCTTAATTTGACGTAAATAGTTGTTTAAGAAGTTAAGCGTATCTGGATTTCCTTGCGGCACAGCCCAACCCAAAGGCTCGTAAGTAAACGGTTTAGCCAAGTGCATTAACTGCCCTTTGTTTTCCGCCACATAAATAGAGTTGTAAGGAAAGTCATAAACAAACGCATCTACCTTTCCGTTGGCAACCTCAAGTACCGCTTCAGACTGAGTTTCGTATAGATTTATCTTAGCTTTCGGAAGGTATCGTTTTACCGCTTGCTCACCCGTTGTCCCAAGCTTAGTTGCAACAACATATTCTGGACTATTGAGATCTCGGTAACTAGACACTTTACCTTCATGTTTGAGATCTACGAGAATGGATTGACCAATAACCACATAGGGATCAGCGAAATTCACCTGAGTATTTCGCATAGGTGTGATAGTCATCCCGCCCATAATCATGTGACACTTACCAGTCAACAGTGTTGGGATAATGCCATCCCATGAAGTGTTTACCGGCACAAACTTAACATCCATGGCACGCGCCATTTGTTTACCCAAATCGATATCAAACCCAATGTACTGCCCATTTTTTGCTGTCATTTCAAAAGGCATATACCCAGAATCAAAGCAGACTTTTAGCTCCCCTGTACTTTTGATGTCGTCTAAAATTGGGTCTGCATTAACCGTCGTCGAAACAGCTAACCCCAGTGCAGCAAAACACAATAACTTTTTCATGGATATTCCTTTATCATTTGTTGTAAAGTTTTTTTATACACGACAATAGAATAAAAAACCACAAACAATGACTTTTTAATCACTAGAATTTGTAGGATCGTTACTAAGCTGGAAGATCTGAATGAAAATCTATACCAAGCCATTGCAATTGAATTGCATGCATTAAGTGATTAAGTTGTAGGCAGGTCACTATAACGACAAGAAACATACGCTTTGACTGAATAGTCAGCGTTTCCGAGAGTGGTTTAATTAATAACGAAACCATACAGATATTCGCTTTTTCACATTGACCGTAATGTCAAAAGTGCTTGAGTTTTATTGTTGACAATTCTTCCATAGTTAATGGTCACAAATGTGATGTACAGCACATTTATATAATGGCACTATCACCTTTGTCGAGAGATATTAACAAGGATTCGTTGGACATCTTGACTTTGTAATACAAATAAAAAGGTGACTATATGAAAAAACTAATGACGCTCTCATCACTATTATTATTCAGTTTATCTGCTACTGCTGGTATTCATGTCGAACACTCTACAAACAAAGTTGTTCTCAATGACTTTACGACAAAAGATGCCGCTTATAGCTCTGCGTTTGATCTTGTCGATGAATACCAAACTCTATCAAAACATGAACTTAGAAATCGTCTAAACATCATTGGAAGCGGTTTCCCTCGTGATATTGCAATCGATGATAGTAAGGTGAGAGTTGAAGAATACGCACTTAACCGTGATGAAGTTAAATATCGTGCAATCATAAACTTCGATTATCACTTCAGAACAAGTGACGGCGGTAAAAACTAAAAATCATCTGCACCTTTACTTTCTTAGAGCCCTTCCTATTTTAAGAAAGTAAAGGTGTCTAATCATATTGAAACGACTGCTTTTCATAAATCGCTCTCTCCTTACGTAAACAGTATCAATCCCTACCTCTATCGTTTTACATAAAAATCATTTTTCCAATCTTCATTGAGATACATTTCGTCGTTTGGCGCTTTGTCATTCGCTTGGTTCGCCATATGGATTCCACATCACTTAAATGAAAAAGACACTTGAAATTGAGTTTAATTTTCTATGAAGATTAACTAAATCTAAGATCGACAATTGTCGTTACATTTTTCTCGTTTATAGCAATATATAAAACTACTCTTTTCGTTTTAATTAACCATAAAGCGTGAAAATAAAAAAAGGCAACAAGACACTTCTTGTTGCCAAAGAAAAAATATATCATTCAAAAAATATGAAAATGAAAACTAGCAGTGGACTAGCTAACAAAACAATTATATTCAAAACACTTAAACAAGTAACGATCAATATAATCCATTATATATGGACGAAAGTCAGCACTTATGAACTTACACCGATAAATAAAAAAGCCTGAAAATAGTTTCAGGCTTTTTAGCTTTATTAATTTTTTAGAATGAATATCTCGCAGCTATTGCAAGAATATCGTCTTCATTGTCTACATCTGTAATTCTGTATTCTGCTAGTGCTTTAAAATTAGAAGTCAAATCGTACTCTGCACCTAGTGAGTAGTAATCGACGACATCTTCATCATCACGCTCTAGATTGTTATAGCCAACTAGTGCCCAAAGCTTATCTGTTACTTCATAAGTGGCAACTGCTTCAATACCGGTGTAATCAATATTACTTTCAGAACCATCTTTAGCCCAGTTTTCACCATCACTGTATAAAACAGAGGCATAAAACTTGTCGTATTCAAATGCAATAGCACCCGTTAGCAGCTCTGCATCTTCTGCACCCGATTGCCCTTCACCTTCGTTGTAACCAAGCGCAACTTTGAAGCCATATGGCAACTTGTAGTCAGCCGCCGCACCATAAGAGGCTGCATCTGTTGACACTTCATCGTTTTCAGCCTGATAGCTAACATGAATATTCAAACCTTCATAGCTTGTCGTTAGCTTAAATACTGAATCGGAGCGACCGGTACCATATAGATCCGCACTTACGCCAGCAGCTTCATTACCAAACTCCGGGAAAATATCCGTGTAGTCAGATACTAAAGTGACCGCACCGTATTGACGTCCATAACTTACTGTTCCGTAATCTGCACCAACTCCTACATAGCCTTTTCGGATATCAAATTCATCATCTTCAATCCCATCAGCATCTCTGCGATTAGACTTAAATTCCAACTCATATAAGCCGAAGGCATAAAGATCTTCATTTATTTTAGACTCACCTGAAAGTCCTACACGAATGTAGCTATTATCTCCGTCAGCATTTTTATCATCAGAGAAATAATACATCCCTTGCGCTCGGCCATGAATATTTAACACTGATTCTTGATCTTCATAAACTACGGCTGAATTTGCAGCACTTGCAGAGAAAAGTGCTGCGATTGCGATCGACGTTCTTGTCATTTTCATTTAATTACCACTACTTGTGTTGTTTGAATCGAGTGAAATTATGAACAGTGGCAATTATTTTTAAAGTGCAAATTCAACCATATTCTATGGATAAATATAAACAAGCCCTCAATCTAAAACATTATGTCCTAGTACTCATATTAGTCGAGATAATCCATCCAAACAGGAGGCGTTCCTATTATTTTTTGAACAGTATCAATGAACAGTTTGGCTAATGGTTGTTGATTTCGGTGAGTATACATTGCATATATTTCCCCTATTGCGGGAAGATTATAATCAGGAAGCAACTGTACAAGATCTTGTTTACTCAAACTCTCCTGAAGAAAGAACTGCCCAATTAAAGCATACCCTAAATCAGATTTTACGGCATCGAGCATTAACTCAGTTTCATTAACGAAGTACTGCCCATTGATATTATACGTTCTAACGTCGCTTGATGACTGGCTTGGCGCTATACGTAGCTTATCTGCCTTAAAGTTAGCATTCGAGTATATTACTGCTGGCATTTTTATAAGCTCTTCTGGAGAGCTCGGGGTTCCATACTTGTCAATAAAACTCTTCGATGCAACCAGTGCCATATTATTACTTGCCAACTTACGTACTATCATGTTGGACTCTCGGATTGGTCCGATACGAAACACAACATCAAAACCTTCGTGGATAACATCGACTCGATTATCATCGAGCAGCAGCTCTACAGTAATGTTTGGGTACTGTTTTATAAACTCTTTAACTGCCTGATTTAAGTATGCTCTGCCAAAGAAAGTGGAGCTTGATATTTTCAGATTACCTTTCGGTTCATCCTGAAATGTAGCAGCAATACTACGAGTTTCAGTTAGAACCTCTCTTACTTTCTTAGCTTGCGCCACCATCTCAACACCTGCATTGGTCAGGGATAGCGAACGTGTGGAACGGTTTAACAGCCGTAAGCCCAATTCATCCTCTAGCTTTTTGATCTGTTTTGACAAAGCTGAACGATCTATATGATTTCTGTCAGCAGCTTTAGCAAAAGTTCCGTATTCAGAGACATCCAGTAGTAATTCAAGTTGGCTTGCGAGATCCACTGCACAATTCCTTATTTAGTTTTTATTCTTTATGTGATGGGAAATGGATTTTACAAAATTAATTTCAATTTTTTATGGTTCAAATTGCATCAGTGAATTGCAAATAATGCACGAATTAAAAACGCTTTAATTTTCGTCGCTATCTTTAGCTTCTGTTTAGCTATTCCTATCTATTATGGCTTATTACATTTAACAATACTCCACGTCTTTAAAACCCTAAACTGACCTTTTTCAAACCAAAAAATGAGCATTTTGACCAATATTTAATCGTGCATTTTTATCACTACTCTATGTTCGCTGAGGGCCTATTTACCCATAGGTACAATGAATACAATGCCGTTCCTTTTAGTATGAACAGAATCATTTAGGGCGCGACAAATGTTAAAGAAAGTTTTCAGCATTGGCCTTTTATCCGTTTTAGCTGCTTGTGCAGACGAAGAGATAACCAAACAACCTAATACTCCCTTACCTACGATAGACGTCTCCAAAGTCATCTATGAGCCCGTTCAATCGTGGTTCACCTTTACAACAAGGCTCCAAGCCCCAGAGAAAGTTTCTTTAATGCCACGCGTTTCCGGAGTTATTGAAACGGTAGAGTTCAAAGACGGACAGAGTGTCAACAAAGGCGACTTACTCGTCACTCTTGATGATCGAACCTTCAAAGCTCAGGTCTCACGACTTGAAGCGCAAGTTAAGAGTGCTCGAGCTGCGCTAGAGCAAGCAGCAAACGAACAAAAGAGAGCCGCTCAACTTGTTAAGCGAAAGGCCATCTCAGCGGAACAAGCAGAGGCCCGAGATACCGCAGTAAAACAACGCTCTGCAGAACTAATGGCCTTGCGTGCTCAGTTAGAATCCGCAAAGTTAGATCTTGAGTTTACGAAGATATATGCCCCTATTAGCGGCACTATTTCAAGAGCATTCATTACTAAAGGAAACAATGTAAACGCAAATCAAAGCGTTATATCAAACATTGTCTCTAACGATCAGGTATATGCATACTTTGATGTCGATGAGCGAACTTGGAACCGTTACTTCTCGACAATCAATGCCGACTCTAACTTACCTACTCGTCTTGAACTATCTGGACAAAATGGGCAGGAGTTTTTTGGACGCGTTGACTTTGTCGACAACTCCATCAACGAAAACACCGGTACTTTGCAGGTTCGAGCGGTATTCGATGCAACAAAATCAAACTTAAAAGTGGGATCGTTTGGCCGAGTTCAGATATCAACAACCAAACCAGTTGAACGAGTTCTCGTTCCAGAGCGTTCTATTGGCACAGATCTAGAAAACCGCTTTGTATTAACACTCAATGAAGAGAATACGTTGCAATACAGCATCGTAACCTTAGGCGAACGTTACGGAACATTTCGTGCCATCGAGAATGGCTTGAACGCCGACTCAATTATTGCGGTAAATGGCCCAGCAAAAGTTGGCCCAAATAGCAAAGTCACACCAAAAAATGTCACGCTAGATATTAGCAACACTTCATTGATTATGGCTTCAAACTCAACATCGTTGCCAAACAAACGTTTAGCTCAAGACTAAGAAGACAACCGAATGAAATTTGCACACTTTTTTATTCAAAGACCCATATTTGCCTCTATGTTATCGCTATTGATATTAATAGTAGGCGCAATTTCACTTTTACAGTTGCCTGTGAGTGAATATCCAGAGGTTGTCCCTCCTACAGTGGTAGTTACAGCAAACTATCCTGGTGCGAACCCAAAAGTAATCGCAGAAACAGTTGCTACGCCTCTGGAGCAAGAAATTAATGGTACAGAAAACATGTTATATATGTTTTCGCAGGCAACCAGTGACGGCAGAATGACATTGACCGTAACCTTTGCTTTAGGTACGGACTTGGACAAAGCTCAGGTTCAAATTCAAAACCGCGTCACTACAGCTTTGCCCCGATTACCAGAAGCCGTCCAACGGTTAGGAGTTGTTGCCGAAAAAGCCTCTCCTGATCTCACTATGGTTGTGCATATATATTCTCCAGATTCTAGCCGTGAAGTCAGTTATTTAGCTAACTACGCTAATTTAAACTTGAAAGATGAGATAGCTCGGCTCGGAGGCGTTGGTGATGTGCGCCTTTTCGGTGGTGACGAGTACTCAATGCGCTTGTGGTTAAATCCAGATGAGCTCGCTTCTAGAAATCTAACCGTAATGGACGTTGTCTCCGCCGTCCGATCTCAAAACCAACAGGTGGCAGCAGGCTCATTAGGTGCGCAACCAGCCGCTAATGAAAACCAATTCCAAGTTTTGTTGAACGTAAAAGGCCGCTTGGAGAATATTGATGAATTCAACGACATTGTAGTAAAAGTTGACGAAACAGGGGCTTTGACACGTCTTAAAGACGTTGCACGCGTAGAGCTAGGTCAAAACTCTTATGCACTGCGCGCCTTGTTAAATGGTAAACCAGCGGTGGCGATGCCCGTATTCCAGCGCCCTGGTGCTAATGCTATTGAGCTATCGAATCAGGTTCGCTCAACCATGGACCGTTTACAAGCAGCCTTTCCAGCTGGAGTTTCATATGAAATAGCCTACGACCCGACCGTCTTTGTTCGTGGATCGATAGACGCAGTGGTTCATACTCTGCTAGAGGCAATTGTACTAGTTGTTGTTGTAGTCATTTTGTTTTTGCAAACATGGCGCGCGTCTATCATCCCTATCATTGCGGTGCCTGTTTCATTAATCGGTACGTTCGCCGTAATGCAAATGCTCGGAGTATCGATTAACACGCTTTCGTTGTTTGGACTTGTTCTCGCCATAGGCATCGTCGTCGATGACGCCATTGTCGTCGTCGAAAACGTGGAACGGAACATCCATAATGGCCTTGCACCACTAGAAGCAACGAAACAAGCAATGACCGAAGTTACCGGGCCAATTATTGCAATTGCTTTAGTGTTATGTGCGGTGTTCATCCCGACGACCTTTATTACAGGGTTATCCGGTCAGTTTTATAAGCAGTTCGCACTAACAATTACGATCTCGACGATTATTTCAGCAATTAACTCGTTGACGTTATCGCCTGCTTTATCAGCACTGCTATTACAAGATAAGAACGCAAAACCCGATCGGCTAACCAAGCTCTTGGATGCGGTTTTTGGTAAGTATGTTTTTGCGCCATTCAATAGAATTTTTGAGTATAGCTCGAACCAATATCAAGCTCTGGTCAAGAAGCTGATTCGTTTTAGCCTTGTTGTTGTGGTGGTATACATTGCGTTACTCGGGGGAACGGTTTCTCTATTCAAAGCGGTTCCTGGAGGATTCATTCCTCAACAAGATAAGCAGTATTTAGTTGCGATCGCCCAACTTCCAGATGCAGCAAGTTTAGATAGAACAGAGTCCGTTATTAAAGAAATGGAAAACCTCGCGCTGGCAACACCTGGCGTAGCACAAACCATTTCTTTCCCAGGCTTATCGGTCAATGGTTTTACTAACAGTCCGAATAGTGGCATCGTTTTTGTTACGCTTGAGGACTTCGATAAACGAAATGATCCAACTCTCGGAGCAAATGCGATTGTTGCATCTTTGAATAAGAGCTTTTCAATCATTGATGAAGCCTTCGTTGCGATTTTTCCACCACCACCAATCCAAGGACTTGGCTCTACTGGCGGCTTTAAACTTCAAATCGAAGACCGTGCGAACAAGGGGTTTGATGAGCTCTTCAAGCAATTGAACTTGGTAATAAGTGAGGCATCAACAAGACCCGAGCTGATGGGATTATATTCCACATTTCGTATACAAGTGCCGCAGATGGACATCCAAATAGATCGTGAACAAGCGATGCTGCAAGGTGTTCCTCTAGAGCAGGTTTTTGATGCGCTTCAAGTTTATTTAGGATCATTATACGTCAATGACTTCAATATGTTTGGTAGAACATACAAAGTGAATGCCCAGGCAGACATGAACTATCGTCTCGAACCTGACCAAATACTTAACTACAAAGTAAGAAATGCTGCCGGACAAATGGTTCCTCTCGGCGCTGTACTGGAGATCATACCCACGATTGGGCCTGACCGCGTGATGCACTATAACGGCTACCCTAGTGCAGAACTAAACGGCAGTCCTGCTTTTGGTTACAGTTCTGACCAAGCCCAAACGGCTATTGAGGAAGTACTGGATCAAAACCTAGCAGAGGGAATGGTTTATGAATGGACTGATGTAACCTACCAGCAGATTTTGGCTGGTAACACGATGGTGTATATATTCCCACTTGTTGTTTTGTTAGTTTTCATGGTGCTAGCTTCGCAGTACGAGAGTTTAAAACTACCATTCGCTATCATTTTGATCGTTCCTATGACCATTTTTTCTGCACTAGCAGGTGTTTGGTTCATTGGTGGTGACAACAATATATTCACACAAATTGCTTTGATTGTCCTTGTGGCTCTAGCGTGTAAAAATGCCATCTTGATGGTGGAGTTCGCTAAAGAACTTAAAGACAATGGCCAAGATACCTTATCAGCGATTTTGGAAGCATGTCGTTTACGTCTTCGACCGATTCTAATGACATCAATTGCATTTACCGCTGGTGTTATTCCATTAATGATTGGTACAGGGGCCGGAGCGGAAATGCGACAAGCAATGGGTATTGCCGTATTCTCGGGTATGGTAGGCGTAACGGTATTTGGATTACTACTCACACCTGTTTTTTACATGTTAGTGAGTCGAAACAAAAAACGTCAAACACTATAACCATAATATAAATACTCATTTAAATTCATACTAAAGGGAGCTATTGCTCCCTTTTCTTTTGGTTATTAAGTATATTAATAATTTCTAGACAGAGCAGTAGTTATACATGAAACTAATACGCTAATATCTAACTTGGATAAACATTGTGGATTTAGCAAATAAACTACACCTGCTTTTAGAAGTCTCTAAAGCTGGATCTTTTGCAAAAGCAGCAGATGGGATGAATATCGACCGCTCTGTTTTGTCTAAACACATCAAGCAGTTAGAAGAGCACTTAGGCGTTAGGCTATTAAACAGAACGACTCGCTCTCTTTCATTAACACAAGTCGGCCAGCAAATAGTAGAAAAAGCAGACCAAATATCTCAACTCCTTGATGATACTCAACAAATAGCGGAGAACTTTCAGACTGAGCCTTCAGGGAAAGTACGAATTTCAAGCTCAACATTATTTGGAAAACTCTATCTACAACCTTCGATAGAGAAATTTTTACATAAGTACCCAAAAGCAAGTGTTGAACTAATGCTAGATGATCTTCATGTAGACGTGATTAGAAGTAATTTTGATATTGCTTTTCGAATCGGACCTATGAGGGATTCATCAATGGTAGCAAGAAAATTAGCAAAAAATACGACTGCAATCATTGCTTCTCGAAATTTAATTGAAAAACATGGTAACCCAGAAACGCCTGATGAGTTAGTTAAGCTACCTTTTATTATTTATTCAAATGGTAATTTTATTGTCGATAAACTTAAATTCTACGACAAAGCAAAATCAGATGGTTTAGATACATACCCAATATCAGGGTCATACATGGTAAATGAGGCTGAGCTAATAATTGAAAGCGTAAAGTCAGGTCTGGGCGCTGCACTTATAGGTCAATTTATGCTTCCTAACAACCTAGAGTCTTCTAATTTAGTTCAACTTTTACCAGAATATGAAACTCAAGATTTTGGTGATATTTATGCCATGTACTCACACCGTCAGCAATCACCATTGGTTAGGGCATTCATTGATATCGTTCAAGAAGAAGTTGGCATACCACCAATATGGGAAAAGCATTTCAATAAAAGCTAGGTGATTCTATTTAACCAAAATTAACATAAAATAAAAAATCAAATAAAATCAATAAATTAAACCAGTAACGTTTAATATTCATCGAAGTTTAATGTTAGGTGAATTAAGTTCCATTCTAAATGGCGCTTAATTCACTAAATATAAAACATTCTTGATTTATAATACTAACAAATCCATCACCTATACAAGTTACGATGTATATTAAAGAAAAACACACCTCGGTCACTAGTTTGTTAGTATATAAAATATCTTATCTTATTTTTTTGGTTATTTATACGTTAGCAACGATTTATTTTAGCGTACAAATGGACAAAAGCACATCGGAGAACTCTCTTATAGAAATGACTCAAATAGCATTTGTGCTTTTTTCATCGTTAATGTGTTTGTATAAATCTAAGGAATATCTTGAACTCAAACACATATTAGTAATAATGTCTTCATTTTTTATGGTTATATTCGTTAGAGAAATGGACTACCACATAGAGCAGTATTTCTCTCACGGTTCATGGAAGTACCCTGCTTGGATTATAATAGTCTCGGTCTGTTATTTTTGTTTTAATAACATAGTTAACATAAAAAATGAGGTCAAACTTTTCATTTCTCATTCTAGCTTCACGACATTAACGATTGGCTTTTTCATTGTTTTCTTATTCTCACGCTTTGCAGGGTATGGTGATTTTTGGGTCGAGTTCATGGGGAACTCATACAATAGAGACGTGAAAAACTTGGTCGAAGAAAGCTTAGAGTTACTAGGTTACGCGATACTTTTAAACGGTGTTTTACTTATTAAAGTAGAAAACCACTAAGTATAAACAAAAGTTCAGAGCTTGTAGTTCAAGCTTTGAACTTTTTTTTGGTTAAAAAAAAGCAGCAAATATAATTTGCTGCAAATGATGAAAAAAACAATATGCGTAAGTTAACTTCCTAGCAATGGATGCGTTAACGAGTTAATAATAACGAACCGTAACAATTAAGTCTCGTTGAAAATAATCCATAAAGAATGGCATTTATTACACTGTTAATTATGTAACCTTATCTAATCTAGTTATCACACGCCGTCGTTTTTATATCTTATCTCTTTCTGTCAATAAATAGCTCTTCACATCAGATCTTATCTATCATCCAAAATTAGTCGACTGTAAAATAAAACACCAAAAATCAATTAATTAGAATCAACCACTTAAAAAATAAAAAGGAGTAAAAACGAAACTATGTCAGATAGAACATATTAAAGATCACCGACTCTGAGTAGAAAACCGTTCATACTCGTTACGCATACAATCAATAAAGACTTCCATCGCCGGCGTCACACACTTCCCAGCATGATAAGCGCAGAGTGGCTTGATCATCTGTGAAAATTCGGTGAACTCAAGCTCTTGTAAACTGCCCTCTTGCAACTCTTTTTCAACCGTAAAACGAGGTAAGTAAGAGATACCAATATTACTCTCAACGCAATTTTTGATCGTATTAATACTGCTAAGTTCGATCATGTTGTCGATGCTAATATCACGCTCTTGAATAATGCTCTCAAACATCTGTCGAAAAAGGCACTTAGGGCCATTGCTTATAAACCCTAAATCAATATGTTGCTCTCTCTTCTTTAAATCTAGCCCTTTTAAAAGCGGTGAAGCAACCAATACCAGTGGCTCCTGCTCAAACTCGTGCACCTTGAGTGTATCGTCATTACCTACTCGATAAAACACACCTAAATCAGCTTTATCCTCTATCAACTCATCTCGAATCTGATAGCAATTTTGTGATTGCAGAGAGAGTCTGACATTGGGCGCTCTGATCCTGAACTCTTTTAAAACATTAGCCATCTTATAAGCAAGTTGAGTCTCAGCAATCAGCACTTTCAATTCACCGGTCGGCTCCGAGTTTTCTTGCTTTGCTGTTCCCTCAATATTTTCCATCACTCGCGCCAGTTCATAGACGTAAGGCAGTATCTTTTCTCCTGCTTGAGTCAAAACCATCTTACGCCCTATTTTTTCGAACAGCTGCAAAGACAGATCTTGTTCCAACTGCTTGATTTGAAAGGTGACGGTTGATTGCGTGCAATAAAGCTTCTGTGACGCTTTTAGAAACGATCCTTCTTCAACAATAGCTTTAAAAGTAAGAAAGCGTTTTAGATTCATGACTAGACTCCACAACCAACAGTTCAATAAATTAAAAGTCTAAGTTTTAATTTATTCAATTTTTTAATCAATTGTAGCGAAGTATAGTGCAGTAAAAACAGGAGAGATAGAGATGACCGCCATCTACACCGCATTTTTTACTTACGTAATCATTACTTCAATTACACCAGGGCCAAACAACATTTTATCGCTCAGCATCGCGACGCAATATGGACTAAAACGCTCAACAAAAGTGATTTCGGGGATGTTTTGTGGCTATGTTGTTTTGATGCTACTTTGTGGCGCTTTCACGTATAACATGATCAGCCTCTTGCCCGTGATTACACCTTGGCTAACATGGATTGGAGCAGCTTATATTGTTTGGTTGGCTTGGGGGCTTGCTACGAGTGAGATCAAAACTTCATCGGATAATTCTAAAGGTATCAGTTTCTTAACAGGTTTCGGTTTGCAGTTCGTTAATGTGAAAATCATTCTTTATGGAATTACCTCTATTTCTACGTTCGTACTGCCCCACACTCAGAATATCTACTGGATCTTAGCGACTAGCCTCATTCTTGCTTTGATCGCACTCCTTAGCAACGTAGTCTGGGCCGTTGCAGGAAAGCTACTTCAATCGCAATTCCAGAGATATGGCAAAGTCATCAATATGAGCTTAGCAGCAGCTCTGATCTATTGTGCGACACAGTTATTTACTTAAGTATATAGTTGATCATCAAGAACAATATTGCTCTTCAACTTAGACGACTACGTTTATGTGAAGAGCAAGTTCTGCTCTACAAATCGCTGCGGTTTCTCGTGCCCTTACTCGCTCTTCCCGCTCCTCCATACGGCAGTTTTTGAAGAAGTAGATTCAACGTCACTTAATCAACCTAAAGAGACGAAATCTTGTTTAGCTATACATACACGGCCTTGGCGACCTCGGTAATAACTAAGTATTACTTAGTATACACAAATCAGAAAAACTAAGATAATCTTAGTCATCCAAGTCCTTCGTATGAACTTTAAGTGTTGTTTAATAACCCACTCCCAGCCCGCCTTAAGCATGCGCGTAAACAAGCGAATCTGTCCCAAAAAGCACTGGGCATCCGTATCGGCATGGATGATAGTTCTGCAAGTGCAAGGATGAATCAATACGAAAGGGAGCGCCATACTCCCGACGTAAAAACGCTCAAACTTATCGCAGATGAGCTAAACGTGCCTCTAAACTATTTTTTTTGTGAAGATGAAATCACCGCTGAACTTGCTGTTAATCTCCACAAGCTGTCAAATGATGACAAGCAAAGAGTGCTTGAGAGCACAGCCCAGTTGATTGCGGACGCAATCGCCACGAACAAGTCGAGTACGTAATAGGGATTAAACGCCTAAGAATACGTATCAATACCAAAGAATCAAAGAGCATAACTAAGGGTTCAACATGGCTACAACAAAAGCACTTGTGGTTTTTTCCGGTGGGCAGGACTCTACGACCTGCTTAATCGATGCATTAAATACATATGATGAAGTTCATGCTATAACGTTTGATTATGGCCAGCGTCATTCAGATGAAATAGATATCGCTATCGAATTAGGTAAGCAACTTAACATCAAAAGCCACAAAGTCCTGGATGTAAAATCAATTAATGAGTTAGCGATAAGCTCTCTGACAAGAGACAACATTCCGGTATCTAATGACTTAAGCGACGCTAACGTACCCAATACATTCGTTCCAGGGAGAAACATTCTCTTTCTTACTTACGCATGTATCCATGCTTACCAGCTTGGCATTCAAGACATCATTACGGGAGTCTGCGAAACAGACTTTAGTGGTTACCCTGACTGCCGAGACAACTTTATTCGCTCTCTAAATCTCTCTTGCAATTTAGGTATGGATAAAGCCTTCAACATTAAGACTCCTTTAATGTGGCTTACTAAAGCCGAGACCTGGGCTCTAGCTGATAAGCACAATATGTTGGAGTTTGTCCAAAACAATACTTTAACATGTTACAACGGAATCGTTGGTAAAGGCTGTGGTGAATGCCCAGCGTGCCTACTGCGACAAAGCGGCTTAGAAGAATACTTAGCGAGCAAATAGTCTTTGTTAGCGGTAATAGCGCTGGGATAAAACCTTTTGCGTTAGCTTCTAAACGTTTTATCTCAGCGTGAAACTCCAGCCAACAGAGCTTCATTTTGATGCCGCCAGATTGGTGGCATCAATTAAATGCGAAACGATTGTCGAACCAAAGATAGCACCACACCACAACAGCCAACACTTCTTAGCTTTTACAACGCTATAAATTGTTTAGATATATCGACAATGTTTCGATAGCAAAGCTACCAACGGCATTACTCGCGAAACCGGGATTAGATAGAAAAGCCACTTCGAATGATGACGAGCCTCTCGTCTAAGCAATACTCAAATATTTATGAGTTTGAACAGACAAACGCCAATTGCGGGCAATACACGTATCAATACACAATTGCGTAGCACGAGGCTTCTGGCTAATTGGTTGTAGTGCAATGATAGTCTCAGCCGCTACGTTCGCATTTGCTAAAAGGTCATCAAGGTGGTCGATGTCTTTCTGGGTGCCGACTGGATGCTTAATCTCATTTGCCCGCTCTAACGCGCTATTAAGCACTGGCAGTTTACCTTTCATTGCTACTTTTGGTGACAGTGTCACCCACGTATTTTCTGAAGTAATCACTTCTGATGTGCCACTGGTTTCAATTTGGCATTGGCACCCCATATCTTCAAACGCCTTTGTTAAAGGGCGCAGATCATAAATACAAGGCTCTCCACCAGTAATCACGATATGCTTAGCATTAAAGCCTTGCTGTTGATATTGCTCTACGATGTTCTCGGCAGATGCAACACACCACGTCGGAGAGTCTTCCGTTTTCACCAGAATATCGCCTATTTGACGTTGGTCATTCTCATCTGCATACCACGTTTGTTTGGTATCGCACCATGAGCAACCAACCGGACACTCTTGAAGCCGAACAAAAACAGCAGGGACTCCAGTGAAAACCCCTTCCCCTTGGATGGTTTCAAACATCTCATTTAGCTTATACAACGCAGAACTCACTCAACTCATAACATTTCGAGGCGAAGACCATAATGGACACGCGTGTCTAGGTCAATTTAAACCAAAAATTAATTGTTAAAATAGACCATTTTGTAGTTTCATAGCGTAATGAATATAGGTTTCTGGTTAACGTTAAACCAAGCCTTATTCACTGACAGCTCCCAAAAAACTTTAAGGTAAGAAATGATGTATAAACTGATCGCACTAGATATGGATGGCACGCTACTCAATAGTGATAAAGCCATTTCTGAAGAAAACAAACAAGCGATCGCAAAAGCTCGAGAAGCAGGCGTTACTGTCGTTCTCGCTTCTGGTCGCCCATTAGAAGGAATGCAAGACAAGCTCGACGAACTGAATATCCATTCCGATCGAGATTTTGTTCTTTACTACAACGGTTCGATGGTCAAGAACGTAGGCACAAACGACATCATCCACCAGCAAATCATAGATGGTAAAGCTGCAAAATTGGTGGCGCGAAAAGCCGAAGAGCTAGGTGCGTACGTCCATGCTTTTAGTCAAGTTCATGGTTTAATCACCAACGAACACAACCCTTACACCGATATTGAAGCAAAGATAAATGGCTTAAATGTCACCGAGATGAACTTCGAATCACTAGAAGACGATCATCCAATCATCAAAGCTATGATGGTTGCAGAGCCAAGCAAACTAACAGAAGTTATAGCAGCACTGCCAGCTGAAATGCGCGAAGCGTTTACGGTTGTTCAAAGCGCTCCGTTTTTCCTTGAGTTTCTTAACCCTGCGAGCAACAAAGGTATTGGTGTTGCCGCAATTGCCGAGTATCTGGGAATTAAACCTGAAGAAGTTATCTGTATGGGTGACGCAGAAAATGACCACCACATGCTGAAATACGCTGGCCTTGGTATCGCGATGGCAAATGCAATGGAAGAAACCAAGCAAATCGCTGACTACATTACGGCAAGTAATGATGAGCACGGTGTCGCTAAAGCTATAGAAAAGTTCGTGCTCAATGCATAGCCCTTTCCGCCATGTCTGTTGCGTTAAGCTTCTTACGTTTAACACCCCTAGCCGTCCAAGATAGGCAAGCGGCGTTGTTCGTAGACTAAACGTGTAAAAGCCTTGCTGTAATGCAAGGCTTTGTTTTTACTCAAATACTAATAGATAACAAATACAGCCATCAATCTAGCAACGTTTTGCTCGGTTGGTTTTCACAAGTCAGCTTCCTTGCAAGCAGCATAAATAACAACATTAATAATGGATAATGTAACGTCGACAAGACTAATGACCACAAACCGCTAAACGATACGATATTAGCCGAGTACAAATAGAGTTGATCAACAAGCAACAATGCCAGCGTTACAAAGATCATCTGCCGAGTATCTAAATGTGCTTTCGACTCTTTAAATGTCATGACCAACGCTGATGCAGTGATTAAAATTGCTAGCCAGCGACCAAACACAGGTAATGGCCAGATGACAGAGATGACCGATGTTGCCGCAGTCATAATGAACCAGACGCCTTTTGAGCTTAGAACTTTATCAACGTTCACATCTTGATTTGTCTCCAGTCGAAGAACATGCCAAGCCACCAAGCTGCCTAACAGCGCGCCAAATAACATATCTAAAATAAAGGCACTGCCGAGGAAAAACTTACCTAACACCACAGTAAGAGTGATGAACACGAAGACTGCCGTTGTTCCATTCAAACCAAAATACTGGGTTCTATGAAACAAGAACGTCAGCACACAAAACCACACAGCGATAGGCAAGCTAGGAAAACTAAAGCCAAAGCTGTGCGTTAACTCCATCATTGGTATATAGACATGTGGGCGCGGTAGCGAAAAGCCTTGTTGAGCGACAAGCACCATAAGCGACGTTGCACTAATTGCGAAAAAGAGTCGGTACACAAACCGGCTACCAAAGCGCATCATGGCTAAAGGAAATAGAAAGAGTAGTACCGTCGGTTCTGTCAGATCTATAACGAGTTTCGAGATCTGACTAGCTACCTCGTAACTCGTTTCTGACAACGCCCCTACCCAACTCTGTAAATCTATCAGCCACGCCAATTCAACCTGACGAAATGAAGGCGCGGATTCGATCAACTGAGTCACATAAGATACTGATTGCTTGGTAGCTTGATCAAAAAACTGAGTGGCTTGTGGCCATTGCTCAGGATAACGATATAAAGATGATGGTAATTCAGATGGGCTAAGCAACATCGCTGACGCAACTTCTACTCCATAATGAGGGGCAAACCAAATAGGCAGTTCATTTCCACCTAAAGAATTATTCATAGAAAAAGCGATAATGTCAGAGTCTGATATACAGTCGTAAAAAACCGCAGTGTCCGTTCTGCCAAGCTCCTCTCCAACCGTAACCACTATACCGGTTTCTTCCCACGTTTCTCGTTGAGCAGCAACTTGTGGAGACTCACCATCAATGATGGTTCCGCCAGGTAGAGAAATCTTATCCGTTAATACTTCATGAACTAGCACTAACTTGTCATCAGCGCGAACAATACAGAGCGCTCCTTTAACTTCGCTCGCAGTGGCTTTAGCCGTAGAGATCGGTGAAACAGGTAACAAAATAAAACAAAGGATGAGTAATAACAGCTGTCTCAACACAAAATATGACCTTAAATAAACATAATGATAACCAATGAATCATGGCAGTTAATCTTATCTTTTTCGACAAAAATTAAGTAACGAGTTATGCCAAACTGAGTTGATCGCGTAAAACCCGATCTCAACGCTCACTGGAGAATAATTTAATGCAAACCTGACAAAGATCAGACAAAACATAAAATGTTGATCGCAATTCTGCCAGTTATATAAAGATAACGTCAGGACAAAGTCATACACATTTTGTGGGTTCTCATAGTTGACACAATAAAAAAGGGCTTATTATTTGCAAACAATAAACCCCAGTTATAATAACTATGTACTGATCGTTGAAACCAAGAATGAATCTTATCTCATGGTCAACGAATCAAATTCACTGGCCCGATCGTTAGTTAGACTTGCAATTCGCATCGCCTACTTTTTGCCAAACACCCCAAGGCCCTGAGTCTGCTGGATTATCACCTTGAGTCCACCACTGCGCTTGCCAAACTTTACCATTCCAAGTAACCGTATCTCCTTTGAGATACACTAAGCTGGCTTGCCATACAGTTGTACAGCTATCTGTGGGAGGCGTTGTCACCGTTTTCGCTTGAGCGGATACTAACGCTTGGTATTGTGTGCTGGTCTTATCAACGTTGAAGTTCAAAGCCACTCTTGCTTCTCCGCTCTGAGTAGCACCAAATTCAACATCAACACGACAACTTGCATTCATTGCTAACGTCGCCTGAGAGCACTGATCATTGGCAATAACAGCTGCATCAGTAACACCCGAAGCAAACGCGCGAACATTTTCCACAGTGAACGTGGTGCTCCCTGAATTCTGGATAACAAAGCTATGTTGCTGTAACTCCCCAACATTAAATGATGCCAGTGTCTGTTCGGTGGTGTATCCAACAGAAACATTCTCTTTTGGTGGTGTTGCTGTTCCGATAACACCATCGACAAAATTGCGCATAGCAGCGATATCGCTATAAACCCCATACATACCAGGACGAGCACAACCTATTCCCCAACTGACCACACCAAGTTGAGTAATTACACCACTGCGATTAATGACGATTGGACCACCACTATCTCCCTGACAAGAATCTATTCCACCTTGAGGAATACCCGCACAGAATGACACTTCTCCAACCGTTGTGTAGTTGCCACCGGCTTGACGGCAAGTCATATCCGATACAAGTGGGACGTCAACCTCTTGCAATCGAGACGGAGAGCTTCCTCCTTCAGAAGTTCGCCCTAAGCCAGCAACACTAAGCCAATCTCCGATGCTCGCGTATTGCGTTAGACTACCATTCGCAATCTCAACTGAAGAAACACCTTGAGGCACAGAGTCGAGCTTCAATACCGCGAGGTCATGAGAAAGCGTCGCGCGGCGATATGCCGGGTGCATATGGATCTCACTGACGTTTGCACGAACACCGTCACTACCGTTATAAACAACGCCACCGATTTTAACCGCTATCTGATTCGGAGAATCTCCCTCAACACAATGCGCAGCAGTCAGGACGTAACCATTCCCGATATAACTGGCCCCACAATATGATCGGTTACCATAACGACTAACAATTTGGGTGTAGAATTTCCAGTCACGTGGGTCGGCAGTTACTCCGCCTACGATCTGGGGTTGGATAGTATGATTTTGCGTCTGTGACAAATCATCAGCACTTGCGAACATTGGCAAAACGGCTAAAGCAAGTAACGATTTTGTTAGTTTCAAAATATTGTCCTCTTGTTTTTGTAAGCACGATCCTCGTGCTACTAATAAACAAGCAGACAAAAACGCCGATACCAATGTGGGTGCATATCAATTTGTTAACATTGCGAGCAACTTATAGAGAAAAGTCTATTGACGAACTGAATGATTTCAATTCGATAGAACCTAAATCACAATATTAAAGTTAAATACGATTATTCGTTCAGCGGTTTTCTTAAATAGTGGATATGATGTGCAAATCCTTGTTTTTCATACAAAGATATTGCGCCCTGGTTAAAATGCCATACTTCAACAAACATCTGTTTTGCACCGTAATCAGAGAACGTTGACTCAATTTTATTAATCAATGCCTGCGCCGTACCTTGTTTTCGATATTCAGGCAGCACATAGAGCTCATCCACACTTCCCATCATAACTGGCTGGCTGACGGTAGAAATAAGTTCACAGAAGTGACCAGAGATAAAGCCAATAATTTCATCTCCTTGTTTTGCTAGGTAAACAAGGCACTCAGGGTCGTCAATATATCGAGCAATGCTTTTTTCTTGTTCTATCTCCTCTGCCGTTTTGAAAAGTTCAGGAGATTGAAGATGATGCTCATCATGAAGCTCGAACATAAGATCGTTGAGCAACTCTAGGTCGCTAAAACACGCAGGTTTAATCGCAAACGTGGTCATACAAAGGGTCACTAAAAATGGAATGGCTGTAGTTTGTGAGGAAAACGTCGTATTGGCAAGTCACAAATGCTTTCACGATACGTTTGTACTGTTTGAACAACAAAAAGGCCCCTGCACTTAATAAACGTACAGAGGCAGAACCAACCAACAGAGTTCGAGGATCAGGGGTTAGTTAGAATTGAGTTTTTCTCAGCGTCGTAGCACTCGCTCAATTTCGTTCAAGCTACTTGGGTCATCAATCGTTGACGGAACGGTGTATTTTTCACCATCAGCTATTTGACGTATAGTTCGACGCAAAATTTTACCTGAACGTGTTTTCGGTAAACGGTCTACAACCAACGCATGCTTGAAGCAAGCAACTGCACCTATCTCACTACGCACTTTGCCAACAAGCTCACCTTCAAGGTCTAGCTCATCCACTTTGACGCCGTCTTTCAGTACAACAAAACCAAGTGGAAGCTGACCTTTTAGATCATCGTGGATACCAACCACCGCACATTCTGCAATCGCTGGGTGGCCTCCTACTATTTCTTCCATTTCACCTGTCGACAATCGATGTCCCGCGACATTAATCACGTCATCAATACGTCCCATAATAAACAGGTAACCGTCTTCATCCAGATAGCCACCATCACCTGACACGTAGTAGCCTGGGAATTGGCTAAGATAACCAGTTTCAAAACGGTCATGATTACGCCAAACCGTTGGCAGACAACTTGGTGGTAGCGGACGTTTTAATGCGACAAAGCCTTGTTGGTTAGGCCCGACAGCCTCTCCAAGTTCATTCAGAATCTCGACCTGATAACCCGGAATGGGCTTCGTCGAAGAACCAGCTTTAACTGGCATCATTTCGACACCTGTCGGGTTGCCCGCGATGGCCCAGCCCGTCTCGGTTTGCCACCAGTGGTCAATAACGGGCTTGTCCGCTTTGCTCTGAACCCACTCCAGTGTCGGAGGGTCGAGGCGTTCTCCCGCCATAAAGATGGTTTTCAGATTCGACAAGTCGTACTGTTTTAAGTGCTCACCTTCCGGGTCCTCTTTCTTAATCGCACGAAACGCCGTTGGTGCAGAGAACAACGCATCTACTTTATATTCATCACACACTCGCCAAAATGCGCCAGGATCCGGTGTTCGAACAGGCTTGCCTTCGAATAGGATGGTAGTGCAACCGTGAATCAGTGGAGCGTAAACAATGTAAGAGTGCCCTACTACCCAGCCCACATCAGATGCCGCCCAAAAGACGCCATCTTGAGGAATGTTATAGATTGCGCTCATGGAGTACTTCATCGCGACAGCATGGCCACCGTTATCACGCACAACGCCTTTCGGCTTACCTGTCGTACCTGATGTATAAAGTATGTAGAGCGAATCGGTTGCTAACACCGGAACACAACCATGTGGCAGCGCTTGTTTGTACTCTCGCTGCCAATCTAAGTCTCTTTCTTGGTTTAGCTCAGCGTCGCACTCTGGACGTTGGAAAACAAACACTTTCTCAGGCTTCCAACGGCTGTCCATAATGGCTTTGTCTACCATTGGTTTGTATGGAATGACTTTGTTGATCTCAATCCCGCACGACGCCGTCATGATCACTTTCGGCTCTGCATCTTCAATTCGTACAGCAAGCTCATTAGGTGCAAAACCACCGAATACTACGGAATGAATCGCCCCCAAACGCGCGCAGGCAAGCATCGCCATTGCGGCTTCTGGGATCATCGGCATATAAATAACGACTCGGTCGCCTTTTTCAACACCTTGAGCAGACAGCATGCCAGCAATTTTTGCTACTTGGTCACGTAGGTCGCTATAGGTGTACGTGGCTTTACGACCTGTCACTGGCGAGTCATAAATGAGTGCAGTATTATCACCGCGTCCTTGCTCGCAATGGTAATCTAATGCTAACCAGCACGTATTCATTACACCATCTGGAAACCAACGTTCTATGCCGTTTTCATCAGATTTCAAGATAGTTTTAGGAGATTCGAACCAATCGAGATTCTCCGCTTGAGCGCGCCAAAAACTCTCCGGTTCATTCTTCGCCCATAAGTATTCTTTTTCGTATGAAGACATATTGCTTCCTCCAGTATGTCCTGACATTGCTCTCGTTCTACTCAAAGATCGCTATTTTAATCCAAAGATCGTCTCTTTTAATCGAAGACATAGAAGGGTACACGCACAAATCCCTCCATCAGTATTCTCGCACTTCGGCTCATAATGGCTTTTTGCACCACCCAGCCCTGCTCAGTTTGCTTCGCTTGTGCCCCAACTTTTAACGTTCCTGACGGGTGACCAAAAGTCACGGACTCTTTTTCACCGCCACCAGCGGCTAAATTCACTAACGTTCCGGGCACACACGCAGCAGAAGCGATAGCAACGGCTGCTGTTCCCATCATTGCATGGTGAAGCTTGCCCATCGACAGCGCGCGAACAAGCACATCAATATCCGACTCATTTACGGCTTTACCACTTGAAGAAAGGTAACTTCTCGGTTTAGAAACAAATGCTATTTTCGGCGTATGTTGGCGTGTTTGAGCTTCTTCTAAATCAGAAATCAGGCCCATTTTTAACGCGCCATATGCACGGATGGATTCGAACATCGCTAATGCTGTGTCATCGTTGTTGATATCGTCTTGCAGCTCGGTGCCCTGATATCCAATCGATTCAGCATCAATAAAAATGGTTGGTATGCCCGCGTTAATAAAGGTCGCGTTGAACGTACCCACATCCGGCACCACCAAATCATCAACTAAGTTGCCCGTTGGGAACATACTTCCTTCGCCATCGGAAGGATCAACAAAATCCACTTGAATCTCTGCCGCTGGAAACGTGACACCATCGAGTTCAAACTCTCCGGTTTCTTGGACGAAACCATTGACGATTGGCACGTGAATCAAAATCGTTTTGCTGATGTTCACTTGCCAAACACGCACCGTCACAATGCCATTTTCTGGAATGCGGCCTTGTGGGATCAGACCAGCATGAATGGCGAAAGGACCGACAGCGGCAGACAAGTTGCCGCAGTTACCACTCCAATCGACGAATGGTTTGTCGATCGACACTTGGCCAAATAAGTAGTCAACATCGTGATCGGCTCTGCTGCTGCGCGAAACAATCACTGTTTTACTGGTGCTTGACGTCGCGCCCCCCATGCCATCAATTTGCTTCGCGTAAGGATCAGGGCTGCCAATAACGCGTAGCAACAGTTTGTCACGTGCGGCTCCAGCCACTTGCGCTTCTTGAGGTAAATCCTCTAGGTTGAAAAAGACACCTTTACTCGTGCCGCCACGCATGTACGTCGCGGGCACTTTTATTTGGCTTGTTTGATTCGGAGTATTATTTGACATACGCACTCCTTATTGTGCCAAGAAATCTTGCGCGAAACGCTGCAAAACACCGCCTGCGTTGTACACGTGAACTTCGTCAGCGGTATCTAAGCGACAAGTAACCGGAACATCGACTCTATCGCCGTTGCTGCGTGTGATAACCAGCGCTAAATCAGCACCCGGCTTGATTTCACCAACCACGTCATACAGTTCAGTACCATCCAGTTCTAATGTATTGCGATTAACACCCGGCTTAAATTGCAGTGGTAACACGCCCATGCCAACCAAGTTAGTTCGGTGAATACGCTCAAAGCCTTCTGCAACGATTGCTTCTACACCAGCCAATCGAACGCCTTTTGCTGCCCAGTCACGAGATGAACCCTGACCATAGTCAGCACCTGCAACAACAATCAGTGGTTGCTTGCGGTTCATGTAGGTCTCAATCGCTTCCCACATGCGTACAACCTGACCTTCCGGCTCGATTCGCGCCAGAGAACCCTGAACCACTTCACCGTTCTCTTTCACCATTTCGTTAAATAGTTTCGGGTTAGCAAAGGTCGCGCGTTGCGCCGTTAAGTGGTCACCACGGTGAGTCGCGTAAGAGTTGAAATCTTCTTCTGGCACACCCATTTTCGCTAAGTATTCACCTGCTGCGCTGCTTGCGAGAATCGCGTTGGATGGTGATAAGTGATCAGTGGTGATGTTGTCGCCCAGAATCGCCAATGGACGCATACCAGACAATGTTCTTTCTCCCGCTAGCGCACCTTCCCAGTACGGTGGTCGGCGGATATAGGTACTCATCGGACGCCAGTCGTACAGCGGGTTGGGATTTTGCTCTTGATCATTCAGCTTAAACATCTGAATGTAAACTTGCTTAAACTGCTCTGGTTTAACATGAGTACCGACAACTGCATCGATCTCTTCATCGCTTGGCCACAAATCATTGAGATAAATTGGTTTGCCGTTTTGGTCCGTGCCAAGCGCATCGCGCTCGATATCAAAACGAATGGTACCGGCTAGTGCATAAGCGACAACCAATGGTGGTGAAGCCAAGAAAGCTTGTTTGGCGTACGGATGGATTCGACCATCAAAGTTACGGTTACCAGAAAGCACCGCTGTTGCATATAAATCACGGTCGATGATCTCTTGTTGGATTTTTGGATCCAGCGCACCACTCATACCGTTACAAGTTGTACATGCGTAACCAACAATGCCAAAGCCAAGCTTCTCTAGCTCTGGTAATAAGCCCGCTTCTTCCAGATACAAGCGTGCAACTTTAGAACCCGGAGCAAAAGACGATTTCACCCACGGTTTACGTACAAGACCAAGTTCGTTGGCTTTCTTCGCCACAAGGCCAGCAGCAACCACGTTTCTTGGGTTACTGGTATTCGTACATGAGGTAATAGCAGCGATGATCACTGCACCATCTGGCAACTCGCCTTCTTTCTCTTCCCACGCTCCAGAAATGCCGCGCTGTGCCAACTCAGAAGTTGGTAAACGACGATGAGGGTTTGACGGACCTGCCAAGTTACGGCTAACTGATGATAAATCGAACTCAAGTACTCGCTCGTAAACTGCGCTATCAAGATCGTCTGCCCAAAGACCGGTTTGTTTTGCGTAATTTTCTACTAAAGCAACTTGTTCTTCATCTCGACCAGTTAGTTTCAAGTAATTGATGGTCTGCTCATCAATATAAAACATGCCAGCTGTTGCGCCGTATTCTGGTGTCATGTTTGAAATCGTTGCGCGGTCTCCGATCGTTAGATCACGTGCGCCTTCTCCGAAGAATTCAAGATATGAAGATACCACACGCTCATTACGCAGAAACTCAGTAATCGCGAGGACAATATCCGTTGCGGTAATGCCCGGTTGACGTTTACCCGTCAGTTTGACACCGACAATATCTGGTAGACGCATCATTGATGGTCGGCCAAGCATGACGGTTTCTGCTTCCAGACCACCGACACCTATCGCAATAACACCAAGAGCGTCTACGTGAGGTGTGTGACTGTCCGTACCCACACAGGTGTCTGGGTAGGCAATGCCCTGCTTTGCTTGTACCACAGGAGACATTTTTTCCAAGTTGATTTGGTGCATGATGCCATTCCCAGCTGGAATCACGCTGACGTTTTCAAACGCCGTTTTACACCACTCGATAAAGTGGAATCGGTCTTCATTACGGCGCTCTTCAATCGCGCGGTTTTTGTCGAAGGCATCAGGGTCAAAGCCCGCATGTTCAACCGCTAAAGAGTGGTCAACGATCAATTGTGTCTCAACCACTGGGTTCACTTTTGCAGGGTCGCCGCCCTGATCTGAAATGGCATCGCGCAGACCCGCTAAGTCGACTAGAGCGGTCTGACCAAGAATGTCATGACAAACAACGCGTGCTGGATACCAAGGAAAATCAAGATCGCGTTTGCGTTCGATTAACTGTTTCAGGCTATCTGTCAATGTGTTCGGGTCACAGCGACGGACCAGTTGCTCAGCTAGCACGCGAGAGGTATAAGGGAGTGTTTCATAGGCTCCAGGAGAAATGGCATTGACGGCTTCGCGTGCATCAAAATAATCCAGTTGAGTTCCCGGAAGCGGCTTACGATATTGGGTATTAATATTTGTGTTCATGGTTTGCTTCCATTCAGTCTTTACATCTTGCCTTCATCAAGGTTTTCCATTGCTCCAGAAACACAGTGATGAGAGGTTCTCCTTCCTCTGTTAGAGAGAATGACAAAGGAAGGAGGTGGTCAACCAAAGCATATAATGCCCTCGTTGACCTTCGCGCTAGCGATTCTCGATAGGCACCCATTCTTGATGATCTGGGCCCGTATAATCGGCACTTGGGCGAATAATACGGTTATTGGCACGCTGTTCATAAACGTGTGCAGCCCAGCCCGTTAAACGACTCATCACAAAGATTGGGGTGAATAGTTTGGTTGGAATGTCCATGAAGTGGTAAGCCGATGCATGGAAGAAGTCCGCATTACAGAACAGACCTTTCTCTCGCTTCATCACTGATTCAACACGCTCAGAAACCGCATATAGATGTGTATCACCAACTTGTTTCGATAGCTCTTTGGACCAGCGTTTTATTAAGGCGTTGCGAGGGTCACTTTCACGATAAATCGCATGACCAAAGCCCATGATCTTGTCTTTATTGGCTAGCATTTTCATGATGTTCGCTTCCGCCTCATCGGGCGTTTGCCAATCTTCAATCATTTCCATCGCCGCTTCGTTCGCACCGCCGTGAAGTGGTCCACGAAGCGTACCGATTGCAGCCGTGATACAAGAATGGATGTCTGACAACGTTGATGCACAAACGCGTGCCGCGAATGTAGAAGCATTAAACTCATGTTCAGCATAAAGAATGAGCGAGCAATGCATCACTTGTTTGTGCAGCGCAGATGGCGCTTTGTCTGTAAGTAATCGCAAGAAGTAACCACCGATGCAATCTTCAGTCTGATCCTCGGTGTTGATACGCACTCCATCATGACTAAAGCGGTACCAGTAACAGATGATGGCAGGGAACAAGGCTAGCATACGTTCGGTTGCTTTCAGTTGCTCCTCAAAGCTCATTTCCTGCTCTAGGTTACCCAATACAGAACAACCCGTGCGCATTACGTCCATTGGGTGTGCGCTTGCAGGAATTAACTCTAAAGCTTGTTTTAGCTCGGCTGGCAAACCTCTAAGGCTGAGTAGGTGTGTCTTGTACGCATCAAGTTCTTGTTGATTTGGCAAGTGACCGCGTAACAGAAGGTGAGCCACTTCTTCAAACTGTGCGTTGTTCGCAAGATCAGTAATATCGTATCCACGATAAGTTAAACCAGTTCCCGTTTTTCCGACAGTACATAAAGCTGTGCTTCCTGCGCTTTGACCACGAAGGCCTGCGCCACCTAATTCTGCTTTCTTTTCTGCAGTTTGAGACATTGTTTGAACTCCTTTTCTGTCTGACTTTTCCCTCTCTGGGGTGTTTTTAGCCAAACGAATTTCACGTTATTAGATGAGATAAATTCCGATTATCTTTTTCTTGGGCTTCCGTTTATTTTTGCTTTTCCCCCGCTATTTCCCTTCAGAGAATAACTGGTCAAGTTTGTCTTCGTAGTCGTGGTAATTCAGGTGCTGATACAACTCTTTACGTGTTTGCATCGAATCAACCAGTGCTTCCTGATTACCCACTTCTAGCAAATGTTTGTAGACCGTTTCAGCAGCTTTGTTCATGGCACGGAACGCACTTAATGGATAAAGCACCATGTCCACTTGTGCTTTCGCTAGCTCATCGCAGCCATACAGCGGTGTCGCGCCAAATTCTGTAATATTCGCCAGAATAGGAACGTGCTTTCCGGTCGCTTGCTCAAGCGCATTTGAAAACTGAAGGTACTGTTCCAGCTTGTTCATCGCTTCTGGGAAGATCATGTCTGCGCCAGCTTCCACACACGCAATCGCGCGCTCGATTGCGCTGTCCATGCCTTCAACAGCTAACGCGTCAGTACGAGCCATAATCACGAAACTTTCATCATTGCGTGCATCAACCGCGGCTTTTACACGATCAACCATCTCTTGCTGGCTGACTATTGCTTTGTTCGGACGATGACCACAACGTTTCTGTGCGACTTGGTCTTCCATGTGCACCGCTGCCGCGCCCGCTTTTTCCATCGCTTTGATCGTGCGAGCAATGTTAAATGCACCGCCAAAACCCGTGTCGATATCAACCAAAAGAGGCAAATCACATGCGTTAGTGATCCGGTCAACGTCAACCAAAACGTCGTTTAATGTTGTGATACCGAGATCCGGCAATCCGTATGACGCATTTGCGATACCGCCACCAGACAAGTAAATCGCTTGGTGACCCAAGTTTTTTGCCATCATGGCGCAATACGGGTTTATAGTGCCGACAATTTGTAGTGGATTATTTTGTTCAATGGCGAGTCTGAATTTCGCTCCCGGTGTTAAGCTCATGACGAATTCCTTCTAGTCTTTGTCTAAACTTTCTGTATGTATAATTTGAGATTGGATGAGCTTTCGACTTCCTGATATGTGTCTTCTCATCAACATTTCTGCAAGCTCTTCATCGCGATTGCGAATGGCTTCCAAAATGAATTTGTGTTCGGTGAGCGCCTCATTCGGGCGAGATTGCGCACGTGGCGACTGGTAACGATACATCCGTAATAAGTGATAGAGTTCATCACACAGCAGAGATATTAACTTACTGTTTCTGCTCGCTTGGATGATGCGATAGTGAAAATCAAAGTCACCATGTTGATGGAAGTAAGACGCGCCTTCCATTTGGTCTATATGCTTGGAATGTGTCGACAATAGCATTTCCAAGCTTAAGAGCTCTTCTTGCGTAATGTGTCGCGCAGCTAACCTTGCTGCCATGCCTTCCAATGCTTCTCGAACGGCATAAAGTTCTATCAGCTTTTCCGGAGAAAAAGTGGTCACTCTGGCCCCAACATGAGGAATTCGCTCGATGAGCCCTAGCCCCTCTAAGCGCATCAATGCTTCACGCAAAGGCCCACGACTGACTTGATATTTCTTTGCTAGCTCAGGCTCTGATATCTTATGGCCAGGCTTCACATCGCCATTAACAATGACTTCAATCAGTGTTTCGGTCAGCGTTTCGGATTTGGTGTGTTCTTTCTCAGAACCCAGCACTTTATAACGAGCTTTCAACTCAGAGTTCATATTCAGATACTCTTGTTACCGACATCGAAATGTCTACAATTTCTTAACCTGAATATAAAGTAGTCGATCAAAGTGTCGACAATCAAGTAAATTGTCGACAATTTAGACTAAGGTCGTAGTTTAAATGGGCCTAAAATGCCCATTAAGTGCCTTTTTTAGCAGAAATAAAGAATGGTGAGTTCATATTGTCGACAACTTATAAACCTTTAAGCTTATGATCTAAAAACTAAAAGCTCAGCTGTCGAACAATAATCGGATAAAAAACTATTCTTTAGGTACAAATTGATCAAAAACTTGTTGCGAAGTCATCTTTTGTGAAGCGGAATTGAGGTCATAATAAGCTGGCTTTTCATCGGTAAAAATCTCTAAAGTGAGTTTGAAATCTGGGTTATCGAACAAACCAGCGGAAAGAATGTACTCACCTGTCGGCAACAAATGGTAGAAAAGGTTTGTGCCACACTCACCGCAAAACCCCCTCACTCCCCAGTCTGACGACTGATAACGTTTAGGTTCGCCACCTTTAAACGTCACGTTAGGCCCACAATGCACCGCATGAAGTGCGCCACTCGACCATTTTCGACACATAGAGCAATGGCACAGGCTAACCTCATTTTTAACCTCAGCGATGACTTCAATTGCGCCGCACAAACACGTTCCTTTCATTCTCTTTTCCTCGTTCATTTCCGTCATTTTATTATGGCCTACCAAAGCGTAAAGCCGCGTGACCTAACACCAACTTCTCGCCGTGAACTTTATGAACAAAATAACCGAAATGCTCAATATTCTCTTTATATCTCTTTTACAGACAGATATTTAACACTTAATTAACCTTTACACCAAGTTCAGCTTTAACGCTTACAAGGCATGACAACTGAGCAAAAACAATAAGGCTCAACTAAATAGAGTCGCCAACATAAGGAACGTGAACATGTTAAAGGTACTCAAACCAACGCTCGCCGCTTCAATCATCGCAGCTTCATTTTCATTCAACGCTCTTGCTGCAGATATTGAAAAAATGCACTTTCTTATCCCTGGAGGTGCCGGTGGCGGTTGGGACATGACCGCCCGAGGTACTGGTGATGTATTAATAAAGTCGGACATCGTCGAAACCGTATCATTTCAAAACCTATCTGGTGGTGGCGGTGGCAAAGCAATCGCACATTTGATTGAAACGGCTGATCGTCAAGAAGATACACTCATGGTGAACTCAACACCGATCGTCGTTCGCTCGCTCAGTGGGATCTTCCCACAATCTTTCCGCGACTTGACTCCTGTTGCCGCAACGGTTGCCGATTATGGCGCCATTGTTACATCAGCCGATTCTCCTTACAGCTCTTGGGAAGATGTCGTTAAAGCTTTTAAAGAAAACCCACGTAAGGTGAAGGTTGCTGGTGGCTCTGCTCGTGGTTCTATGGATCATTTGGTTATAGCAGCAGCTTTCAAAGGTGAAGGTTTTGATGCGCGTAAAGTTCGTTACATTGCCTATGATGCAGGTGGAAAAGCCATGGCAGCCCTACTTTCAGGCGAAACACAACTGCTCTCTACAGGGCTAGGTGAAGTACTCGAAATGTCTAAGTCTGGGCAAGTGAAAGTGTTAGCGATTACAGCACCAAAACGTTTAGAAGCTGCGCCTAACATTCCAACTCTCACCGAATATGGTAATGAAACTGTCTTTGCTAACTGGCGTGGATTCTTTGCAGCACCAGGCACAAGCCAAGAAAAGCTAGATGAATGGAATGCCGCATTTACTAAAATGTATAACACCGACGAATGGCAAGTCGTTCGAGACCGCAATGGTTGGATCGACAACTATAAAGCGGATAAAGCATTCTTCGCGTTTCTTGAAGATCAAGAGCAGCAGATGGGTGACTTAATGCGCGAGTTAGGCTTCCTGAAGTAACAATCGAATTGGGGTCCCTCAGATACCAACCTCAATGAATAACGTAGGTTGGTATTTCCCCATTGTATTTGCACTCTAAGTTTCACCGCATATGGACATTGTCGACAATCGACATGCACACTCCTTTGTTTATATACCCAAAGCGGCTCGACTAGCAGCGAAATGCTTAATTGTTAATGGTTTAGTTTATTCATTGACGTCCATATGCGGTCTTTTTTACTTTTGTTAGGAGTTGAATATGCCTCGTTCAACCAACTTTTTCACCAAAGAGTATTTGCTCTGTCGTGACCGCGTCGGCGCAATGATCTTTCTACTTTTCTGTCTTTGCTACGGTTATCAAACCTCGCAGATTCCATTGTTTCCAGGTGATGAGTATGAACCATTCACCGCACGTACTCTGCCAACCATCCTGACTTACGTTGGTGTCGGCCTTTCTTTGCTATTGCTGGTGACAGGACAACCAGATAAACAAAGTGGCGCAGTGCTGACCTTCAATTGGAAGTTACTGATTGCCTTTTTAATTTTAATGGCGCTCTACGGCGTGGGCCTGACTTACTTAGGTTTTGTGATAGCTACTGGCTTCTTTTTATTGGCTGGCTTTTATCTGCTCGGGGAAAGACGTAAACCCGTTCTGTTTGGCGCGTCGTTTCCATTCGTGATCGCGTTCTACTTATTACTCACTCAAGGTTTGGACATCTATCTCGAACCAGGTTTGATTTTCACCATCTGGTAGTCAAAGAAAGGACTGAATTATGTTAGATGGAATTCTACAAGGTTTATCCACCGCAGTAATGCCAATGAACATTATGATGGTGATCGTTGGTTGCTTCGTCGGTACATTTATCGGCATGTTACCTGGACTTGGGCCGATCTCAGCCATTGCTTTGATGATCCCAATTACTTATGGCCTAGAGCCCTCCTCGGGCCTTATTTTAATGGCGGGTGTTTATTACGGTGCGGTATTTGGTGGTTCTACATCGTCGATTTTAATTAATGCGCCGGGTTGTTCTTCAACCGTGGTGACAGCATTCGACGGCTACCCAATGGCCCAAAAAGGCCAAGCAGGTAAAGCATTAGCTTTGGCAGCTTATTCATCTTTCACTGGCGGAACGCTATCTGCCATTATGTTGCTTGTTGCCGCACCAGCATTGGCTAGCGTCTCCCTTAGCTTCCAATCGTCGGACTATTTTGCGTTGATGCTACTTGGGTTATCAGCAGTCGCGGCTTTTGCGGGGAAAGGTCAGGTAATCAAAGCGTGGATGATGACCATTCTTGGTTTGATGCTATCTACAGTTGGAATCGATAAAGGCGTAGGCGTTGAACGCTTTACCTTCGGTTTAACGGATTTAATGGATGGCTTTAGCTTCTTGTTGCTTGCAATGGCGACATTCGCACTGGGTGAGACACTGATGGGCATCCTTAAACCATCAAAAGACACCAGCGATGAAGAACAAGAAAAGCTGAGCAACATTGGCTCAATGAAAGTGACCAAGGAAGAAATCAAAGATGTTGCGCCTGTTTCAATTCGCTCTTCAATATTAGGTTTCTTCACTGGCGTTCTTCCTGGCGCAGGGGCAACCATTGCTGCTTTTTTAAGCTATGGTATGGAGCGCAACCTCGCACCTAAAGAGAAAAAGGATGAGTTCGGTAAAGGCAGTATCCGTGGTTTGGTTGCGCCAGAGTCTGCGAACAATGCAGCATCTAGTGGTTCATTTGTACCGCTATTAACGCTTGGTATTCCGGGCTCTGGTACAACAGCAATAATGCTCGGTGCGCTGATCGCTTATGGTATTCAACCTGGCCCTCGCCTATTTGTTGAACACCCAGATGTGTTCTGGTCAGTGATCATTTCCATGTACTTCGGCAACATCGTACTTGTGATCATGAACTTACCGTTGATTCCGTACATTTCAAAGCTTTTGGCGGTTCCAAGAACGGTGCTTCTACCGATGATTTTATTCTTCTCAATCACCGGGGTTTATTTGGTCTCTTTTAACACTATGGATGTGTTCGTGATGCTGATTGTGGCTATGGCTGCCATTGCACTTCGGCTCGCTAACTTCCCGCTCGCACCTTTATTGCTGGGCTTCATCCTTGGAGGATTAATGGAAGAGAACTTACGCCGCGCATTAATGATTTCAGATGGAGAACTGAGTTTCCTATGGGAGCGTCCTATTACCCTTACCTTTACTGTTTTAGCTGTATTGGTATTGGCAAGTCCACTAATCGTAAAGCTGATTCAAAAGTTTAAAGCACAGCCAGTCAGCGTTGAGCAGTAATCGCTGTCTCTTTCAACCTAGATAAAGCCATCCATCGTGATGGCTTTATCTTCCGCCCTCCAAATCGTTCGCTTATTGTGCAGATGGTATTGACAAATCACTGTCGTTATATGAAGGTGATTGTATGAACACACACTTAGCGCAACTTAACCAACGAATTATCATCATTCCATAGGAATGGTGGGATTTTTTGATGCGCTCAGTATTTATCGAACCCACCCATAGCGGTGGGTTTTCTGTCTCTACCGTATGGGAAAAGCTCTCTTGGAGGCGGTCACAATGCAAAAAATAGCAGTTTTTGGTAAACCCGGCAGTGGAAAATCGACGGTAAGTAAAGCAATCGCGTCTGCTACCGGTCTTCCTCTTCATCAATTAGATTCAATAGTCTATAAACCAAACGGTGATCCCGTTGAGCGTAGCGTTTTTGATGAAGCTCATAGCAATATACTAAGCTCAGATCGTTGGATTATAGATGGCCTTGGACCGATCAGCTCTTTCAACGCTCGTTTAGATGCAGCCGATACTCTCATTTATATTGATCTACCATACTCAGTAAGCTATTGGTTTGTGACGAAACGTCTCCTTAAAGGACTATTCATTAAACCTGAAGGTTGGCCTGATGGTAGTTCGGTACTTAAAGGAACGTTACAAAGCTACAAAGTTCTTCAGCAATGCCCTGCATTCTGGAATGATGACTTTATGTCTCGCCTCGAGGGGTACTCTCAAACTAAAGCCGTTCATGTCATCAAAAACGTTACAGAACTGAACAATTTTGTTTTAGAGCGGGTAAAGTAAACCTCATATCAGAACGTTAGAGCATGTGGGTTAGATCATCTGAAGCTCTAACAATGAAAAAGAACATAACAAGGATTGCTTATGCTTTTAGAACTAGCACTTTTATTCGTTGCTGGCGTAATTGGTGGGATCATTAACTCCATAGCGGGAGGCGGAAGCTTTATTACTTTTCCGGCTCTATTGGCAGTAGGTGTTCCTCCTATTATGGCTAACGCAACAAACACGTATGCTTCATGTGCGGGTTACATTAGCGGAGCCGTCGGGTTCAGAGAAGAGATCATGAAGAACAAGCATGAACTGCTGTTCACAGTCTCATTCAGTTTAGTCGGCGGCGCTGTCGGAGCATATCTGTTGCTCAACACGCCAGAATCGCTATTTATGGAAGCTATCCCTTGGTTACTCTTATTTGCCACCGTGCTTTTTCTCACCGGTTCTCGTTTAACAATGCTAATCAAAACTGTCGCGAAAGAGCACAAACATGCTGGCATACTCGGAGCAATCGCGTTGGGTTTATTACTTGTTGGTGTCTCTGCTTACGGTGGTTTTTTCAACGCAGGTTTAGGGGTTATTGTTCTGAGCTATCTGGTAGTAGCGGGCCACCAAGACATTAATTTAATGAACGGTTTGAAATTGCTCGTATCTACGTGTGTTTCACTCATTGCTATCGTGATTTTTGTTGCCAATGGCTCCATTGACTGGCACACAGGTAGTGTTGTTTTGGTCGGTACGTTGGTAGGTGGGTATCTTGCAGCTCGTGTCTCTCGTCAACTGAATCCCAATCATGTTAAAGGGTTTGTTGCTCTTTCTTCTATTCTCATCACTATCTACTTTTTCATTGATGTTTATGTTTAAGCAAAACTTGTACAAGTGGATAACAATCCTACAAAAACACCAGCGCGAAAGATTAATGCAGATAGCTTAACGATTTTTTGTGTCACTCCAGCGAGGTTAGGAATCTAATAGCACTACACTGAGCGGCTAATGAAACCATTTTAATCACAAAGTGCTCGGATGGAAGATCCTGTATCACGCTCCTTCGTCGCTGTACAGGATGACGAGAGATAGAAATATGCCACTCGCAGTTAAACGAGTGGCATTGATCGAGAAAGATGGCGTTTTACATCAATAATAAGCGAAAGCAACGCTTACTTAATCAGCCCTACTTCTTTGTAGTATTTGAGCGCACCTGGGTGAAGAGGCGCAGATAAACCGTCTTTTACCATTTCCTCTTTCTTCAAGTTTGCAAACGCTGGGTGGAGACGGCGGAAATCATCGAAGTTTTCAAATACCGCTTTAACCACGTTATAAACCACATCTTCTGGTACAGCAGTAGAGGAAACAAACGTCGCGCCCACACCAAAGGTTTGAACATCACTATCTGTGCCACGATACATACCACCCGGGACATTTGCGACACGATAGAAGCTGTTGTCTGCAACCAGTTTTTCTACATTAGGTCCAGCTACCGTTACGATATTACTATCACACGACGTAGTGGCTTCTTTAATCGCTCCACTTGGGTGACCAACGGTATAAATCATCGCATCAATTTTGTTATCACAAAGTGCTTTTGATTGCTCTGCTGCTTTTAACTCAGAGACAAGCTTAAAGTCGTCGTTACTCCAACCATACTGGTTCATTAGCACTTCCATAGTACCTCGCTGACCAGAACCAGGATTACCAATGTTAACGCGCTTACCTTTCAAATCATCAAAAGTTTTGATGTTCGCGTCTTTACGTGCAACGACAGTAAACGGTTCTGGATGAACGGAGAATACGGCGCGCAGCTCTTTAAAAGGCCCGCTTTCTTCAAACTTACTGGTTCCTTTGTAAGCATGATACTGCCAGTCTGATTGCGCGATACCGAGGTCCAATTCACCAGCACGAATAGTGTTGATGTTATAAATCGACCCCCCAGTACTTTCTACCGAACAACGGATACCGTGATCTTCTCGCGATTTGTTAACCAAGCGACAAATAGCGCCACCAGTCGGATAATAAACCCCTGTTACGCCACCGGTACCAATCGTGACAAACGTTTCCTCCGCAGACGCAGAAAAGCCTGTTGTGAGTGCCGCTAAAGAAGCAGCAAGTGCGATTTGCTTAAACTTAAACATTGAACATCCCTTTTACCTGTGTTGATGACCGTTTAAGTATAGCAACCGTTAACAATTTGATAACGTTTGAGTTCTCATCCTTGGAGGTTGATTTATAGATATATACTTTTTTATCAACTTAACCTACTGATAAATAGCATTTAGACTTGAATCCCATAAAAAAAGCGTTGTATAAACAACGCTTTGTAGTTAGTGAAACGGATGGTTACACCGTTGGGACTGACGCTCGCCACGCTTGGTTCTGGCTATCTGAGATAGATCGGAACAAGTCACGTAGCTCTTTCAATAAACCTTCTTGGAAACCAATGTTTTCATCGGCTTTCTGTTTGGCTGCTTGTGCGCGAGTCGCTTGTACTTCATCATCTTTGCTGCGCGCTTGCGCTTTGGTTTGCTCTACATTCGATGCTGAGTTTGCCATCTGGCCCAAAGCTTGAAGAATCGCGTTCTTTGCTTGGTTTGAGCTCATCAACTTATCGAACTTACGGCCACCACTTGTCAGCTGCGCTGTCGTGTCTGCGATATTGTCTTTCGCTAGTGAGTGCGCACGCTTAACCTGATCTTGCTGAGTTTTAGACAAGCTATTGTTATTTAATAACTCTTCTGCTTGATCGAAGCCAGCTTTTTGCGTTTTCAGTACATTATTGCTCGCCATTTCATTCTTGATTTCTTTCCCTGCTTTGAAAGAACCAAGGGCACCAATAATTGCGGTAGCACCCGCTAATACACCCGAAACGACTGCCATCGCGATCATTGCGCTTGCCGAGTTGTTTAGTTCTGCCGCTTGGCTTTCTAAACTCGCGACGTTTGCTTCAACAGCAATTTCACGTTGTAGCACTTGCTGCTCACGGCTCAGCTTTGATACTTGATACAACAATGTTAATAGCGTTAACGATTGTGATACCGCATCTGATGGTGACTTGATCACCTCCTCACCGTTAAGCGCTTTCATCGTTGTGCTCATTAATGAGTTCACCGTCGGCGCAAGAGCACTCATTAAGTTTGCAACAACTTGAGCTTGGTTACTCACTGTGGGAGCTTTAGGTGTCTCTAACTGGTAGCGTGCTGCACCAGAAACACCTGACTCACTTTGGCTTTTAACGGCACCCGCTTCAAGCTTTGTTTCCGGCGCTTTTTCTGCTTTGTTGGTTTTAATGGTATCGCCTAAACCGTATAGTTCACCACGACCCGTTCCGCCTACTTTATCTAGCATAATAAACTCCTTATACCGTTGCAGGACGGCTTAACACCGTTTGCATAGTTTCACTTTTCGCTTGAATCATTTGCATGATGAGGCTCATCAGCTCTTGGAAGTCTTCCATCAACTTACCAATCTCTTCTTTGAGCTTATCAATGACAGCCTGGCTTAACGTCATTTTGGCTCGAAGGTCTGTGATATCAGCCTGAATCTCTGTTACGTGAGCATTGTTAGCAGCATGGACACTGTCCGTTGCGCCTTTACCCACGTTGACGGCAAGATCGACGGTTTCTGCACCATAACGAATCGCTTTCGCTGTTGTTGTCGCAGCTTTTGTGCCCATATCCGCCACTTTCGCCATGTTTGCAGCGGCTTTCGTAGCGATTTCCGTGACCTTTTGAGCTACCTTACCAGCACCTTTTGCTGCAAGTTTCGCGATACCGCCAGCTGCTGCACCACCAAACGTCACAACAGCTCCGATAACCGCGACGGCGATTTCTAATGCCATTACGACTTTGTTTAGCACATCGACATTTACGCCCGCTTCTTTTAGCGCATCTTGAACGGCTGGCTCTTGCAGCGCCATGCTCACTGCTCCCATGACGCCACCAGCGATCATAAGAGCACCGGCTGCTGCACCAACACCCGTCGCCACCATTACGGCACCAACAACAATAGAAACCACCGCACTGATCCAACCAAAGATCTTCGCTGCTAAGCCTGATTTTTGGGCTTCTTTTGCAGCGGCTTCCGATTCTTTGATTTTGTCTTGGTTTTCCACCATCTCTTTTTCGTGCTTAGCTTTTGCGACCTTCACTTCCTGAATTTTCAGCTCGTTTTGAGCACTTTTCAGTTTATCCGTGATAGCAGCAAGCTCTACTTCAAAATCATCAGCAGATCCTGCGATGATTTTGACGGCAATCGAACCTGTTTGGTCTGCAACTGCATGGAGAGATTTTGCAATGGTATCGACGATCTTTTGCAGCTGTGCCATGGCTTTTAGCGTCAAATCATTCACTTTGTCATTAACAGCTGCGTTAGGTGCATCTAACTGAACTTTTACTTTTCCGGTGTTCAGTACATCTGCATCTTTACTCTTCACGTTTTCTACCGTCACAGAAGGCGTCGCTGTAGACGCCGTTTTCTGCACGTTATCTAACGTGGCTTGGCCAGATTCAGGGCTATAAACCTGTGTCTGGATGCGGTCAAGTGCAATAGAACTCATAGTCTAATTACTCCTTTTTATTTCTCACCGCTTCTAACATGATGCCTGCACGCTCATGCAAATCTGCATATTGTGATTTTCCGGCAGACATCTCCTTCGCGCTATAAAACCCACTCTCTGCTTCTGTCAGTTGTTCCAGTTTCAGGTGACATTCAGCAGAGTGAAAAGGTGGGCGTGGATCATTTACGTCCACTAGCGCTGCGTAGCTGTAGGCGTCTATTGCCTGCAGATACTCACCCAACTCCTGACGAGCCGCGCCAAGGCCAATGAAAAATCGCGCCTGATAATGATCAAGCATGCTGAGTAATTGAAATACTTTCGCTGCTTGCTCAATCTTTCCCGATTGGAAAAAGTTGTAACCTACGGCATAAATGTGTTCGATGGTGTCCTGAGACACATCGTGCAACATTTTTAGCGTGCCTCCCTCTTCCAGAAAAGACAGCAGCTCCTCTGCTTGCATTTGGGATGGATCGGTCGCGTTTGTTTTAGTCATGGTTGGTTATCCTTAAATGGCTCGTAGGATTTCTTGTAAAATACTGTGGTACTTCTGAACAAACTTGTTCATCGCTTCAACGGTCGAGTTGTATTGAGAACTGGTGTCGTTCAGCTCAGTGGTTTTGATTTGCACTTCATCGTTAAGCAACTTGGATTTAGCGCTGACAGAACTAGAAAAATTAGACAGTTTTTTCGACTTCTCTTCGTCTTGGTACGACGCACCATCACCGATAGTAATACCTTGTGTTTGAAGGAAGTCTCGATGGTTTGTTATCTTATTATCCGTCAAATACTTGTACTCAGGTGAAGCTTCAAAATCCGTTTGATTGCTGTAGTTAAAGTCACTCGCTTTGAAGTTACTTTCTGGATATCCCGGTTTATAAACCCCATCAACACTTTGCGTAGAGTGAATTTTTGATTGCACAACACCAAAAACTTTAAGCTGTATTGTGAGATCCTCTAATGCCTCTTTCTGGTCATTACGTTTCTCTAAACGGTTAACACGACGCTCATTTAGTGCAAGCAGCACTTGCTCATCAAAACGGTCTCCAATGCTGGACTCAACAACGGCCAACAAATCACGAGCCGTTAGAGAGTGCTCTGCTCTCACCTCGCGATCCGCTTTCTCTTTGTCGGTGATATTGAGTAGACGCTCTTTCAATGCTCCTAAGTTCTTGCGCAATGCCTCGTATCGCTCAGTAAATGAAGCCCCGGTAGATTCACCTTTTACTATTTTTTCAAACTGTAATCGGATATCTCGTTCGGTGTTTTCTTTGATCAAATTAACTTGAGCTGCCGTTATTTGTGTCTTTTGGACATCGGCTATCGCGCTGTCCTGGTAAAAGTCGTCGATTTCTATATTTGTTAAACTCACCGCGAAGTTGGCGAACAGACTAGAAAGGGTCAAAGGCTCAGTTCCACCAATGACAGTATTAAGTGCTGCTTTTAGATTGTTCGTTCCACTCGCCTCACCATAAGCTGCGCTATATTGGCCTTTCACTTGAGCGGCCATTTCATCTAACGCTTCTTTAAGCTGCTGTTTAGAAATACCAGGAGTCCAGGTAATTCTGCTAGCTAGCGCACTTGCGTCATCGGTGCTTAAAGTAATACCGATGCCTTGAAAACTACTTTTTAATTGAGCTGAGACTTGAAGAGCGAAACTCTCTTTAGTCAACAGAAAATCCGAGCTCTTCAGTTGCGCGAGATTAGCGGAACCTAAGCTACTAAAGGCATTGCGAAGAAAAGAAATAGAAGCATCTCTCACTTCACGGGAGCCCATTTGATTAGCAAGCTCTGCAACAAAAAGAGAAATTTCTTTGGTGGCATTAGCCAGACCTGTCTCAGAGAGGTTGGCGATCTGCTCCGCTTGGTTACTCTGAGTGCCCAGATTAAATTGACTAACAAACTCAGTAGACAACGAGCTATCTACATTGTCCGTCAGTAACTTACTAAACCAAGCCTGAAACTGATTTGATAGCGTTTGGTTTGTTTGAGCATTAAACTCGGCTGCGGTTAATTCGCCATCTGAGTTAGAACTTTGTAGCGACTTTATCCAGACAGATGCGGTGTCGGTCAATGATATACCAGCAAACGCGTTATTTTTCGCTTTTAGGCTTTCAAGTGTATCAACATAAAGCGCGATGCTTTGTGATTCCGTTTGTCCCGAGATAGTTGGCAATGAAGAGATTAGAGAGGCAAGTTGCTGAGTCTCTGCTTCACCCAGTACAGGGGTAAATGCCTCTATCAAGTTTTGTTGGAAAGTGGGTAATGGTGCACTACTCGCAGCTGTGTCTGTTGCTCCTGTCGTAGAGCCAGTCGTTTTCATATTCGTCATTTCCAAACCTCTAAATCATCATGCCGCGCATCACTGTGGGACGCTTTCTGCGTTTACCTGACGTACCTTGTAGCTGATTTTGTTGTTGCCGGCGGCGCTGGACTTCGTCTATTAGCTCTTGCTCTGCACGTTTCATGGTATCTACTGGTGCTTTTATGCCGCCAAGTAAAACATCACCCGCAACAGGACCAACACCTAAGCCTTCCAATAGCTCGTTAAAAATATCGGTTCTGTCTTCAGCTTTTCTAATGGCAAGCTCAGCGTTCTCAATCGCATCGGTAAACGGTTGCTTCATCTTGATTCCTATCTTAAAGCGGGTCATCTCATCGGTGCTGTCAGTAACAGTCGTGAGTTTTTACTTTTTCAACTTTTTCAAAGGTCTATAATCTGCTAGGCATAAACAGTACCAGTCGTCTAGCTCATCATGGCTTGCACCGCATGCTTTTAGATAGAATTGTGCCAATCGCTGGCTGCTCATGTTGCTACCACGTAACACATCGACGTTGCCGCGAATGACCCAATCGGAGGGATAAAGTTGAATGGCATGTTCAGCCAAGAGAAATAAGCCGGCAAAGGGGTTACTCAACCCCAATTTTGGACGAACGCGTTTCAGAAGAACGATGATGATTTCACCGTCCTCCACCCGAAAAACGAGCTCTAAGCCCTCAACTTCAATTCGATAACCAAGTTGAATTTCACTTTGTTGCCAAAAGTATGGCGTCACTTCGATCCCCGCTTGCGCCAGCGAGAGTATTAGTTTTGTTTTCATTACATCCCCACCCTTCCAAGTGGCTGAATATTGATTTGCTGGGTTAGTTCTTGAAATGACAAAACGGGCAGATCGTAGTATTCCGATTCAATAAGCTTTCGCACATATCGGCGTACATCCATAGACACAACTAGCACAGGTTTATTCGGCATGCGGCTTAAGTCACCAATGGTCTGTTTCACATCACTGACAAATTGTTGCGTTACTGACGGGTCTAACGCCAAGTAACTCCCTGCTGAGGTTTGACGAATACCGCTGCGTATTGTGTCTTCGAGATTTTGATCCAATAAGTAAGCGGGCAACATGTTTTGTCCGCTTGCGTATTTGTAGCAAATGTAACGTTTTAAGCTGGAACGAATGTACTCCGTCAGCTGTACAACATCTTTCTCTTTTTGGCCCCACTCAACCATCGCTTCCAAGATCACGCGAAGGTTTCGGATAGAAATGTCTTCAGAAACCAAGCGTTGCAAGATTTCCGTCATTTTTTGCAACGGAACAATACGCTGGGCCTCTTTGACTAGCTCCGAATAACTGCCTTCCATCTGCTCCAACAGATAACGCGTCTCCTGAATACCAATAAAGTCTTGTGCGTACTCCTTGAGAACATGAGACAAGTGGTACGTTAAAATTCTGTCGGGTGTGAGAAAACCTACATGACTGGCTACGAGTTTTTGCTCATAACTCTGTGCCACCCAAATGCTAGAAATACCAGGTAGAAAATCTTCATCTTGCTCATAAGGCACGCCTAATAAATCGATCTGTTCATTCCCTTCTGTCACCAAGAGTTGATCTTTAACAATTCGTCCTCGTGCAACCGGGACTTCTTGTAACTGAATTAAGTACTCGCCATTTTGCATCCCCTCGTTAAAGCGCAGGTGGATGCCTGGGAAAGGCACGCCTAGGTCAAGATATAGTGCGCGTCTAACCCTTGCTAGCTCTTCATTTAATGCGACCGCTTCCAAGCTTTCCTGAAGGCTCGCGTCAAGATCAATCAACAGCGGGACCGTCATGGCGAACTCTTCTTGCTCACCTAACTTACCTTTACTGTTTCTAGAAGGCGTGGGTTTGCTTGGCTTCGCTGCTGGCGAACCGGCCCCTTGCGAAACAAAGCTTGATAAGTCGGTGCTATCTGATTCCGCTTGTTTTTTCTGTTGATAGAAAAGGAAGAAACCACCACCACCAACCACGGCGGCCAAGACCAGAAAAGTGATTTTTGGAAACCCAGGGATGAGCGCGAACAGCACCAAAAGCACACCACCAATAAGAAGCGCACGTGGCTGAGCAATCACCTGCCCACCAATATCCGATCCAAGATCAGAAGAGTCTTCATGAGAAACACGCGTCACGATAATACCGGCGGTAATCGCGATAAAGAGTGCCGGGATCTGCGACACCAAACCATCACCAACGGTCAAAATCGCAAATAACTCAAGTGCTTCAGAAGCACTCATGCCTTTTTGCGTTACCCCGATCGTGACGCCACCTAAGATGTTGACCACAATGATGACCAGACCCGCAATGGAGTCGCCTTTAACGAACTTCATCGCGCCATCCATCGAGCCATACATTTGGCTTTCTTTTTCAATCAGTGATCGTCGGTGCCTAGCTTCGTGTACGTCAATTACTCCAGCACGCATGTCACCGTCAATACTCATCTGCTTACCAGGCATCGCATCGAGTGAGAAGCGCGCACTAACTTCTGCTACCCTTTCTGAGCCTTTGGTGATCACCATAAACTGAACAATGGTAATGATCAGGAACACAACAATACCGACCACTAAGTTACCGCCCACAACGAAGTTACCGAATGTATAAACGATTTGACCAGCATCGCCTTGTAGCAAGATCAAGCGGGTTGTCGTGATAGATAAAGACAGACGAAACAATGTCGTGATCAATAGCACCGCAGGAAATGCAGAGAACTCAAGTGGCGTGGTGATGTAAATCGCTAACATAAGCAGCACCACCGCAATGCTCATGTTGGTGCCAATCAGCACATCCACCAGTGCGGTAGGAAGTGGCAATATCATCATAAAGACGATCGCGAGTAACATCACCGCAAGCATGATGTCTTTGCGTTGCCCTACTTTGTTTAGAATATCGATCAACTTATTCATGTGATTCACTATTTAAAGATTGCAGATAGCGTCGGTGCGCTTGGCGTGCCCCATCGACGTCATTTTGTTTCCAACGCGCTTGGCTTAAACAAAACCAGAGTCCTGCCGAGTCAGGATGAAGGTCAGATTTTAATAAGTGCTCACACACCTCAATCGTCCGGGTATATCGACCACTTTGTAAACACGCCACAGCAAGTGTTTGCATCGCCTCTTTGTGATGCGGTTCTATTTCTAGAACCGCATCGAGAATAGAAATGGCATGCTCTGGCTTTTGGTATTGAACTTGTAGCGCAGCGTGAACAAGTAAGAGTTCAATGTCTTTGGATCTCAACATGTTGGTTAGACCTGAATAAGGAGATTGAGCGCCATAGTAAGGTAACGCTGATCAAGTTGTGTACTTTGTAGCGTTTCGGATGCTTTGATAAAAGAAACGGAGCCTGAGTCCTGTGCAAGAACTTGCAGCTGAGCCAACGTTTCATCGAACTGTTGGCGGTACTTTTCTGGACGCAACAATTCTGAGTGCAACAATTTTGGCTTGGTTAACGCGATTAGGTATTGGTCTGAAGGCCTGAGGTCATAGAGCTTCTCTAAATGCGTAGCGACCGCCTGTCCATCCGGAAGTAATTGAAACCGTTCAGGGAAATCGGCCTTAACCTCACTATGAGTAACATGCGTGAAGGCTTCTATGCCTACGTTTAAAGTGCTAACTCGAGTCATGAGCCTGCCACATCGTTATGTAGACGAGCCAAAAGCGTAAACGCTTGCTCTAAGGTCGGAAGTGTTACTTCTTCTCCTTTTAGCCTTGCTGAAAAAACCAGAGTTTGCTCATCTAACAAGCCGGTTTTAATTTCGAAAGGCCAGCCTTGATCGGCATGACACAAACACAGTGCACTTTGAATCATGTCACTGGTTTGATGCCAAGATAACGCTCGAGACAACATCAAGAATAACTGCTCACCCTGTCGCTCAATATGCAGCGTACCACTTTGCTCAAAATCCAGCTGCACCCGTCCAGCTGATGAGAAATCGACGGCATCGAGCCCCATTCCTCGGCAAAATTCATCGACGGATGCATCAATCCAACTCATCTTCCCACGCTTCCTCTTCTTCTATATCAATGGCTTCGTCTAGCGCCTTTTGTACCGCTTGGATTAAATTCTGTCGTTGTTCTTCATCGGCGAATACGTCAATTGGGATTGCGCGAACTAACTTATGGAACTCTCGAAAAAAATCGATTTTTTGTTCTACCGCCGTCAATTCCATTGCGTTGGCGACTTTCCATATCTCATCACTGCTTACCCATCGCTGCTCTACCAACGCAATCACATCAGCCATCAAATTAGAAACTTGATAAGCCATAATTCGTCCTTTCCGGTTTAAACATTTGGAACAGCTGATTCACACGATCTTGCAACGTATTTAGAGTTTTGAGTTTTTGCATATCGGACATCAACCACTGCAACTTAACCGAATCGATACTGCTACCTTGAACACTAAGATCTGCACTCATGCCTTGCAGCATAAAGTCAACAGCAGTCGATACCTCCTGCTCACCAAAGCGCGCCACTACATCTTGATAAGCCGCGCCGAGCCCTTGATAACTATGAACGGTATCGCGGTAGAAGCCGCGCAGCTGATGCAAAGAGCTAAACTCTTGCTCTTGGCTGTATTCATCAGCAAAATTTGAGACACGGATTTCCGTATCAATTTGAGACCATGTATCTGGGTTTTGCTCGATTCTTAGAAGTGCTTGGTCAATCAGCGCTAGTAGGTGTTTACTTTCTGGACTCGCACTCAAAAACTTTTTAACGGCTTTTAGGGCGAGGTATTGATGGCTTTTCTCCTCGGAAAACCCATTCAAGTAGGCTTGTAATTGCGCGATGGTCGAGATATTTCCTCCCGCCATTTTTGTAGCCAAATCTTTGATCTTTTGATTCTTTTCAAGATCAGGGACTTTTCTTAAATAGTCCGAAACGAGTTCATGTGCTTCATTAACTCGAACACCACTGTCTTTCACTTTGCGCTTGGTCAGATCTTTCTCTGCTTTTTCGGAACCGAGTGAAGTGAGTTCTTCCATCGCATCAAAAAGTGATTGTGTGGCATTGTGAACACGGACGGTTTCACCGCGATAATTGCCTTTTTGTGAAACGTCGGGGCGAGACGATTCCAACCCGTTTTGGATAGACGCATCAAACTTTGGATTTGTTGCGATATGATTGTTGATAATACTCATTCACTTGCACTCCTTCCGCACAATACAGGCGAATTATAGGAAGTGCGCTTTTTTGAAGCTGTCAAAATCAGACGTGTTTTTTTAGTGCGCTTTCAGTTTTCTAAAAACTCCCGACTGATATTCACTATAAATTGATTCTTATACTTTCTATCCTCTCAGCATCAATCATTGCGCATATTTTTACCTTGAACGATTTCTCATACATCACTGATATCCAACAATCTGCGATTAAACACACGCGTTTGATCCAAATTCGCGGGCGCGTTACACAAGTCACCGGCACCATTATCAAAGCTGTCGTCCCTGGCGTTCGTGTAGGTGAACTGTGTGAGTTGCGTAATCCCGATCAAACTCTGTCTTTGTTAGCGGAAGTGGTTGGCTTCCAGCAGCATCACGCTCTGCTCACCCCGTTAGGAAATATGTTTGGGATTTCCTCAAATACAGAAGTAAGCCCAATGGGCAAAATGCACGAAGTGGGTGTTGGCGACCACCTGTTAGGTACAACGCTTGACGGGCTTGGACGTCCTTTCGATGGTACGCAGAGTCAGGAACCAAGTGCTTGGTATCCTGTTTATCGCGATGCGCCACCACCAATGCAACGTAAACTAATTGAAAAGCCAATCTCTCTTGGCGTTCGATCCATTGATGGGCTACTGACCTGTGGTGAAGGTCAGCGCATGGGTATTTTTGCAGCGGCTGGCGGGGGTAAAAGTACCCTACTGGCAAAACTGATTCGCTCCGCAGAAGTTGACGTGACCGTTCTCGCCTTAATTGGTGAACGCGGACGCGAAGTGCGCGAGTTTATTGAGCATGACCTAGGCGAAGAAGGAATGGCCAAATCGGTTTTAGTGGTCGCTACCTCTGATCGCCCAGCAATGGAGCGCGCCAAAGCCGCCTTTGTTGCCACTTCTATCGCAGAATATTTTCGTGACCAAGGTAAACGCGTGCTACTGCTGATGGATTCGGTGACGCGTTTCGCCCGCGCACAGAGGGAGATTGGACTAGCCGCAGGCGAGCCACCAACACGACGTGGCTATCCGCCTTCTGTTTTTGCCGCTTTGCCAAAGCTGATGGAACGAGCTGGACAATCAGACAAAGGATCAATTACAGCACTGTACACCGTGTTGGTGGAAGGTGACGACATGACGGAGCCTGTCGCGGATGAAACTCGCTCAATTCTAGACGGGCACATCATTCTCTCGCGCAAACTTGCGGCAATGAACCATTACCCCGCCATTGATGTACTTCGGTCAGCAAGCCGAGTGATGAATCAAATCGTTGAACCCGATCATCAGGCGTCTGCTGCTCATATTCGCGAAATGTTAGCTAAGTATGAAGAAGTTGAGCTGCTAATCAAAATTGGCGAATACCAACATGGCGCAGATAGTCGAGCGGATTTGGCCATTGCACAAAGTGATGATATACGCACCTTTTTACGCCAAGGCACTCATGAACCAAGCGATCTTGATGGCGCTATCGCTCAACTTAAAGGGATGGCGAAACAATGATAGAACGCTTATTAGAAATCAAAAAAATTCGCGCTGAACGTGCGGATAAAGCCGTCAAGCGTCAAGAATACCGAGTGTCAAACGCCGCAGCACAGGTTCAAAAGGCCGAACGTTCTGTCGCGGACTATCACGTTTGGCGCCAGGAAGAAGAAGAGCGACGTTTTGCTAAAGCAAAACAACAAACACTCGTTCTCAAAGAGCTAGAAACATTAAGACAAGAAATCGCGTTGTTAAGAGAGAGAGAAGCCGAACTTAAACAACGTGTGGCCGAGTCAAAAAAAGCGCTTGAAATCGAACGCTCGGCACTTAAAGAAAAGCAAAAAGAGGCGCGACAAGCCCATAAAACCAAAGAAAAATTCGTTCAGTTGCAGCAACAAGAAGTCGCGGAAAAATCGCGAGAAAGGCAATACCAAGAAGAACTCGAACAGGAAGAGTTTCGCACTGTCGACATTATCTAAAGGTTCACTATGCGCATTACCCCAACAACTGAAACATCGAATACGCTGCACAAATCAACGCCGGAACAAGCGCCTCTCGAGAAGGAGGCCGAGCTTCAATCACAATTCGAGCATGCAATGACGAAGAAGCCTAGCAAGGGAAAGGAGTCTATCGTTGCGAATCCCCAAAAAAATCATACTGGCGAAGAAGACATACCGCTAAGGCATAAGACATCTCAAGGTCTAGATAAGAAACTTAACCTATCGAACCAAGAAGCCAACGCTGACAAAAACATCTCCACTTTAAAAGGTCAAAGTGACGTCGTCAGTAAGAGAGATATAGAGAAATCGCAAGACGACGCAGCAAATAGCGAAGAAATAATTAGCAAAAACAATAAATTGCTTAAACATGATGGAAAAAGCGATGGCGACACAGTTCTAAGTTCCCCTTCTACCGAGCGTGTTGATCCTCACTTTCAAGCTCAAGCTCATTTGAAAGATGATAAACCGACGCCGATGGATCAACGTATCTCACCGGATTGTCTCTCTACGCTTGAATCTGGCTTGCTCCCCCAAAGTGCGACAGCGACAGAGCTCGCTCAAGATGGGATTAACATTGTTGGCTTAACGAAAAAGCAAACTGAAAAAACGCACAATAAGCGTGCAACTCCGCCGCTACAGAATACAGGCAAACGACCAGACCAAACTGGTGGCCTGCCTGAAACCAAGCCTCTTGAAAAAATCGTGACGAAAAGCGCACTAGTCGCCGTTAAAACGGATGAAGAAAAAGTGCCTTCTCAACCCTTTGCAAGTGCGGTAACACAAGGCGATGTCATCCTAAAAAGTGTTGCTTCGCAGGCTCAACCAAGCCCAACGCGAGACGTAAACCAATTACTCCAGCAATTGGTGGACAAAATCTATGTTGCTCTACCAACCGCATCGGACAACAAAGAGGTTCGGCTGTTTCTAAGTGAAGGGCAATTAAAAGGTGGTGAAATCCACATAAAGTTGGACGCTCAAGGGTATAGCGTGACGATTCGACAAGAGCATGCCCTTTCCATTATTAGCCAGCAAGCTAGACAAGATCTTGCTGAACGGCTAAACCGATTCGGCGGTGAGCAGCCACTTCGCTTAGCGATCAGCGAACAAACTCAACAGCTCGATCAACAACAACATGAACAACAACACTCACGCCAACAACGCAGCGTGTATGAAGAATGGCAAGCGGAGAATGACCTATGACGCCGTTAATAATACCCAAAGTGGATGCAGAAAGTATCGCGCTCAGCAATCAACTTTGTGCAAAACAGTGCCACTTCCAAGGGACTGATGGTCAGAGCGTATCGATTACTGTTGCTCAAATCCCTTCATTTGAAGGGTTCCGTTTAACCACGTTGATTGGAGGGCAAACCCTACAAGTAGACTTTTCTCGTGCGCAGCTCCAACATTGGCTGAAATCGACCTTAAATGCTACTGCGTTTGAGTCCCTGCCTAACTCCCTCCAGTTAGCACTTTTGAGCTCACAGATAGAACCGCATAGTGAGGCAATCAAAGCGCTATTTGGTCAGTTACCCATTCTTAGTCAACTACAGCCGTTAGAGGCGAGCCAGGCCCAAGAGCATACTTTAATGTTAACCCTCAATAAGCCTAACGGCTCTCTTTGTTTGTGGGTTAGCGAAGGATCAGACGTGTTGTTGGATGCGCTACCAAACAGCGCTGCTCTACAAGCTCGACACCTCGCTTTACCTGTGTGGTTAAGTCTTGGAAGGACCCATTTGACGTTAAGCGAATTTAATTCGCTCGAGCTGGGAGATGTCATCTTTTTTGACGATGGTTACATCGCCAAGCAACAAGCCATTTTTCAAGTATCTAACCAGAATCTCTGGCGCTGCCAGCTAGATGACCAAACTTTTCACATTATTGAAAAAGAAACCAATATGAATGACGTAAACACTTCAGAAATGTTAACCGACCACCAGCAACTGCCTGTGGAACTCACGTTTGATATCGGCCATCAAACCATCACGCTAGAGCAGCTTAACCAGCTTCAGCCAGGGTACGTATTCGAGCTAAACCAGCCTGTATCTAAGCCGGTAACATTGCGTGCCAACGGCAAAATCATTGGTGAGTGTGAACTGGTTAATGTTAACGAACATTTAGGTGTGCGCGTAGTGGAGCTGTTCGGTGGCACGCAGGAGCCAGCATGATCCAGTTACCCGACGAGCTCAATCTCATTGTCAGCTTAGCACTGCTGGCACTGATCCCATTTATCGCCATGATGGCGACCTCGTTTGTGAAACTCGCCGTTGTATTCTCACTGCTGCGTAACGCTCTCGGTGTACAGCAAATTCCGCCGAATATGGCGCTTTACGGATTGGCTATCATTCTGTCAATTTTCATCATGGCTCCCGTCGGGTTTGAAACCTACGACTACGTAAAGCAGCATGATATCTCCCTTGAAGATTCTGCAAGTGTAGAAGGCCTCATTGAAAGCGGTTTACAGCCTTATCGAGAATTTTTGAAAAAGCATATTCGGGAAACCGAAGCCATATTCTTCACTGATGCTGCACGCACATTGTGGCCACAGAAGTACGTAGACCGTTTAGAGTCGGACAGCTTATTGCTCTTACTGCCCGCATTTACCGTCAGCGAGCTTACTCGCGCTTTTGAAATTGGCTTTCTGTTGTACTTACCGTTCATCGCTATTGACCTAATTGTGTCGAATATCCTACTCGCGATGGGGATGATGATGGTATCGCCAATGACGATTTCCCTCCCCTTCAAATTGTTGCTTTTTGTCTTGCTTGACGGCTGGACAAAGCTCACCCACGGCTTAGTGTTGAGTTACGGTTAATCACGGAGAAAGTATGCATTCTGCTGAAATCATTCATTTCACGACTCAAGCATTAACCCTAGTGTTGTACTTGTCATTACCGCCGATTTTAGTCGCAGCATTGGTTGGTACATTGGTGTCGCTTATTCAGGCGTTAACTCAGGTCCAAGAACAAACGTTAGGCTTTGTGGTCAAGCTTATCGCGGTCATTATTACGCTGTTCGTCACAACGCAATGGCTAGGGGCAGAGCTCCACGCCTTCGCCTCGCTTGCTATGGATAAAATTCCTCAAATACGATGAGTTATCACGACTTACACCAGGCTTTATTTTTGTACAGCCTGACGTTACCTAGGTTAATGGCATGCTTCATCTTTTTGCCTATTTTGAGCAAGCAAATGCTAGGCGGCACCATGGTGAGAAATGGTGTGCTTTGCTCACTCGCACTGTTTGTATTTCCGATGATTAATCAGCAAAGCTTGCCCGCAGAAACCGACGGTATTTGGCTGATAGTGATTTTGGGTAAAGAGGTATTAATTGGGCTATTGATCGGGTTTGTTGCTGCTATCCCCTTTTGGGCAATAGAAGCGGCTGGCTTTCTGGTCGACAACCAACGTGGTGCTGCCATGGCAAGTATGTTTAACCCAACGCTAGGCTCACAATCCACACCAACAGCCGTGTTGCTGACCCAAACGTTGATTACCCTGTTCTTCTCTGGCGGGGGCTTTGTCACTTTTATCTATGCGTTATTCAAAAGCTATACATCTTGGCCGATCGTGGACTTTTTCCCAACCGTTAGCGACGCATGGGTGAGCTTCTTCTACGCGCAATTTGAACAGCTTATGTGGCTTGGTGTGTTGATGTCCGCTCCACTAGTGTTGGCAATGTTTCTTGCTGAGTTTGGTCTGGCGCTTATCAGTCGTTTTGCACCGCAATTGAATGTTTTTTTCCTTGCCATGCCAATAAAAAGTGCCATCGCGAGTGTTTTACTGATCGTGTATCTCGGAATAATGATGGATCACTTTGAAGTACAGTTTTACGGCATTACCCGATTCGCAGAACAACTCAATACCATTTGGCAATAACGCTTAGGATTCTTTATGAGTGCAGAAAAAACAGAGCAACCCACCGCAAAAAAGTTACGCGATGCTCGGCAGAAAGGTCAGGTTGCCAAAAGCCAAGAAATAGTATCGTCTGCATTAATTTTGGCGCTCATAATTGTACTGTTTGCGTTCGCCGATTATTACATGTCGCACATCTCAGCGCTTATTCTCCTACCAAGTAAGCTTGCTTATCAGGGTTTCCAAGATGCGCTAGTCGATGTCGCTATAGCCATCGCAAAAGAAATTGCCTATCTACTCGCTCCGATTATTCTGGTTGCTGCACTCGTCGCCATCTTTTCCAATATGGGGCAGTTCGGATTCCTATTTAGTGGTGAATCCGTTAAACCCGACATCAAAAAGATCAATCCCGTCGAAGGTGCCAAACGCATTTTTTCCCTTAAGAGTGTGATTGAGTTTATCAAGTCGATCCTTAAAGTCTCTCTTCTTTCCTGCATTATCTGGGTGACGTTACGCGGTAACATCAACGCTTTAATGCAAATTCCAACTTGTGGGCTAGAATGTGTCCCGACCATTACTGGCGTCATGATTAAACAATTAATGATTATCTCTTCGGTAGGCTTCATCGTCATCGCTGCCGCAGATTTTGCGTACCAGAAATTTGATCACACGAAAAAGCTCAAAATGAGCAAGGACGAAGTGAAGCGCGAATACAAAGAGATGGAAGGCAGTCCAGAAATAAAAAGCAAACGTCGTCAATTGCACCAAGAGCTACAAGCCTCCAATCAACGCGAAAACGTTAAACGTTCTAATGTATTAGTTACAAACCCAACACATATCGCGGTTGGCCTTTATTACAAGAAAGGCGAAACGCCCCTGCCCGTCATCACTTTGATGGAAACCGATGCGGTAGCCAAACGTATGGTCGCAATCGCTAAAGAGGAAGGCGTGCCTGTGATGCAAAAAGTCCCTCTTGCTCGTGCACTATACGCCGACGGTAACGTCGACCAGTACATCCCAAGCGATCTTATTGAGGCAACTGCGGAAGTGCTTCGTTGGTTGGCTTCGTTAGAGTCCGAGGCGGACTAACAAACCACATCCCATTCAAGATCTGGGCTTACAACTACCCAGCTTTCAACCTCGATACTTTCAACGCTATAATGCGGTATCCTTTAACTGTATGTTGTTTTTATGAAATCTAGCTTAAGCATTCGCTCCTACACGAAACGTATGAGCCGACATACTCATAGTGATTATCATCAACTGGTGCTTCCTCTCCAGGGCAACATACATATTGATATGGATAGCTATGTCGGAAAGGTGGCGATTGGCGACTGCATAGTCATCCCCAAAAGTTGTGCTCACGGTTTTAATGCCGAAGAGTCATCACGCTTTATTGTTGCGGATATGACCACTTTGCCCACTCATTTGATGGATAATAGTGTGGCTGTGTTTTCGATTAGCCCGCCTCTACTGAGCTTTATCCAGTTTGTCGAAAAGCAACTTGAGTATCAGGTTAATGATGAAATTGAAAACTCAATGGTTGCAACCTTCTATCTGTTGCTGGAGCAGCAAAAGCGGTCTCGCTCCGTAGATTCGCGTATTCGAGATGTACAGGTTGTGATCGCCGAGCAGCTTGATCAGCCACTCACCATTGCCTCATTAGCGAATGCCGCTTGCTTGAGTCCGACGCAGTTTAAAAAGCTTTTTAAAGAGCAGCTAAAAGTGAGCGTCCATAAGTACATTACACTACAACGTATGGAAAAAGCCAAAGCACTACTGACTCATACAGACCTTCCAGTTCAGTTGATAGCTGAACGAGTTGGCTATAGTGACCTTTCCGCGTTTAGTCGACGGTTTTCAATGCATTTTGGTATGTCTCCTAGAGAGTTTTCCCGGTAGTCACTAAAATAGTCCTCTGGAACAAGTATTCCGTCTTTTCAGCACAAAAATCTCTATCGCTTTCTTTTATTCTTTCTACCCTAAAACAGCCATTCACTAGGTAGAAATTACAGTGTTAAAAAAACATTTCACCGACTATCAATTAGGAACTTTATCCATACTTTTTGCTTCAACCCTGTGGGGAACGACGGGCACCGCTGCCAGCTTGGCACCGGATGTCAGTGCTCTCGCCATTGGCGCATTTTCTATGGGTATTGGTGGATTTATGCAAGCATGTCTGTCTGCGAAGTCACTGAAGAGAGATTTTCGAAAAGTCGTACATAAGAAGAAAACGTTACTGGTTAGTATTATCGCCTTAGCCACCTACCCACTGGCTTTTTATTCATCAATGCGATTCGCCGGTGTGGCTATTGGTACGGTTATTTCTATCTCCACTGCTCCTTTCTTTTCTGCTTTGTTAGAGTGTCTCTTTAGCCGAAATCAGACCATAACCAAGCGCTGGATGATGAGTTTCGCAATCGGGGTCATTGGCATTACCTTGTTGCTGGCTTCTGAGTCATCCGCAAATAGCTTATTTGATCAGGATATGAAGCATTGGGGTGTATTACTTGGCCTATTGGCAGGTTTGACGTACGCCATTTACTCATGGGGAGTAAAGGCTATGATTGACCACGGCATTGAATCGCAAACGGCCATGGGAAGTGTTTTTGGTATTGGTGGAGTTTTGCTTCTACCAACACTTTTTATCACGGGTGATAATCTATTTGCATCGTCAACTAATACGACGGTCATGCTCTACATGGCCTTGATTCCAATGGGGTTAGGTTACATCGCTTTTGGGTTTGGGCTACGGTTTGTTACAGCCAGTGGAGCTAGTATACTCACGCTATTTGAACCTGTTATCGCAGCAGCACTAGCAGTTGCGATTGTTGGGGAAGAAATTTCTCTCATTGGTTGGGTTGGTATAACGTTGACACTTGTGTGTTTGTTTCTTCAGTCGAAAAATTAAATTCAATGGCGATGAGCCAGCCCCAAAAAGTAACGCTGACGGTAGATAAAGTAAGGAGCAGCACCTACTCCCTACTTTACCATTTGAAATTACACCCAGCCTTCTGCCAAGTACATCAATCGCAATTGACTTGGTGAGCCTAGTTTTTCTAGCGCATCTAATTGGACGTCACTCAGGTTTGGGCATTTATCAAGATAAACCCGTCCGTTTGCTGCATCTAGGGGGAGCTTGTAGGTGAGCTTTTCGTTGATTTTACTTGCTTCCCCTTTATCAATCGCTCGAACAGCTGGCATGAGCCAATCCCAATCTTCTCCTAACAGTTTTTTAAACGCCCCGTTAGCAATAGACTCGGTTTTACTTGGTGCATCCTCTGGGCTTAGCTTCAAGATAGAGTCTACGTCAGGAACCAAGTGCTCACTTGGCTCTGAACCCAACATCTTTTTCAGTGTTAATCGAGCGGCTTCCATCTCTTGTGCCTCTTTAGGCGCTTGAGGAGAAGTCATTGCAGTATTCTCCTTAGGGCCAAGGTACGCCATTAATGCGCGGACAGAAGCCGGATCTTGCATACTGAAGGTAAAGTCTCCTTTTGCATTGGAAACTTCAAGTCTAGGTAAAACACCAGACATTTCGCCTTGCATAAGTTGCTCTTTTACTTCCGTATTTAGCCCGTATGCCCCAGCTTGGTTCGCCACAAAGCCACCGCCACTCATGATAGCAGTCGTTGCCGCAGAACCGATTGCCTCTTTTGCTATCGGTGTGACGCCCACCGTTGCTACAGAGCTAACACCGAACGTGCCCAGGCTCCCCGTCGCCATACCTAACGTAGCTCCAATGCCACCTTCAGCCGACAGTATCGCATGACCTTGAGCCAAGGTTTGCTGCATCGGCATAGAAAGACGTTGATCTCGCCCTGGCAACTGTGAAATTTGTTCTAACTGATGATGGTAAGCCTCAGCATCACCATTTACGGCCGCTTTGTGCAACTCTCGACCTGTAGAAATCAATAAGCCAACGCCAGGTAATGCCAAGTTAATAACGGCGTTAACACCAGAACCTTTTAGCTTTTCTTTGCCCATCTGCAGCAGTTCAGCAGCAAAGCCATCCATTTTTCCCGGATACTGGGCTTCTAAGCTCACCTGCATACGCGGATCTTTGCTGATCGCATCAAACGTATTTTTAAGCTGCTGGTACGTATCGCTGCTCACTTTTATTTCATCCAATAGGCTGACAACTTCTAAGATTTTACGCTCAGTAAGTGGCTCACCGCGATAGCCTGAAGGACTCACTAGGGAGTAAGCCAACAGCGCAACCTCAGGTTTTTCTTGCTTAAGTAGCGCTTGTTTTAAATCAAGGTGAGTTTTGATGTTTTCTTGGAAAAACTTAGTGTATTTGCTTCTCAATACGCCTTCGTGAATAGAAGCAAACTTGTGACCTTTGTGGAATGTGGAAGGTTCTTTTACTTCACCTCTTTTACTGATCACTCGGTCATCTTTTTGCGCAGCAACTGCACGAAACTGCTCTAGATCAGGTACTGGGCTTTGGCTGATTTTTTGTGTTGTATTAACCATTTTTCTCTCCTACACACGAAGTGATTGAACATGAGCTTGTTCATGATTAGAGGTGGTTGGAATCGCTTGATCCAACATTGCGAAACGCGCTTGCCACAGCTCGGCCTGTTCAATAACTTCGTGAAACCAAGCGGTAAGGTTCGTCGTATTTAGATGCTCAAAGGGTTTACGTCCTGCTAAGACAAGCTGTCGACCATTTGGAGCTAAAGCAAGTGCGAGGCTGCCACTACCAATTCCTTGATAGTTAGCATGAGCAAGAAGCTCTAAACCTTTTAGTCGTTGTTCACCGGATTTTTCTAACCCTCCGAACGTTACAGACAACATCAAATCATCCGTATCTGTCGCGATGAAATACAACATGTAGCGATCATCGACCAGTAGCTGACAACGTTCATTTTCTTCAAAATTCAGTTCGGGCAACTCATTGAGTTGGCAAAACTCCAAGAGCAGTTGTTGAATCGTGTTCATAACTTTTTCCTTTTGTTTCAATAACTCTATTGAACAACGATTGCAGATTGAACGATGTCGGTAATGGCTTTATTTTTGTCACTTTTTCGCCTTCATTGTGAGGTTTTCCGCAGAAATCTCGCTCTAAAATCGAGTTGCCAGAGTAATAAAAAAGAGCAGCTCAGAGCTGCTCTTTCAATAAAGGTTAGATGCTTAGCATGGTGTATTTGCTCACTTCTTTTGCAGAGTGACTAACCCAGTTTATGGCTATCAAAAATGACTTCTGTTGGCGGGAACATATTCGAAACAGGTGGTCGTTGTGCATCTCCAAACATTGGTGCACCGAATGCAGATGTCGCCCACGGGTCAACAATTTTCACATCCTTACTCCACGTTGATGGATCTTTTATGTCGCTCCCCTCTTGTCGACCAACCAGTACATAAAGGTGTGTACCTGAATGACCCTTTTTAAACGCAACCACTTCTACTTTGGGTTCACTTTCAGGTGTTCCTGACATGCCTTGAATCATCTCAGCGGCGGCAGCAAAGGCAAATGTAGTACAGCAGCCGGATTTCGCGGTTTGTACTGCCTTAGCAATGTTCTGTAGAGTGCTTAATTGCGGTGCGGTTCCTCTTTGTGCTGCAGCTTGAACTCCGTTTGCGGACATCGTCGCTCTGTGATCTTGCATGATTCGCGCTTGATCCGCGTGAAGCTCTTTTAGTCGTGGCTTTCCTTTTGTTTCATAAAACTGTGACCCCTTAACACCGAACGTATTTAAGTCCGTACAGGCAAAATCACCAAGCTTTTGAAGGTTGGCTTTATGTTCGTTGATAAGCGCGACACTCGATGAGGCTTTATTGGTTTTGGAAGAAGAGGCTGCCGTTTGTGCCGTTGGCCAATTTGAGCTAGGGCCAGACGACAATCTCTCAAGATTTTTCAGGCTCCCAAGCGTTAACTTGTTTTCACCGTTCAACACATTTTTCAGCATGAGCTTCGCAACATCTTTAGGAATACCCTGCTTAGTAAGCAGGTTCACTACAATATCTTTCGCTTTATTCTGGTGGCTAATACGCGCGCTGATACTTTTATTTTTTGGTGCACCCTCTTTAACAAAAATATCTTTGCCGTTGTGTGCTCGAACCTCTTTGTCGTCAGCTTGATTTTGTGTCGCCAAATGTGACGTTAACTGACTCAACGAGTGCATGTGCGATGTATTAATATTGACCATGTGTGATGCCTTAAACTTGAATAAATGCGTGTACGTCTGTTTGGCTAAAATCTACAACCGTGTTGTTTTGAAATAACTGTACCCAAGTATCAACTAATTCATTCAACTGAATGATTAAGTTAGCAATGTTGGTGAGTTCACTTCCAGCCGCGATAGCAACTTGAAGAACAACGTCTTTGCGTGTTGGATTCACACAAAACTGCACACCACCTGTTTCTCGATACAAAAAGTTGTATTCAAGTAAAACTTGAAGTTTATCTAGCGTAATATCATCTTGTTCTATAAGCAGTTTTTTGGAAATCAATAACTCGCCTTTTTCCTCTACGAGCAGAACATCGACACTGTTGTTTTCAGCAAAATGCAGTGACCACATTTGATCGTCATACGCTGTCACGCGCTCAAAGTTCAGCACTTCTCCTAGCTCAGAGAGAAGCATATTAATCTTTCCTGTATCCATGTTGTGTCCTGTCTAATTTATTATAACTAAGTGACATCGATATATTTGTTTCAGCGAAGCCACTTGGGTATAACGGCTCATTTAAATAAGCGAATAAGGATAAAAGAGATTTTATGGCGAGATAGAAACCGACACTTTATTTCAACGTCTCATTTTTATTGCGATTAGCCGTTTTATTGAGAAGAAAAATTAAGGTTAAGCTGGAAAATAAAAGAGCGGCAATCGCCGCTCCAAAAATTAAATAGAAGTAAAAAATCACTTAATACCGTGAAGGCTATTTTCTGCATCCATAGCTAAAGGATTGAACGAGTCGTTACGAAGTTCTGCTATCGCGTATAGCATACGCCCCATGCGACCATTTCCATCGGTAAAGCCATGGTACCCGATAACTCCGGCGAACAAATGTTTACCTAAGTCTTTATCTTCTACAGGATTCTCTTTCAAAAAGCCTTCAATGTGCTGCTTTAACATGCCCTCACCGCCAATACTTGAAGGCAAAGTGCCACCCGAAATATTTGGCCCTCGGTAATCACGCTCAACATTAGGCACCAATCGAGCGTGTAGCTCTTTTAGGTTTTCCATATTCAATAAGTCTTTACCATTAGACGCGTATTCTTTCAGTAAAGACGTAATATTTTCGGCATCGTTTCCTTTAGAGTTAGAAGCATTAATGATCCACGCCGCAGCTCTTTCAACATTATTGGTTACGCCACTTTTGTTAAACGCGTCCTCTGCCAGTCCTTCAGCGTATACACCTTGGCTTAGATCGGTGCTTGCTAGACCTTCGATATGACGTTGCGCCGATTTAAGATGCATCACCTCCATATCAAACACCGCTTGCATTTGATTAATGCTACCTGCCGGGTTTTTCTGCGCTGCAGATACACCACCGCCGTAGTCCTTTACTACACGTCCAGCAAGCGACTTCGCTGCACTTTCGCCAATCAGTGATGTGAGGTTTTTACCAGAATCGGTTTCTAACATTGCCTCTGTCATCGCTCGCTCTGCTAACTGGTTTAGCTCAGCAGAGTTCGACTGAACTGATTTACTGTCTAACTTCGCAAAGGCATTTAAGACATCTGATGCGGTTTTTATGCTTCCATCCTTGAAGAACATTTGTCCATGCTCAACAGAAGAAGCAGCTTGTAAACGCTGAGCTTGTCCTTGCTCATTATCAAATACGGCTTTTGTAAGGGCTTTCGCTACCGATTGTGGGCTACCTTCGCGAAACAGTTTTCCTGTCGCTTCAAAAAATCGCGCTACTGCACCATTCGTAGGATTGGCGCGAGTAAATTCTTGGGTCGCTGCGTTGATTTGGTATTCTTTGCCACCAATACTCAGCTTACCTTCGTTAAGTATCTCGTTACGAGCTTGCGGCATGGCGGCCTGCAACGCGCTAACACTTCCAAAACTGATCATGTTTTAAACCCTTAATGTGGAAAAATGAGTGGTATTCGTTTCCGGTACTTCGATTGTTTTATTGGTTACTTCTTGTGTATTCGCACTTTTTAACCACTCGATGAAATTCGCAAATGACTCATCGAAAAAAGATGCAGTTAGCAGTTGCTGAGGCAGGTGTATGAAACCGATATATCCGGTCTCTTCCTCCCAGCATACCGCTGGAGAGCCTTGCGTTAAGGCACCTTTCATATGTTGATGCAAAATATCAGCACTCGGTTTATTACCTGAAATCAGCCCGATAAGCGTCACACGATCTTCTTGTGCACGAATTGTGATTGCTGTGTTTTGCTCAACGAGTAGATGGCAACAATCATCTTCATCAAAAACCAACGGCTCCAATTGGCAGCGGCTGGCAAAATCTGTCAGTAAAGAAGTTATAAATCCATTAGCCATTCGACTAAATAATCCTATTTTTGTTTTAGAGGCGCTGCTTGGTTGCAACACTTATCAACTAAGCAGCTTTCTTAGGTGTATTCTTAAGGATTTATGGCAGTGAATATTTTAGAAATGGTCGGATTTTTTTTGTTTAAAGGCATTAAAATGAAAAAACTCAGCAAGTGCTGAGTTTTTGAGGTTTATTCATGAATCGTAATTTTACGCTCGCTGAGCTGCTTCACCATGGCTTGCTTTAATGCATGCAGCTGTCCATCAATACTGGCGTCGATGATCCCAACTTCTGTTTCCAAAATGCAGCCTCCATTTTTCAAGCGCGCATCTGCTACCACGTCAACGTAACCGACTTCAGGGAAATCACTTAATACACCAGCCACCTTTTCTCTCACCTCAACAACCTGCTCTGGGTGGACATGTAAAATGACCTGCTTTTGGTTACTCACCAGTTGCAACGCTTCTCGAACTACACTCACCGTGGTATCGACATCATCGAAGGTATCGATGATCTTACGTACTGCTTCTAACACCACACCTGTCATTTTTTCTTCGACTTGCTGATAGTAGTCATTACAACGTGCTAAGGTTTCAACCATCGTTTGCGCATTTTCAATCTTGGCTTGTGCAAGGCCATCTTGATAACCACGTTGTTTTTCGGTTTCGTAGGCTTGTTGGGCATTAGCAATGATGCTTTCAGCTTTGGAGTTCGCGGCTTCAACTAAGTGTTGCGAATCCAGATAACTGGCATAATCTTTCGCTTTCAGCACCTTTAAGCCAGGTGCCAGCTGCAAATTGTCTGTTTTTATTTCAACAAATGAAACCATTGAGGAATAACCTGTTTTGCGATTTTTTTTGTGAGTCGATACGCCAGATCTCGTTGATCCGCTTCCAACCAGTTAGCTGTTTCCGCGTTTTCGCTAAGTTGCTTTTCCAATTTGAATTGCCAACGAAGAACAACATCTTCCGGTGAGTTAATCAAAATAAACCTCATCCAAAAATATCCCAGCGCCCTCATGCTTGCTTCAACAGACCTTTCATCCAGTAGTTCTGGTAACGAACGCTGCCAGCCTTGCGGCCAGCTGGATAACAGCATCGGCCCGTTTTGAATTAAGAACCGAGCGCCTTCCAAACCAAAAACGTTGTTCAGAACCTGTTTCGGGTGTTTTAAGACAACGCTTCGCATCGCAACGCAATGCAAAGCTCCACCCACCATCAATACGAGTTGATTCAACGCGTCTGTCGGGAGCAATGCCAAACTATGACAAGGTCTGTTAAAAGCCATCTCAGGAACGGGAGATAACGCCCACTCATTGATACACCATTGGTTGAACATGGGGTTATCTCTCCAGCCTTCGATATTTAGTAACCAAGGCTGCTTTTGCTCTATCCAACTTCTATGGATGTACTGGCAAGGCGCATAGTTAAACTGGTGTTGTACCTGCGCGAGTGGTGTTTCTGGTTTAACCACGCTTCGTGTTCCTACGACACCATGTAAAAGTAGCGATATTCGAGCCGATGAGTGCCGCTACCAAGAACACCAAAATGGCGATAAGATTATTCGCCGTCTCTTTGGTGACCTGAACCGACAAAATGCTTTTAAATTGATTGTTTTGAGTAGCAACTCGAACCTCTGATGAGGGTACCATCACTACGCTGATTCGATCGTAGTTCAGCCCCTCAATACTATTGTTCACTAATAATTTGATCTGCGGAACATATGAATCAAGCGCAATATCTGCTGCGTGTTTAATAAATACGGAGGCAGAAGCTGGGGTTGGGCGCTCTCCTGGACGCAGATCTTGATCTTCCAAAACAACATGAACACGTGCCACTAGCACGCCATCAATCTGAGATAAGGTTGAGGAGAGCTCTTGAGATTTCGCGTATACCAAACGTGCTCGTTCTGCTAATGGTGACGAGATCAAATCGTCTTTGGGAAACACTTCTTTCAGTGTGGAAAACTGCTCTCTTGGATAACCTTTTCGCTTTAGCGCGTCTACCGCGAAGGCGATTTGGGAACTGTCTACCATTAACTTGACGGTGTTGTCTTTGTCAGGCTCTTTTGTTGCAACGACACCTTCGGATAGTAAGATCGACAACATCTCATTACCCTCTTTCTGAGTAACGTTGGTGTATAGCTCGGTCTGACAACCTACCAGAAACAACGTGAGCATGATGAAAACTGCTCTCATTTTATTCATCATCACTATTGTGCCTTCAATAAGGTTTCTACGTTTTGTGTGGTTTTACCCACGGTTTTCGCGATCAGCTCTTCTTGAAAAGTAATACGTGTCAGCGCCCACTGCATTTGCAGTAATTGCGCCGGATCATCACCCACCATCTTCATGTTGTCTTGCAAGTTACTTTTCGCGTTATCGATAGTGTTTTTCAACTCGCTGATGTTTTCTAGCAAACCTCCCTCCAGGCCATTACTTGCCTCGGGAACCGACATGGCTTGCTCAAAACGTTCGCTTAAACCGTCTTCGACTTGCGCATCCTGTAACTTATCAATGTTGGTTTGCATCACCTCGGTGTACTGCGTGTTTATCATATGTACTCCTAAGATAAATCTAACTTGTGACTGTGAGTCATGATGTTTTTCACCATCGCATTTTTTTGGATCATGAAGCTAAGTTCATCACGAACCATGTCCAGTGTTGATGCCATACCAGGTAACGACTTCAACTCTGCCCAGCAATGCCATAAGGCTTGTTCTTTCTGGGCACCCAGTGGAAAATGCTGCGCTAGCATTGCTTTTAGTGCTGTTTTATCAGCAGGTGGTTCGGCAATAAGCTGTCCCGAAAAATTCCCTAGTAACTCCTGCTTCAACACCTTTAACAAATCAGATTGTGGCTGTTCGTTGCCTTTTGCACTCTTCGCCTCATGAAAGGCGTACCACATTGCCTCTCGTTTAACTTGAGGGTCGGAGAACGCTTCATTTAACGATGATAAGACACTTTGTTTACTGACAACCTCTGCGTCTTTTAATGATTCGTACCACGCTTTAATCTCCGCCAGTTTGGCTTCTGTTTTCTCTAGCGTCTCTTTTGGAGAAACATGTGAAACTTTCTCTTGCTTGTCACTTCGCTCCATGAGTGCTTTCATCTTGTCTTCATCGCTCCGCTCATAATGGCGCGACTCCGACTGACGCAAAGATTGGTGTTGAAGACTTAGGTTGCTTGAATCAATGATCATCCAAGATTCCTAATGTCCTGAGAAAAGCTCGCAGCAAATGCTTGGCTTTCTTCGCTTCCTTGTGACGCAAGTTCTACCCAGCTTTCCGCTTTGCTCAGTAAACCGGCTTTGGCAGAAGCAAGAGCCGCTAAGCTGATCAGATCTGGATAGGCGTTACAAAGTGGTTCGAGTAATTGATGAGCCTCTTCATACAAGCCTTTATTCATGAGGCTCATTGCACGAATCATCGCAACGGTCTCTTCAGAACCTGAGCTTGCTTCAAGGCCGTCTGCAATCGTGTTGGCTTCTTGATGACGATGCATACCTGTTGCCATCAGTGCGATTTCAGCCAGCAGTTGGCGCGTTTCTCGTTCCATGCTTTACACCTTCTGGAGAATCGACTGCATCACATCTTTAATCGCACGAGTCGTGGTCGCATTGATATTGTAAACAACAGACCATTTGTTGATCGCGTGCTGAAGCTCGGCAAGCTTTGATGGATCATCGGCATTGGTTTCTAGGTTCTTGATGGCTGCCGTCACTTCTGTGTTGGCATCTTTCGCTTGTTGTTCTAACTTAGCTTTAACATCATCAAGGTTTACACTGTTACTAGCATCGTAAAATGACATAAGACTTCCTCGTATTTTTTAGTTAGCTTCGTATGATTCAACGACCGCATGGGCGGCTGTGTAAGCTTCATACTGTTTGAGTAGCAATTGGTACTGCTGTGGTGAGCACCCTAAATCCAACTGACGTTTCACCACCGCTTGTGCTTCTAAGAGCTTGCTCTTAATCTTGTGCACTTCCGCACCGTTTGTGTCGTTATTTAAAATTTGTTCAAGATTTGTCATTGTTCGTCTCACCTTCATATCCAAGTTCTATTGTTATCACCCGCCCGCCTTTAACCAACTCAATACCAGCAGGTGTAACACTGGATATTCGGTAGCCCTGAGGCGTTCTTGCACCGACCATATAGCGAACGTTATCGGTCAGAATCACATATGGAACCTGGCCAAAGTTAACGCTACGAAACGGGAAATCGATGTTGGTGCCTTTACTCACCTTAGGTATGGATTTCAAAACTAAGTACGGTTTCTCACCATATTGTTCCCGGAAGTCTCGGGTCACACCGTAAAATCGAGTCGTTTCGATATCATCAAGCTCACCACGAACTTCGATGCGATCACCGCTGGTGACCAACTGGACTTTTTTCAGTAGCTCCGCATCCGTCAATAACGCTTTTAGCGTATCCATGTAGGCACCCGCTCGCTGCAGTTCAACCTTCCACGCAACAAGACCAGGCACGTCTCGCTCCAAAATTTGTTCAACTTGGTTCCAGCGGCTGGCATCATCGATATAGCCCGTCAGCAGCAGTGTGCCGGTCTCATCGCCATTTTCGACTTTCACTTGGTGATAGCCGAGGTTGCGCAAAATAAATCGAACCCCGCGACGGATTTCTTCCATCGTTCTTAAGTCACTTTTGTAATTGATGCCCAATACATCAATTCGACCAAGCAGATCGAGTTTCTGTGTTCGGTCTTCAACATAGCCCTCTAAGACTGCTTGGCGTGCGGCGGCATTCCATTCCACGCGAACGTCGCTAAGTTTGAGCTCGCCTAAGATGTTACGTACCAAAACAATGGGTTCTGCTTCTGTAACAATTTCATTGTTGTTTCCGTTAGCTTGGCTGTACCACATACCGGCAAAAATGACACTCGGGACAAAACTACAAAGCAAAGCGATGAGCGTTGTTTTTTTCCAGCTAGAGCGTTGCACAGCAACCACAGGTGTATTCTGTTGGCTAGATTCGTCGCTGACGTTACTCACAATTAACGCATCTTCCGCGTATCCCAGAGCGAACTTCACAACGCCGACCGAGACAACAGCATGGCGTGACAACTCGATACCATCACCTGCAACAGCGATGTCTTCACTGTTAATATTTGCCTCTTCGCAGCCTCGTAAAATGACCGAGTCTTGCTGGCAAACGAGGGTGAAATGGTTCGCTTCGACCCCAGCATCAGACAGTACAAGATCAGCAATAAAGTCGTCACAGCCAAGCACGAGAGCACCTTCAGGTAAGGTGACTTCTACTCCGGTATGCACGCCTGATAAAATACGAATTTTCCATTGCTGCATCGCGGTTAAGACTCCTCTGAAGGGCGCACACACTCACTTTGTGAGTCATCACATTCCAATACTTTCACCCGCCAACCCTTTTGCCCTGTTGGTAATCGGCACTGCGTTAATTGAGACGACTTTTGCTGTGACAATAAGTCTTGTTGATAGCGCTCGGCTTGAACCCTCGATGTGCAGCTATATACTTCCACTACCGATTTAAATTCAGCGCTATTGTTGGAGATGTTGTTAAGCTTGCCGATACTTGGTCGCAAGTCATATTCGTTGCCAATCAACACACTATCGCCAATACCATCCACAACAATTCGAGGTTCTAAAATAAACATTCGTACTGTGCGGCGCTTAGTATTGGTATTACTTCTAAACAGCGCGCCTAAATATGGGATGTCTCCTAGCAATGGCACTTTACGTAACTGATGGCTCACTTCATCTCGGTACACACCACCGATAAGTAAGCTTTGCCCTTGTTTAACCGTCGCTAAGGTGCTGATTTCAGTTTTACGAACGGAAGGAAGATCATCGACGCCACCATCAGCGATCTTTGCACCGTCTTCGAGATGAAGGCTCAGGTTAATTTCAGGTCGTGCAGCAAATCTATCACCAACGATACGTGGGACAATTCTCAGTAACGTGCCATACGTGACCTCTTCCAGCGCTGCGGTTTCTTTACCAACCAGCTTGACGTAAAACGTGCTGCTGTTGTTCAGTACCGCTTCGACATTTTCCTGAGTTAACAATGTTGGTCTTGAAACCACTTGAGCACTGCCTTTGGATTCCAATAAACGAATTTGAGCCAGCAAGTAATTTAGGTTGGTTGAATCAAGCAAGGACTTAAAGTTCTGTCCACTGCCGAGCGTCACATCCCCCGAATTCACATCCCCTGTTGTTTTGATATCGACAATGCGGTTGTTTCCGACAGACACTCCCGCTCGCCAATCCACGCCTAACTGACTTAAATCGTTGGCACTGATATCGACAATCGATAGCGCGACTTCAATTCTTGATTGCGGCTGGTCTAATTGCGCGACCAGTTTACGATAGAGCGGTAATCGTGCTTGAGTATCACGAACGATAATCGCATTAAGGCCCGGCTCTGCTTCAACTGTTGCGCCACCATGAACTGAGGCGGTTTTATTACTTTTTACAGGCTTATCTGAACTGGTAACTTCTTTGCTAGACGCACTCGTCACTTGCGTTTGAACACCAGACACGACCCGTTTTAACACCGATGCGATGCCAGGGACCGTAATTGTCTGATCTCGATATGCAATTTCTCTATCCGTTGCAGAAGCGTACTTCAAAGGAATTATCTCAACGAATAATTCGTCGGTTGAATTCGATTTCTGCAGCAAGCGCGTTTCCAATGCCTCCGCCGTTTGTACCACTAAGTCGACATAACGTGGAGGACCCGCAAGATAGACTAACCCTTTGCTCTCAGCGGCTCTCCAACCATAACGAGAATCCCAAACGCCGGTGGAAATTAACGTACTGCGTAGCTCTCTAGCCGTAAGTAATTCCAATTGAAGTAAACGTGAGCGAGTTTCTGTCGCCTTATAGACATGTAAGACGGCACCATCGAAATACCACATCAAGTTGTACACTTGCGATAAGTAATCGAGGAATTCCGCCGGATCTTCAGGGGTAAAACGCCCATTCACTCGATCGTTGACTTTGTCACTAACAGAAACCGAGACACGATAATTTGCACCGAAGTTATTCAACAACTCTTTTAATGAGTCGTTATCTGCATAGTAGCGGAACGGTTGTTCGGGCCAGTGTAAGTCTGTTGCTTGCGCATATCCCAAAGGAACAACACTCACTGCGCATAACAATGCCTTTGTTGCAGCACGTCTAATGTTGGGAAAGATTTTTAGCATCATGGTAACCACACTGTATGGTTGATTGTGTGGTTCACACGTTCTTGTTCCAATAATGCAATGTAACGCTCACATAGATTGACGTGCTTAGAAAGCAAAGCAGAGAACCGTTCCACCGAACAGTCCTCAACCCGTACTTTACTTTGCAAAATCAATTGCTGATCATCATTGGTTGTCAGTACGCCGCCATCCGCACGAATGGTTTTTAATGAGAGCTGCATGCAACGTTGTAACGCTTGTTCTTGTTGATAATCTAGATGCTCTTTAAATTGGAAGGGTAACGTCGCTTCCCATAAAATCCATGACGCACGTTGCTTGATGGTCAGTGATAACTGGTCAACCTCGATGTTGTAAGAACCATTTTCTGAGGCAATAAAATCCCCTACCTTTAGCGCTTCCGCTAAAGATTTCATCATCTTATCTAACATTTAACGCCCTATTTAGATCTGGCTGAGGTGATTGCAAGCCTGGCCGCACTGACCACTTTGAGTATCAAAATAGTAGTGATCGATATCACCAACAGTTTGCATGTTCTTGAACCATTGCCATACTTTCGCAACCGCATTTTGGTCGTTGTAAACCACATCGCATGCATCCCAAACTTCGTTCAGCTCAGGGGCTTCAAGTCGTACTTCCGAACACCAATTTTTCCACTCAGAAATAAATTGTTCGGTTGTCGAGGTGTACTCCGCGAACCCTTTCAGCTCGTCTAAAGACGGTTGCCACTTCTCAATTAACAAACGATGACATTCAATCACTTGCAACTGTTGTTCGCTTAACGTCCCAAGTTGCTTTTTAAGTTGATGCTGCTGGCTCTTAATAAGATCGAGTTGCTGTTGAACAAAGACGGCACTGGTGTCTTCCCCTGATAGCTTCGACCAATATTCCTTCTGAATATCGAGTTGATTGATAAGTTGTTCAACTTTAATCGAAGCATGAAGAGCACTTTGATCGACTTGTCGGTTAATCCACTCGTTGAGTGATAAATGGAAACAAAGCATCAACGTTTTTGGGACAGCCAAATTAAAGCGAAAGCCCAGACGAGAGTTGATGTAGTCCAGCCTTTGTTCGAACGTTGTGATTGTGCTGCTATCACTGATCTGCGATCCAATTTCCAAAAATAAACGCATAGCAAACCGGTCTATCGAAGCACCAAGTTTTTGATACGTTTTTACTAACTGGCTAGCGCACAGGCTATCGACGACATTTCTATCCAACAAGCGTTGAAGTAAAGATAACTGCTCATAATTTATGACGCCTTCACTCAACAATTGTCGGTGATTGACGTGCACAACATTGAGATCCTGCGTAGGTTTCGAGGCGTTTTCATAACGAGCTCCTCTTTGTAAAACAGTCACTTTCCGCTGTGTCACTATGCTGTCTGGAAAAAGCGAACGGCGTCGCCAATGCTGCTTTTTCATTTATGTTCGTCTCCGCACCCCTTTCGAACAATCCAGAAAGAAAGAGATGTAATAATTTTTAATCGTTCGTTGTTACACGATACATAATAGAATTTACACTGGTGAGTGACTTTCAAAATTAGTCAGAAAATTTTAGTCTCAAGTCATTTCATTTCGCGATAGCCACTTGATCGTCTCCCGAACGTACGCGGCTTGGGGTCGTTCCAAAACGACGACGGTAACTCTGCGTAAAGTAAGACTGGCTGGAAAACCCTGCCTCCATCGCCACATCTACGATGCTCATCTTGCTCGTCAACAGCAGTTTATGAGCATGCAGTAGTCGACGCTCACTGATCCAAGCTCTTGGAGAAATGCCATAGTGCTCATTAAAAAGCTCTTTAAAAGTGGTTAAGCTGGCACCAAACTCCTGCGCGTAGTCTGTCAACTTCCATTCTTTTAAGTAATGCTGTTCCATAAATCGACGTAACCGTTCCGACGTACGGTTTGTTTGTTGTGACAGCAACGCATACAGTGATTCTCCTCCTTTGCTGTGTAGCAAGAGAATGAGTAGTTCTTCGTATTTTAGGCACATAATGGCATCAGGGTACGCTTGTTGCTCAAGCGTCTGCATGCTAGAAAGCACTTGTTCAACGAGTATGTTCAAACCAAAAGTAAACAAACCAGAACAAACTTTGTCTACCTTAGGCAGCATCATCAAGAGATCACTGTGTTTTTGCAGCAACTGACTAACGAGTTCATTGTCGTAAGCAATAATCGACGCTTTGTATGCCCCATCTAGCGGAGAGTACTCTAACAAGTAATCCCCTTGGGATAGAAATACCCCATTTTCTGCAGCAACATCGATTGTGCAATCACCTGTTTGAACTCGAAGCTGACCATTGTGAACGACAACAATGTGAGACTGGTCTGAGTGAAATACTTCGTCAGATTTTTCATAGCAGGAAAAACTACGAATTTTTCGTGAACTCGAGTCGACCCTTTCTGAGTTTAGTTGGCCTGACACATCCATTTTCTACCCTTCATTATTTTGAGTTTCTCAGTGCAAATGTTGAGAAACTTTCAAAGCACTACTTTGATTGTTGTTATTTCTAAGTACTGCTGTATGAATTAAAGAAGCAAAGAAAAGAGCATAGAAGTTCTATCACTTACCATACCCCCCGAATAATTAGCGAATAACCCAAGCATTACCTTTACCTAAAGGTAAAAGTTTGACTTAGTAAATTTCTGCTGTCCGTCTTTATTATTTTTATCAGATAGCGTTTATCATTAGCCAAAACTTAAATATGATTTCGTTATTTAAGTTTGGTTGTTTTGTTATACATTAGAATACAATTAAATAGACTTCGGCATCGTTTCGAGAACAAAATTAAATTTCCAAAATCATAAAAATGTATGTTTTATAGCCTAAAACGCCAAGCCAACGTGTTCAAGGAGCGAGATATAATCATAAAAAATACTGTTTTTGCAACAAGTATGAGTCTAAAAAACAACTGACCCGATGACTTCAAAGTCATGTAATTAATGTTTATAAAAGACAACAAATCTTTCACAAAAGGAAAGATATAGTCTTTATTTTTATAAATTAGAAAATTCTAATAAAAATGTAGTACTTAAAATTTTATCTGTTTATTTTTGGAACAAGAATCAAGTTTTCTTGTTTATTTCCCTCTAAAAATAAATAGTTCTTTTCTTTTTCCGCAACGAGCTCACCGTTTGAATAAAGCTTTCCAATAATCTTCATTTTTCCTTCACCAGCTTGAATTGGTGCAATTAAAAACGAATACTGCACAGGCAACTGAACGCCTTGGTAGCTCTGAGATGCCGATTTAAAACATTGATTATCAATAATTTTACATATTTCCACTTCAAGAGAAGTAATCGAAGGTGGAAAGTAGCCGTCGACAGAAACCCAACCATAGACTGATGCCTGACTCTGTGTATCAAAGCCATCCCCCCCATTAACGGACACAGTCTGACTGCACCCACTCAGTATGAATAACCCAATAAAACCAGCCCATATAGAATTGTTCATTATGACCCCATAAACTTATTTTATATAATCTAGCTCATTTGAAATTCACACAATTCTTTATGTAAAAATATAAAAGATCAACTTATATTTATACTACAAGCGGACAATAAATCGCATTTTTTAACAACACGTAGTTAACATGGACTGTAATTTCAAAAGCAGTTTCTGCTCACTTTCATTCCTTCCTTAATTGAAGTTTATTAGAGAAAAATGATATTCATATATCTCATTGCCATTGAGATATGCATCTGAACACATTTACTTTTGCCTTTCTATTTCTCTCAACACATTTAAAAGCCAAAATATAATAACAACCGACTAATATTGATAAACATGAAGAGATACATCTAATATTTTCCTTGATAAAATTTCAAAAGGGACTATTCCTATGTCAGCACGCCAAACTATCGATGAGATTTTGCTAAAGTTTGCTCATCAAATAGGCTTGCCTGCACTGCATCTAACGGAAAATGAAGTAAGCTTAGCCTTTGATGATAATCTAAGGGTGCATATCATCTTTCATCCTGAATCGACAACTCTGCAGCTCGAAGCTGAGATTGTTGGCCTTCAAATTGTAAATTCCGATCTTTATCGTTCTTTTTTGGCCTTTAATTATCACTGGCCTGAGCACCAGTTATTTTTTAGTTTAGATAACCACCGACACGTCCTATGTTTAAACCGACTCATTAACATTAGGCGACTGGATTACGAATATTTTGAAACAGCTTTAGCAGAATTGCTGACGCACAGCGAGTCCTGGGAAGCGTTATTGTCTTCTCATGTAACTATTGATGAGGCACCACCGATGCCACAAACTTTAGACTTGAGAGTTTAGGTGTCTTTATGTCCAATGACATCCAATCCACATACACCAATTCATCGGTTCATGACGTTCAACAAGCGCAGCAAAGTGATGCAGTGCCGCAAGGAACGTTTCATGGCCGTAAAGTCACCCTACTCTCCTCATCAGAAAGCAGTCTGATGCGAACAAGCTCTAAAAGAGAGCTTGGTGAATGTTTAAATCAATTTGCCAGTCTCGAATCTTGCAATCGCGTTTTGGACTTTGATCCGCAACTCAACATTGACAAGCAAAACGCCGCCGTAGAAAAGCTTATGGAACGAAAAGTGGCGATAATTCAACGTTCCTGATATCACAATATAAGCAGGTTAAACATCTAAGTTAACCTTCAGCCGACAAGCTCACGCTAATAAAAAACCCCGAAGATTCGGGGTTTTGATTCATACTGCTTTTTCTTTATTAATTACTTAGTTTCACTAGAAGAAGCCTAACGGGTCGATGCTGTAGCTAATCAGCAAGTTCTTCGTGTTCTGGTAGTGATCCAGCATCATCTTGTGCGTTTCGCGCCCGATACCCGATTTTTTGTAACCACCGAACGCTGCGTGTGCAGGGTAAGCGTGGTAACAGTTAATCCAGATCCGGCCAGCTTCAATATTACGGCCCATACGATATGCAACGTTCGCATCACGTGTCCAAACACCTGCGCCTAAGCCATATTCAGTGTCGTTTGCGATTTCCAACGCTTCAGCCTCATCTTTGAATTTGGTGATAGCGATCACTGGGCCAAAGATTTCTTCTTGGAAGATTCGCATCTTGTTGTGGCCTTCCAACATGGTTGGCTGAATGTAGTACCCCTGGTTGATAGACTCTGGCTGTTCTGACACTCCCCCACCAAAGACCACTTTTGCGCCTTCTTCACGGCCGATTTCCAGGTAACTTAAAATCTTATCAAACTGTTCTTGAGAAGCCTGAGCACCAACTTGAGTATCGGTATCGAGCGGATTACCTTGTTTAATCAGCTGTGCACGTTTCGTCAGTTTCTCTACAAACTTGTCATAAATCGCTTCATGAACCAGTACGCGAGATGGACAAGTACAAACTTCACCTTGGTTGAAGAAACCAAGTAACGTACCTTCGATACACTTATCAAGATACTCATCTTCGTAATCGAAGATATCTGAGAAGTAGATGTTTGGAGATTTACCACCTAACTCAACTGTCGATGGGATCAAGTTGTCTGCTGCACATTTCAGAATGTGGTTGCCAACTTGCGTAGACCCGGTAAAAGCGAGTTTCGCAATGCGGTTGCTGGTTGCTAATGCTTGACCCGCTTCAGAACCATATCCGTTTACAACGTTGATGACACCAGGAGGAAGAAGGTCACCGATTTTTTCCATCAGAACCAGAATGGATGTTGGGGTTTGCTCTGCTGGCTTCAATACCACACAGCAGCCCGCCGCTAGTGCCGGTGCTAGTTTCCAAGCCGCCATCAACATTGGGAAGTTCCACGGAATAATTTGACCAACCACACCAATCGGTTCTGGGAAGTGGTAGCTTGCGGTGTGCTCATCCAGTTCTGCCGCACTGCCTTCTTGTGCGCGAATACAGCCAGCGAAGTAACGGAAGTGATCCACTACTAAAGGTAAATCTGCCGCCAAGGTTTCGCGAACTGGTTTGCCGTTTTCCCAAGTTTCTGCAACAGCAAGCTCTTCTAGATGCTGCTCAATACGGTCAGCAATTTTCAGCAAGATGTTCGAACGTTCTGTCACGCTGGTTTTGGCCCATTTTGCTCTGATGTTGTGCGCGGCATCCAGTGCTAAATTAATATCTTCCTCGCCAGAGCGAGCAACTTTACAATACGCTTGTCCGTTGATTGGTGAGATATTGTCAAAGTACTCACCACCCGTTGGTTTTACCCATTCCCCACCGATAAAGTTATCGTAATGCGATTTAAAGTTAACAATGGCATTTTCACTACCTGGCTGTGCATAGATCATAACTCTTCCTTTTGTTTCTCGTTCAATGTGTTATTGCAGTGTCGTATCGCACTGTTCACAAAGAGCATTACGCAAGTCACACGCCAACTACGCCACGCTTGTTGTTAATTAAATGTAAAACTATGATTACCAAGCGATAACAAACCAAGTGAGCGATGTTTGAGCGGATGTATGGTGTGAACACCAATGTTCAAGTGTTCCAAAATGGCACACCCTCACTGTGACAAAATGGTACAGTCATGGAACTTCAACATATTAGCGATAACAATTGGCTTTCAACTTCATGGGTCAGAAGTGAACAAGCGGGTTTAAAACAGCGTCGACGCCCTGAAGATATTCGAGTAACGCCAGCGACGCTCCAAGATAGGCGTCACCAACTCAATTTTTTGCTAGAGGCAGTCACTCAATTTGCGCTCCCTTTGTTTAATCAGCTATTTGCTCATAGCGACAGTCGCTTAATTTTGACGGATTCAGATGGTGTCATCATCGGCAGTTGGGGACAGCCTAGATTTCGTGAAAAGTTAACGGAAATCTCGCTAAGCTCTGGAGCATGCTGGCAAGAAAAGGTCAAAGGCACCAACGCGATTGGTACAGCTTTGGTTGAAGCAAAGCCCGTTTCTGTTATTGGTGATCAGCACTTTATCCAACACCATCGTTTTATTAGCTGTTCGGCTAATCCTATTTTCGATCATCTTGGTAACCTCATTGGCGTATTAGATATTACAAGCGAGCAAAAGAGACATGACTTCTCAACGCAAGTACTAGTACAAAACATGGTCCAGCAAGTGGAGAATCAACTACTTAACTTGATTCCACAAGGGCATATTCGTGTGGATTTAGCGTGCGAAAAAGGTTTACTGAATAGTGGTTGGCAAGGAATTATCATTGCAAATGAAGACGGACAAGTTTTGGCTCACAATCAAGTAGCCTCTCAACTTTTTGCGCAAAAAAGTATCATTGGGCAATCCTTAGACGACATTCTATCCACTCGGGGAAATGAGCACCCTTTCGTTTTCAAAACAAAACCGCTTACCGATAAAGATAGCAAGGTCAAGTCTCGTGCTGTAGCGGCGTCCAATGATCTTCATTATGGCGACTCCGCAGTTGAGCACTGTTGGCAGCAAGCCAATCGCGTCATCGATAAAGACATCAGTTTGTTGATTCTCGGAGAGACTGGTGTTGGCAAAAACGAGTTTGTGAAAGCGCTTCATAAAAACAGCCAGAGAAAAACGGGACCGTTGGTTTCCGTTAACTGCGGAGCGCTACCAAAAGATCTGGTTGAATCTGAATTATTTGGCTACGTAGCCGGTGCCTTTACTGGCGCAAACAGCAAAGGCTATCAGGGGAAAATTCGCCAAGCACACAAAGGGATTTTGTTTCTGGATGAAATCGCAGATTTACCCTTGGAAGCTCAAAGCCGCTTGCTCCATGTATTGCAAGATAAAACCGTGCTTCCCGTGGGTTCAAACCAAAGTATTCAAGTCGATACGCAAATCATTGCAGCCACGCATAAAGATCTGGAACATTTGGTCAGTGAAGGATTGTTCCGCCAAGATTTGTATTATCGCCTTAATGGCTTGATCATTGAGCTACCTCGCTTTGAGGAACGTGATGACAAACGACAACTGATTGAGAACATTCATCGGCGTCACGCCGAGTCTGAACAACAGCTTTGCCCTCACCTACTTTCTCTGATGCTGTCTTACTCATGGCCAGGAAATTTGCGTGAACTCGATAGTTTAATCAAAGTATCCGCCTTAATGGCGCAAGGTGAAGAAATATTGGAACTCACACACGTCCCAGCCCACCTAAGTAAGAAACTCAGCCAAGCTCAAGAAGGAGCAGCATCCGCTGAACCAACTTCAGAACTGCGTGCAACCGTCGAAGATAAGTTGCTCAAAACATATCAAGCCAACCAGGGGAACATTAGCAAAACGTCTCGTATGCTTGGTGTGAGCCGAAATACCATTTACAGAAAGTTGAAAAGCCTTGGCATATTAAGTTAATTCTACGACCTCAGATACAAAAAGAGCACCGTTGCGGTGCTCTTTCTCTTTGAAACCTAGCTTACAGGCCGCCTTGTTGTTGTGCCTGTTTTACTAATGCCTGACGTTGAGTTTCCTTCTCAGAGATCACTTGATTGTCCTTGTGCATTTCCTGTTCCAATTCTGCTGGAATGAAAACAAAGTACTTGTTAAGAGTCATCTTAGAACCTCAATTTGCTGTGTTAATTACCTTCTTGGTCGACGTAAACAAAACCAGAAAAACATGTTTTACTGGATCCTTGTTGCTAGTTTCAAAAAATAAAGGATGTTCATATAATAAACATCCTCCATGTGGGCGCTAATTATAGGCGTAGTTTAGAGGCTTACCTAGCACTCTTTTTCACCTTTTGTGCAATCTGAGTTTCGATCGAAAAACAGATTTAATTGCCCGTAGTTACTAAGGTATTGTTAAACAGAGAAAAAAGCTTTTACTGTAACTGACGACAGGGATGAGCTTACGAGTGTAGGTTCACTTGCAATTGTGTATCGTAGAGTTCGAATACGATAATAATAGCGCTACATGCCCTTAATCTGCGTAGTTAAAAACTTTGAAGTGATAGACAACCGAAGTCATATCTGTGCAACTCAGTTTAACGATTTGTCTACCAGTTCAATATTTCACCTTTTTTGAGAAATCTTTAGCCACTTTTTTGTGTGAAACGTCCCAAAAGAGCAGACAATTAAAAGTGTGGCATATGACCACAATTGTCTATCCCCACTTAGCTTCGGGAGGCGTTTATGAAAAGTAACAAACTTGGCCATGTGATGTCTTTCAGCAGAATGTTTTCCTTCATTGCATTCTTGACGGCCACATTCGCATGGATTCTCAGCATGTACGCCCTATTCACTGTTTCTTTAGTGGCTCTTGTGGTCAGTGCAATTCTATACCTAAAAGACAGGTTTTATCAAAACAAGAAAACGACCACTGAAAAGAGCGCCTAGGCGCTCTTTTCTATTGGATGTCATTTCCGTGTGACTTGATATAGTTATCAATCCGTTCGAGTTCGTGAAAATAACCATACATACCAATACGATTAATTTCTGGTTCTATACAGTATTTTTCTTCTTTTACCATAGCTTCTACAAACATTCCGCTTGATGCAATTGTGAAAGGTGGACACGCTGAGTAACCATTATTTTCTGCAATATATTTCAATCGCCCAAATTCAAAAATTTGACCTGGAATAGCAACGATAAGGGACAAGACAACTGTTATAGTTATCACTTTAATCGGCACTTTGACTAACTGAGTCATTCGATCAAATAAAATATAGACCAATAATGTAGGGCACAAGAGTAAGCTTGCGATACTTAAAACATATGACGCATCAATGTAGACCACTTGAAAACCACTACTGAGCTGAAGCGGTAGAGATTCGAAAACGAAATGATGATAAAGGCGATAGATGGAGTAAGTAATCAGTAATATGAACATAAGCAACACGAAAGCTGTGTGAAATGGATGCTTCTGTTGTGTCATTTCTATTACCTTATAGTTGAGGAGACGGCAGAGAGCGGCTTAGCTTCACTCTTCGAAGAGAAATATTAAACTGCTAGCAAATGCATGCTCTCCCATTTCTGAGAAGTGCGTGACGAATCAACGTTTAATGTAACTTTTAAATCTACCAATATCTTACAGACACAAAAAAGGATGCCACTTGGGCACCCTTTTGCTTTGATCAGCTTACTGACCGCGGATTAAACGTCGTAAGTTGTAGACGCTGTGTCGCCGCCTGTACCAGTCCAGTTAGTGTGGAAGAATTCACCACGTGGACGGTCAATACGCTCATAAGTGTGAGCACCGAAGTAGTCACGTTGAGCTTGAAGCAGGTTCGCTGGTAGACGAGCTGTTGTGTAACCGTCTAGGAAAGATAGCGCAGAAATCGTACATGGCATTGGGATACCAGATTCTAGAGATTTCGCTGCTACTTTACGCCATGCTGCTAGGCTGCCTTGTAGGATGTTTTTGAAGTACTCATCAGAACCTAGGAATGCGATGTCTGGGTTCGCTTCGTACGCATCACGGATGTTGCCTAGGAACGCAGAACGGATGATACAACCGCCACGCCACATTAGAGCTACGTTACCGTAGTTTAAGTCCCAACCGTTCTCGTTAGACGCTTCGCGCATTAGCATGAAGCCTTGAGCGTAAGAGATGATCTTAGAAGCTAGTAGCGCTTGACGTAGTGCATCAACCCACTCTTGCTTGTCGCCTTCAACTGGAGTGATTGTCTTACCGAATAGAGATTCAGCTTCAACACGTTGGTCTTTCAGTGCAGATAGACAACGAGAGAATACAGACTCAGAGATAAGTGTTAGTGGAATACCTAGGTCTAGTGCGTTGATACCAGTCCATTTACCAGTACCTTTTTGGCCTGCTGTGTCTAGGATCTTTTCAACGAGAGGCTCACCGTCTTCATCTTTGTAGCCAAGAATGTCAGCCGTGATTTCAACAAGGTAGCTGTCTAGCTCAGTCTTGTTCCAATCAGCGAATACTGCTTGCATCTCGTCTGCAGACATACCAAGACCGTCTTTCATGAACTGGTAAGCTTCTGTGATAAGCTGCATGTCACCGTATTCGATACCGTTGTGTACCATCTTAACGAAGTGACCAGCACCGTCGTTACCAACCCAGTCACAACATGGCTCACCAGCGTCAGTTTTCGCAGCGATACCTTGGAAGATAGGCTTAACCGCTTCCCATGCTTCAGCAGCACCGCCAGGCATGATAGATGGACCGAAGCGCGCACCTTCTTCACCACCAGATACACCAGTACCGATGAAGTGGATACCTTTTTCACGTAGTGCAGCAACACGACGGTTTGTATCTGGGTAGTTAGTGTTACCACCGTCAATAATGATGTCGCCTTTGTCTAGCAGAGGTACTAGCGCTTCGATGAACTTGTCTACAACGTCACCAGCGCGAACCATCAACATTACTTTACGCGGCGTTTCTAGCTTCTCTACTAGTTCTTCTAGAGAGTATGCACCGATGATGTTCGTGCCTTTTGCTGGACCTTCCAGGAACTCGTCTACTTTAGCAGCAGTACGGTTGTGAGCAACCACTTTAAAGCCGTGATCGTTCATGTTTAGGATAAGGTTTTGACCCATTACTGCTAGGCCAATTACACCGATATCACCTTTCATTGTTTCTCTCCAATTTTATTTCATCGACGAGCAGCGTCTTAAGCAATTTTTGCTGCCGCGTCTAAATCTAAATACCATTCCGTTAGGCCCGATTTCGCTTGAATCTTAGCCGCTGGGTATGGCAGTGCGTGTGCTGGTGAACTGTTAATTTCTTCAACAATGTCCGCTTTTCCTGCACCAAGCACTAAGTAACTAATGCGTTTCGCTGCTTCTAATACGCGTGCGGTTTTCGACACACGAAGTTGGCCCGATTCAGGATGCGACGCCACAAGAGATAGGTTCGCATCATCATAATTCGTTTGGCCAGGGAACAGAGAAGCTGTATGACCATCTGCACCAACGCCTAATAAGATCCAGTCAAACACAGGTGTGCCGTTTTCACTCGGGATCACCTCTGCCATCTCTTTTGCAAAGCGCTCTGCTTCTGCTTTAGGCTCATCTTCGCCACGGATGCGGTGAATGTTTTCTGCAGGAATATTTACTTGGCTAAACAACAACGTGTTCGCTTCACCGTAGTTGCTTTCTGCATCGTCAGGGGCAACACAACGTTCGTCACCCCACCAAAAGTGGAGGTTTTCCCATTGAATGGAGGTTGCGTAAGCCTCTGAAGCCAGTAGTTTAAACAGCATTTTAGGAGTGCTGCCGCCAGAAAGAGAGATGTGAACAGGTCTGCCCATTTCGCTAAACGCTTTCATATCGTTAGCTAGGCTTTCAACTACCTGTTCTGCTGTTTGGTAGATCTTATGGTTGATCATAGTTCACAGTAATCCGTATCTGTTAAGTTTTTACATGGGAAACGCCAAGCGCGGCCATCACGCTGTAACAAGTCATCTGACTCTTTAGGTCCCCAAGTGCCGCATGCGTACCCGAAGAGGGATTGTGGATCTTGCTTAAAATCTAAGATTGGCTGTACGTATTGCCAGCACGCTTCCACCGCATCACTACGTGCAAATAGCGTAGCATCACCATTCAAAGCATCAAGTAGAAGGCGCTCGTATGCCGTTAGCATTTGCGTTTCTTGCAAGTCAGCGTAATGGAAGTTCATTTTCACTTCCTTCGCTTCAAAGCCTGCGCCTGGCTCTTTCAAGCCAAAGCTCATTTGAATGCCTTCGTCTGGTTGAATACGAATGATCAGCTTGTTTTCTGGTGCGTTTTGACCAAACACAGGATGCGGTGTTTGTTTAAAGTGGATAACCACCTCAGTAACGCGTGTTGGAAGACGCTTACCAGTACGCACGTAAAATGGCACGCCATTCCAACGCCAGTTGTTGATGTACGCTTTCAAACCGATGTAAGTCTCTGTACGAGAATCGTCTGCAACTCCCGGCTCTTCACGGTAGCCGCGTAGGCTTTGCCCACGAACTTCAGACGCCGTGTATTGGCCTAATACTAGGTCATTGCGCAGAGCGTTTTCGTCTAATGGCTTTAAGCATTGAAGCACTTTTACCACTTCATCGCGCATCGAGTCTGCATTGATTTGCGCTGGTGGTTCCATACCTACCATTGCTAATACTTGTAGCAAGTGGTTTTGGAACATGTCGCGCACAGCGCCAGAGTTGTCGTAGTAACCACCACGCTCCTCTACGCCAAGGAATTCTGCGCCTGTGATTTCAACGTAATCAATGAAGTTACGGTTCCAAAGCGGCTCAAACATCGCATTAGAGAAACGAAGCACAAGCAGGTTTTGTACCGTTTCTTTACCTAAGTAATGGTCAATTCGGTAGATTTGATGCTCTTGGAAGTGCTCGTGAATTTCTTTGTCCAGAATACGCGCCGATTCAAGATCATAGCCGAATGGTTTCTCAATGATCAGGCGTTTCCAGCCATCCTCTTCACTGTTAAGACCATGTGCTGCAAGACTTGCAGGGATCACACTGTATAAACTTGGTGGGGTTGCTAAGTAAAAAAGCGTATTGCGTTGCTCGAATTGATATTCGTCCGCAAGTTGGTCTAAGCGAGAAGATAGCTTACCGTAATCTTGTGTGTCAGAAGTATTAATTGCTTGGTAGTGCAGATGGTTAATAAATGCATCAAGCGTTTCTGGCTCAGTCTTTTCCATTTCCTGAAGCGATTTTTTCAGCTTCGCGCGGTAAGACTCATCACTGTATTCAGTGCGACTTACACCCAGAATGGCAAAATTCTCTGGAAGCTGCTTGTTCGCGTAGAGGTGGTATAAAGCAGGAATGAGCTTACGGTACGTAAGGTCACCTGAAGCACCAAAAATAACGATGCTGCTGTTTTCTGGTATTACCATCATCTTTCCCTTAAAAACGAGGTACTTATTGTGTGCCCGGATACGGCTAGAGAATGAGCCAACCCTATCAATGGCACCTCAAAATAGAAAATTGGTCTTACCTATTACGTTGATAGGTAAAGTCTATGGGCCCAAAGAACCTCAAGAAGTTGCATTTCCGATTCTTGGAAACACGACGTATTGAGGTCATTTAAGTCACTTATGTCTCAAAAGTACACACTGTACTCGCTGGAGGAGAGTCCGACACGGGGCAATATTGTCTACGACTATTTGATTTACATCAACACTTGCCAGTGCAAACGTTTAAATAAGTTGCACAAAACGTCATAAGCGATTGTATTTTATTGATAAAAAAAGTTTCATCTGAACGCTCCAGAATTTAAGCAAAAACTCTAATATGGGCAATAATTACTCATACTTGCAATCCATTACAGTTTTATCGTGATCTGTGTTACTTACTTTTTATTTCATCATCCTATTGATAATGATACTCAATTAAAGATAATGAAATCACTATTAATGTGAAAGTAGAACGCCATGAAATCAAGCGCCATTAACCCACACCCCATAAACCGAATACAATCGGTGCTTGACTACATTCACACCAACTTAGACAGCACTCTGAGCGTAGATGAAATATCGAAAGCAAGTTGTTGGTCGCGCTGGCAACTGCAACGCGTATTTCAACAACACACTGGCGTATCCGTCGCTCACTACATCAGAGAGCTTAAACTTAGCCTTGCGGCTGAGCGCTTAATCCATACTTCTGACCGCTCGTTAGATATAGCGATAGAAATGGGATTTACATCTGAACACGCATTTAGCCGAGCGTTCAGGAATATGTTTTCAAAAAGCCCCCGTGAATATCGAAAAACGCAACAACTCTCCGGGTTGAGACAACCTTTGACGCTGCGTAAGACACCAAAAGAAGAGAAAAAACATCAGCGCTTTATTGAAGTTCGAATAGAAACAAAACCGGCTTTTGAACTTGCTGGTTATCATGAACCTATTCACGGATTGTTTTCCGCTGCGCCCGATTTCCAATCCAAAGTACCGTCACTTTGGTCACGTCTTTATTCATCTGAAAACCTTAACAATTCGGAAAGTAGTTACTTTGGCGTGATTGATGTGACTCAAGCGTATTCAAACAACCAACAACTTGAGTATTGGGCAGGTTATGAGTGCAGTCCAACAGCAAACGCATCAAGATCAACGAACTCTTCCAACTCGGGGTTAGACCTCTTAGCTGTTCCTGAGCAAACCTACGCCGTCATTACACACATAGGCAAAGCATCAGAGCTCGCCTCAACGCTGGAATGGTTTATTTTACATTGGCTACCCTACTCTAATTATCATGCTATCGATGGTTATGAGTTAGAGCTTTATCCAGAAGGTTATGATGTTGATAGCGAACAAGCACAAATGCAGTATTGGATTCCTGTCGAGCCAAACGACTCGCTATCTTTAAAACCTAAGAACAGAAGAATACGTTCCAAAGATTAGTGTTTTGCACCAAATTGTTAACTTTTCCTATTTCTTTGAATATAGAATACAAATAACAATCATTATCAATAAATAGAAAAAGTAGTGGAATTTATAAATATGGAAAGTCCGATTCGATTTCATCGTTCAGCGGTTGCTATCGTCGTATCCGCATTGCTCGCTGGCCACGCCAATGCGACTGAGAGCGTATCCCAACACGAAACGATTACGGTGCTAGGAGAAACATACCGAAACACCGCAACTAAAACCGTTTTAGAACCGGAGGAAACACCGCAAGCGATCACGGTAATCACTAAAGATGACATGGACCTGCGCGGCGTAAACTCGGTGAGCGAAGCATTGCGTTACGCGCCTGGCGTAAATACAGAATTGCGTGGCGGTGCCGTTTCCCGACTCGACCTATTCAATATTCGTGGCTTTATTAACTACACCAACTTTTATGATGGTCTTCCTTTGCTGTACAACGGTTGGAACCTTCAACCTCAGGTAGATTCCGTTGCTCTTGAGCAAATCGAGGTTTTTAAAGGGCCAACGTCTGTTCTTTACGGCAATATTCCACCAGGAGGTATGGTCAATATTATCGCCAAGGCGCCTCAGTCAACACCCTCACACTCTGTCTCGATTAGTACTGGGACTAACAGCCTAAAAGAACTGACGTTCGACACCACAGGACAAATTGGTGATTCTAATGTGGATTACCGTATCGTCGGCCTGGCAAAACAGCGAGATGGTCAAGCCGATACGTCTGAAGACGAACGTTATGTACTCGCCCCATCTTTCAATTGGCAAGCGACAGAAAGCACATTAGTGAACGTGAATGTTTACTATCAAAATGATCCATCAGCAGGTATCTACACGACTGTGCCTGCGTCTGGCTCAGTGATTAAAAACCCACTTGGCTCGATGTCACCAAGCACTTATTTGGGGGATGAGGACTGGAACACTTACGAACGCGAAGTTCTGATGATGGGTTACAAAGTCCAACACGACTTTAACAACAATTGGCAATTTCTACAGAATGCCCGCTACATGACCGCCGATGCCTATCAGGAAAACACATATAACGGTGCACTTGAAGCGGATAACCGTACCGTTGGTCGAAATGCCTATTTAACCGATGAAAAGTCCAAATCCTTTGTGATTGACAACCAACTATCTGGCTACGTTAAAACAGGACATTTTGAACATAACTTATTGTTCGGGCTTGATTATCAGTATCTAGACTCAGATGTAAAATACAAAGACACGCTTGGGTATTCGCTAACTCAGGACATTTTTAATCCTGACCACAACAGCATTGATCGTAATGCACTGAATTTCCAATACAAACAAAACTTAGATATCAAAACGAAGCAGATTGGCGTTTATTTCCAAGATCAAGTTCGTTACGACCAACTTGTAATGATTGCAGGTCTTCGTTGGGATAAATACGATTCAAATACAGACGCCGTTAGCGATTATCTAGGAGCAGTATCCAACAGCAAGGAAGAGTTAGACGATACCAACGTATCTTTCCGAGTCGGTGGTTTGTATGAGCTAGACTTTGGCCTCTCGCCATACCTTACTTACTCGGAAAGTTTTGAGCCAATTGCGGGTGCCGACTCTTCTGGTAAAGCATTTGAGCCATCAACCGGTCATCAATGGGAGTTAGGCTTTAAATACGCACCATTATCTGGTGATATCTCAGGTAACTTAGCACTCTTCCATATTACGAAGAAAAACGCGATCTTGACCGATCCGAATAATCCATATGCACCGAACTATCAAGCGGGCGAAGTGGTATCACAAGGTATTGAACTTGAGGCAAAATGGCAAGCCACAGCACAAGCTGATTTCACTCTAGGCTATACATATACCGATATGGAGATTACCGAGGACAGTTATTACAACCAAGAAGGTAAAACGCCGGTTTGGGTACCTGAGCAAACGGCCTCTCTATGGGCAAATTACTTCTTTGAAGGAAATCTTTCAGGCCTTCGTACCAGTGCTGGCGTTCGCTATGTCGGAGAAGCACAAATTGATGCACAGAATAGTCAAAAAGTACCGGACTACACCTTGTTTGATTTAGCAGCAAGTTACGATTTCTCAACGGTATCTGAATCAATGAAAGGGGCTAGCGTCACGCTTTCTGCAAGCAATCTATTCGATAAAGAATACTATTCTTGTTACGACAAAAATAACTGTTGGTTTGGCGCTGAGCGCTCTATCGAAGCGAAGTTAGAATACAACTTCTAACCTCTTAGAGCGGAACAGCAGTAATTTGTAAAGCGATGGTTTCTAAAACAAGCCATCGCTTTTTATTTTGCATAGAGCATCAATATAAATGCTACCGTGTCACTTTTTTATAGCACCTTTCTGGCCTACCAACAGAGCCATAGTTTAAATCAGCCTCTAGTTCACCAGTAGTGATAAGATACTCCAAATAACGCCTTGCCGTTGTTCGGCTCACTCCGATTTTTTCACCTGCCTCATCAGCGGTTAGCGCACTGCCATTTGGAAACAACTCCCTGATCTTGTCTAGCGTTACACCATCAATCCCTTTCGGTAATCGGTTCGGCAAGTTGTCTTGATTGGCGTGAGACTGCAGCATTTTATCAACGAGGTTCTGATCCAAACTCTCTACGATGTCTAGTTGTTGGCGTTGGGACACATACTTTTTCAGTGCGGCATCTAAACGTGGAAACATCACTGGTTTTAGCAGGTAATCGACAACGCCACCTCTCATTGCCTGTTGTAACGTATCGACATCCCTTGCGGCTGTAATCAAAATGACATCACACGTTTGGTTACTTGCACGCAGTGTATTTAGTATCTCAAGCCCTGTGCCATCGGGAAGATAGACATCCATCAATAGTAAATCTGGCTTAAGAATGTCGAGTTGCATTTCCGCTTCCATTCTCGTGGTCGCAATTCCAACCACTTCCAAACCTGTCAGTTGGCTTAAGTATTTGTGGTGCAGCTCAGCAATAGCCAGATCATCTTCAATGATCATTACGCGAGTCGCCATACTCATAATTGTTCTTCCTTGGGTAAGTACACCGTTATTCTTGTCCCATAATTTGTATTGGGTATCATCTCAACATGGCCGTGATATCGAGTAGCAAGCTGATTGACAAGGTGCAACCCAACACCTCGATTTTGACGAGATTTCGTTGAAACGCCTTTTGTAAATAATGTTTGTGGATCCATTGTTTTTGGGAGGCCACAGCCATGATCTATCACCTCAAGTATCACTTCATTTCCGTAATCGCTAACGGACACATCAATGTTTCTGCGTTCTGACGCAACATTTGATTCATCGCGAATTGAAGTTAACGTGGCATCGAAAGCGTTATCAATCAAATTACCCAAAATTGTGACAAGATCTTCCGAATTTAGCCACTCAGGCAGGGGCTCCAGACGACTGCCTTCCTCAACCACCAGTTGTAAGCCTAACTCGCGAGCACGTTCAGTTTTTCCAAGCAACATACCTGCAATTAGCGGGTCCTTAACGGTATCTCTTAAAAACTCAATCATTGCTTGATAGTGTGCGGTTTCTTGTCCAATTAACTTTTGCACCGCATCAAGCTCACCCATTTGTACTAGCCCGCTGATAGTGTTTAGCTTATTGCGATGCTCATGGGTTTGCGAACGTAACAAATCTGCATATTCCTTGGTTTGTGATAGCTGCTCGGTTAGATCATTGATTTCATCCCTTAAACGGAAACTCGATACCGCCCCCACGATTTTTCCATCAACATAAATTGGAGAGCGATTTGCAATCAGGCGCTTATGATTAAGGAATATCTCAATATCATGATCTTCCTGCCCGCTTTCTAACACTGTATATAGATCGCTATCACGCAGCGTATCAGTCAAAGGTTTATTAAGCGCTGATTCTCTATCAATACCGAGAATCTGGCAGGCACTACGATTTATCGAGCGAAGTATCCCTTGGGCATCAATGCTTAACACGCCCTCTTTGATGGTGCTCATCGTCACTTCTAATTCGCCGTACAACCGCCCTATCTCTTCAGGCTCAAAGCCTAAAATGGCGCGCTGAAACTTTCTCGACGCATAATTGGATACAATGGCGTTAGCGACGACAACTACGATGACCATTAAAATCAAAAAGGCCAAAAATGGTTCGATGCGGTCTTGCAGTCGGTCGAGCAAATAGCCAACCGAAACCACACCAATGATGTTCCCTTGCTCGTCAAAAATCGCAGCTTTACCACGAACTGAATAACCTAACGAGCCCTGTGCCGTCGAAACATAAGACAACCCCTGTTCTAGCGCTCGACGATTGTCGCCACCTCTCATTGGCTTGCCCAACCGCTCATCAACAGGGTGGATTAAGCGTACTCCCTTATGGTCGCCAATAACGATGAATGCAGCACCTATGGCTTCGGTTAATTCTCTAAAGCGAAGTTGGTATGGCTGGGGGTTTTGGGTTTCGATCATTTCACGAACAACCGCTGAGTCCGCTAAAAAACGGGCAACACCCAGTGCTTTTTCTCCCATTTCTTGCTCTTGATTGATTTTGAGATAAGTGAACCCCGCGGCGACAAGCAATAACAGCTCTATCAACCCCGATAGCGTCATGATAATGAGCATCCGCTTACGAAAGCTGATGGTTTTCCAACTCATTGATACATCCTTGTGATTCACTCTTGAGCGTAACGTTAACACTCAGTTAACAGCATGACGTTGTCGCGGTGATAAATCTGTGAGGAAGGCAAACAAACCGCAGAGTTTACGGTTAATTAATCGACGAGCTGAAACATAAAATTACAACCATTCACCAAATTTAGCATTCCTCTCTGATACTCAATTCCATACATAAATTGCCCTTAAAATCATGATCGCGATCACACCGATTTTAGCGGTTTTTGAGGCGTTTTTAGACTTTACAACGTATAATTTTTAATCAACGAAACCAATGAGAGTTTCGGTTTGAAAGCAGTGAAGCTGGAAGTCTATTAAAAGCTCAACATTGATGTCAGTGATTTGGACACAAATAAAACAAAACACAAATACTGACTATATGACAAACACTTAGACACCATCTGAAAACTGGAAAACTATAAACAGAGGTGCATTTATAGTTAGAAGGAACACCAAACATGGAACGCGATACCTTTGGAATATGCCTGAATAAGGCGATGCTGTCAGAGAATATGTATTCAACATTTACACACGTCAGGGCTTATGAAAAAAACGGAGGCGGTACTTCTGATCTAAAAGTCCTGTTATCGTTCCCTCAAATGAGTGGAAAAGATCTATTGAATACGATGCGAGGTTCTCGTCAGCTCGAGTGGAGAGCGGAGTTTCACTGTCCATATACGAAATAAATTTGTAACATCTCCCGCGCCCAGCACAAATATAACTGGGCGCATACTACTGCCCAATTTTCCCTCCTACTTAACACTCAGTTACGAATCCTTTATATTAGAGCTAATACTCTACGACAAAGCAGCCATTATGAAAAAAACAGGAAAGTTTTGGATACTGGGCTTACTTAGCAGCTCGATTTCCCTTGCCTGTCATGCGGCACCGATCACTTTTGATACCGCATGGCAGCTATTGCTAGAAAACAACTATTCTCTTAAAGCTCAACGCTCAAACGTCGAGAACTACCAATACCAAGAGAGTGCCACCAGCAATCTCAACTTACCTCAGGTTACTATTGGCGCGAATTACACGCGTTTAGATACCGATATCACGCTTTCGGGAAAACAGATCCTAGACAGCACAGGAGCACACATTAACGTACCTCCTGCTTTTCAGCCTATTTTTGGTGCCTTAGCTAATACCACTTCGACCATAACCGAGCGCGATATTTTCTCTTCGTCTATTCGTGCCATTTGGCCAATTTTTACTGGTGGTCGAATTTCTGCGGCTCAATCAGCAGCAGAAGGCAAAACGGATGAGGCGAAAAGTCAGCTTTTAATGGAACAACAAGCGCGTTTTGAAGATTTATCGAAGTACTACTTTTCTGTCGTACTGGCAAAGGAAGTACTCGCAACGCGGCAAGCAGTTGAAGCTGGGCTAAAAAAGCATCGAGATTTTGCCATTAAGCTTGAAGAGCAAGGACAAATCGCGCACGTTGAGCGCCTGCAAGCCGAGGCTTCTTTAGATAAAGCATCTGTAGAAACACGTAAAGCAGCCAGCGATTTGAGTATCGCTCAGGCTGCATTAGGTAAATTACTCGCACAAGATGATGCCGTAGAGCCCGCTGAATCTTTGTTTATCAACGACAGTCTTCCCCCTCTTACTGCTTTTATCGATCAAACGTTGCTTACCTATCCGGGGTTAGAACTTCTGAGCGCTAAACACAAACAAGCCTCTAGCTTAATCAAAGCAGAAAAAGGGAAATACTACCCTGAAGTTTATCTTTACGGCGACTACAGCTTGTATGAAGACGATTCTCTCGCAAGCCAAATGAAGCCTGACTGGTTAGTTGGTGTTGGTGTCAGCATTCCACTGATTGAATCATCAGGGCGAAGCGAAAAAGTCAAAGCCGCTCAAAGCGTCGTCTCGCAGGTCGACTCATTAAAGTCCCAAGCCAAACAAGACTTATCGCTGTTAGTCCAAAAGACATACTTGGAGGCTCAGCAAGCCATTGATGAAGTACAAGGGCTCGCATCTAGCATTGAACTCGCTAACGAAAATCTGCGCTTGCGTGAAAAAGCATTTACTCAGGGTCTGTCGTCTTCTCTGGATGTTGTGGATGCACAACTTTATGTCGCGAGTATAGAAACACAGCGTTCAGCGGCGCGTTTCCGCTATTTAATATCTTTAACCAAGCTACTCGCATTGAGCAGTGAAATGAACAGCTTCGAACAATATCAAAATACCGCTTATATCCCTGCTTCAACATCCAAAGAGGTGAAATAAATCATGGCAGCTAAATCACTAAAACCCGTTTTACTCTCACTTTGTGCTTTGGGTGTTGCCTCTTGGGTTGGGTATCAATTTTACCAAGCCTATCAACCGGAACCGATCCGCTTACAGGGATTAATTGAAGCCCAGCAATACAGCATTTCCTCAAAAGTTCCAGGGCGTATTGATGAGGTCATGGTACGTAAAGGCGACGATGTAGAGAAAGGTCAGCTTATTTTTACCCTTCATAGTCCTGAAATTGAAGCGAAGTTAGAACAAGCAAAAGCAGGTGAAAAAGCGGCGGACGCCTTAGCTCAAGAAGCTGAGAAAGGCGCACGTGAGCAACAAATCCAAGCAGCAAAAGATCAGTGGATGAAAGCCAAAGCCGCTGCGAATTTAATGGAAAAAACCTACAATCGTGTGAATAACCTTTATAACGATGGCGTGGTTGCAGAACAAAAACGCGATGAAGCTTTAACTCAATGGCAAGCAGCGAAATACACAGAAAGTGCTGCGTTTCAAATGTATGAAATGGCAAAAGAAGGCGCTAGAAGTGAAACCAAAGTGGCTGCGGCGGAAAAAGCGCGCATGGCATCAGGTGCCGTAGCCGAAGTAGAAGCGTATGCGAAAGATACTCAGATCTACAGCTGGTTTGACGGCGAAGTCTCTCAAGTTCTACTTCAAAGTGGTGAATTAGCACCTCAGGGCTTCCCGGTTGTTACCGTGATAGATACAGAAGATGCCTGGGCGACACTTAATGTGCGTGAAGATTACCTTCAACACTTTAAAAAAGGAGCAACCTTTGATGCCTATTTGCCTGCCTTAAAGAAAAATGTTGAGTTCAAAGTAACGCATGTTGCCGTTATGGGTGACTTTGCAACGTGGAGAGCAACCGATGCTTCTCAAGGTTTTGATCTTCGTACCTTTGAAGTAGAAGCTCGTCCAGCTCAACCCGAACCTGAACTGCGTATGGGAATGAGTGTTGTCGTTGAACTTTAATCACAACCACTAGGTTAATGCTATGACGATTAAGATTTCACAGCGGCATATCTTACGACGAGACAAGTGGTTGCTTTCGTGCCTTACTTGGATACCGATTTTGCTCGCGATGATGATTTGGGGAGTGTTCTCTGCGGGCATTGCCCGGGATCTGCCAATCGGTGTGGTTGATCTACAACATTCCCAACTTTCTCGAAAGCTCATTCAATCTTTGGATGCGTCGTCGAGTCTGGCTGTTAACTATCATTACGCCAGTGCAAGCGAAGCAAAAAATGCGATGATTGAAGGCGATATCTACGCTTACGCGGTCATCCCATCTAAGTTCGACCAAGATATTCTCCAGCACCGCCAACCTCAACTTTCTGTCTTTTACAACAGTCAGTACATTTTGGTAGCGAAACTGATCAACTCTGCCATTGCGCAAGCACAAGGCTATTTCGACGCTCAGGTTGAAGTAATGGGCAACTTGGCTAAGGGTAACACCACAACGTTAGCAGCGGCTGGACAGGCTGTACCCGTGTCGACACAAATAACCGCATTATTTAACCGTAACAATAACTACGCACAATTTTTGGTAACGGCTATCGTGCCAGCCATTTGGCAAATATGTATTGTAGTAAGCACTATTTTGATTCTTGCCGCGCACTTTCGCATTTATGGTGGAAAGAATAGCTTTGCATTTTTGGGCGAAAAGCCATACGCCAGGCTCACTACCCTATTAAGTCAGTACATTCCGGTCTTTATGGCGCAAGGTGCGTTGTTCTTGTACTGGTTTTATTCCGTGCTTGATTGGCCAATGGAAGGCAGTTTTGTGGTTATGCTATTAGCACAATTGGCGACGGTTATCGCCTGTATCATTATGGGAGCGTTGTTCTTCTTCTTGTCGATGGATCCTGCACGTGCGATGAGTTTTGCTGGCGCATTTACGGCTCCAAGCTTCGCGTTCATGGGAATTACATTCCCAGTTTCTGACATGAACACGCTCGCTTATGCATGGCGTTCATTATTGCCGATTACCCATTACATTGAAGTACAAGTGAGTCAAGCAAGCTATGGAGCATCGGCCGCACAATCTTTAAGCTCGCTATGGCCTATGATTGGTTACGTTGTGCCCCTGCTCATTACCGCAGCCTTGATGGGTAAACATCGAACAGCTTCATCAACACGCCAAGCGAAGGAGGCGGTATGACATTGTGGCAACTGATTAAAGCGGAACTTAAGGCCGTTCTAACCAATCCAGTCGTTACGTTGACCGTGTTTGGTGGTGTCGTATTTTACTCGTTTTTATACCCTTTGCCTTATGCACAACAAACGCCTCGTGAACAACCAATCGCGATTGTTAATCTAGATGGTAGTCAGACGAGTTTAAAGCTGGAACGTATGGTTGATGCCACCCCACAAGTCAACGTAGTCACTCGACTTCATACGATTGCCGATGCAAAGCAAGCATTTTTACAACGAGAGATCACCGGTTTTTTAGTCATACCGGAACACTTTTACAAAGACCTAATGCTAGGTAAAAGCCCGACTCTAGCCTACGCTGCGGACGCCTCGTATTTTCTCGTGTACGGAACCGTGGTAGAAGGATTGGCCCAAGCGGGAGGCACATTAGGGGCCCAAGTGAAAGTCAGTAAAATGGTGATAGATGGTGTGCCCATGAGTATGGCTAGCCATAATTACTCTGCTATTAAGCTTAATATGAAACCGACGTTCAACCCAACCATGGGTTACATCGAATACGTAGTGCCGGCAGTATTTGTTCTGATTTTACAACAAACGTTGATCATGGCGGTTGGATTGCAAACGGGAACACAGCGTCATGGTCGTGGCTATTGGTCACAAGTATCAACGGGATCGCTGCTGCTTGTGAGAACGTTAGTATTTGTGGCAATTTATTATTTACTCGGCGCCTATTATTTTGGTTTTAGCTTCGAACGCTTAAACGTAAACCATATCGCCAACGCGGGCGAATTGCTGGCTATGTTGTTACCGTTCTTTTTAGGTTGTTGCGGACTAGGCTTCTGGCTAGGTTACTTATTACCTCGGCGTGAACTTGTCACCTTAGTCGTCCTAGTGAGCTCTATGCCGCTCATTTTCTTGGCTGGTTTTATTTGGCCGATTGAAGCCATACCTACTCCCTTATTATGGATTGCTGATTTAAGCCCAAGCACTTGGGCGATAAAAGCTTTCTTAGCGCTAAACCAAATGGGGGCAACCTGGCAACAAGTCGCTCCACATTGGACGGCGCTTTGGGCACTCACCGTGCTTTGGGGTAGCGTTGCGTACTGGATTGCTAAGCGAAGTAACAAGCCAGTTGTAACAGAGAGCTTGGGGTGACAGCTGACATTTTCTATTACTATAAAAAAAGCCGGGTAACTAAACCCGGCTGAAAATCTGCGTCCTTGCAGCGGACATATGGTAAAAACACTTTTTGCTCTGGGCTTACCCATTGAGCGAGATTAGATTAAGCCAAAAAGTATGGATTCCATACTCTCATATAGAGGGTCATATCCTTCCAATAGACATTAGTCTTCGCTAGAAAGATAACGTTTTTCAGACACAAAAAAACAAGACTCACATTGAGTCTTGTTGTTGATAGGGATGAGCAAGATACATGTCGCCGCTAAGTCATATCGCGGATTATTTTCTCTCGGTATTCTGTAACGACCTTCATGATTGAATTTTTTACATCACCGACTTGCTTAGAGGGTTGGCACCATAGGCCAAAACCAAACTTAAAACCTTCCAATAATTCAGAAGCTTCCACTGGCTCTATATGATTATTAGAAAACTCCGAATGGGCAAACGTTCTGGGGAGAATCGCCCATCCTAAACCTGCTTCAACCATTTTCACTACAAGGGCCAATTGGTCGACCTCTTCATGGTTCGAACTTACGATGACTTTTTCGCCCATTCCCTCTTCAATAAGAGACCGCAGTACAAATTGTTTACTATTCCTCAAGGCTGTCAATACTCGATCTGGTGCCACAGAAGCGAGTTCACCACCTTTCTGGACGAAAGGAACAAATTCAAAATGACCTAAAAACGTCGCATCCAAACTATGTATTGCTCGACTATCATGTACATTGACAATACCGAATTGATACTCACCATTCTGTAAACCCTCTTTAATTTCGTTGCGATTACGAACAAGAAAGTTAACTCGCATCATCGGAAAATCTGCTGCTAATTGAATACGAAGCAATACAAGAAAACGGTGTGGTATAGCGCTTGAATAGGCGATACTAACATTCTCTAACCCACCGTAAGCTAGACTTAATGCGACTTTATCGAAAGTACGTGCTTGTTCGATGGTTTGCTTAGCATAGTGGTAAAGAAGATGACCATCTTCTGTCGGTTCTACCGAGCGCCCCACTCGCTCAAACAGGTTGACCGCCAGTTGGTCTTCAAGATTGGTAATCACCTGCCCTATTGTGGTTCGGTGCTTATTGAGTTTGACCGCCGCCTTACTAAACGAAAGCTGTTCATAAACGGTTACGAACGCGAGAAGTTGTTCAAAACTAAAATTCATAGGTTGTGCTTACTTTTTAGAGTTATCTAATTAAATTACCACAAGATCGTAGAATTGCTACTTGGTAACGGAAACAATCTGCGTTTGAATTCCTTCTCGACGACACAAAAAAACCTACTAGCTTCAGTAGGTTTTCTCTAACTTAGTTGTACTCAACGACACGAGCTAAATAGTTGAATTCTCCTGAGTCACCATGGTAATCGCGGTAGACATCGACACTGAAATATTTAGGTTGATCAGCGTAAATGTGGTCAACGACTTTTTGCTCAAGTGACTCCAACGTTTCACCGACCTGAGAGTACACGAACTGCTTGTTCACTTTTTCCAATTTACGTTGTTTCGCTTCTTTGTGTGACACATAGTTGTTGATCTCTTCCCACTTTCCCACGAACTCGACCGCCACGTAACTCGAGTTCTCGTCAATCATAATAAAGGCTGCACCTTCTTCTTTGATTGCAGACAGTTGCTGCATATCACTATCCACTTTTTGCTGGTCAAGATGGGCACCACTTTGGGCGAATGCAGTCGCGGAAGCGGTAAGCATCATGAGTGTAAGAACGGCTTTTTTCATTGTATCGTTTTCCTGTATTAAGGGAGTTCAGTTACCCAAAGTTGCCCTTGGGTGGCTTTTTTGAATCCATATTCGTAAATCGTCAGCAAGTAGCGGTGATCGAACATATCTTTCGTTACTTTGGCGTATCTGAAATCTTGATCAATGTAGGTAAACTGCATCTCGATATCGTTGATTTCACTGATGTATTTCATTCGATAGAGATCACCACGAGTTTGCGCTAGCGTAAGGCTTGAGACACTTTTCGATACCAAGTCCAAACCTTTGTCTTTTAGTGGACGATACGGCGCTTTTAACGCACCATTGCGAATCACATCCAGCTGAGGCGCTTTTTCTAACCCCAAAGCATCTGAGATTTGTTGATAGTTGAAGTTAGACGGATTAAAGAACACCTGCGCTGCGAGACCGCCATCTACGTGTAACTCCTCAAGTGTTTCTCCATCATGTTCAACATCGATAAATTGTGGAGGGAAAACACCAGGGATCGATGCGCTCGCAGCAAGCACCTTGTAAATCAGTTCAGATTTGTCCGTTAAATCACTGTTCGCAATCGCACCAATATTCCAAACCACCAGTTCGCCTGAATCAAAATGGGTACTGCCAATAAAGAGGCGTTTACCATTGCGGTGTTGCTGCGCCATCGCCTCAATCATGGGCTCAGGGTAAGCGTCTGCGATGAAATCATAGAGGTTCTCACCATCGGTAAACGCGTCCTTAAACAGGGTATTTAAGAAGTTCTTCTTACCCAAAATATTCTTATCATTGATGTTGAGCATGACTTCTTTCATCTTTGGCATCGCATCACCGCCAATGAAAACAAAAGGAGCGATTAGGGCACCAGCACTGACTCCAGTAATGATGGCATAATCTTTTAGCTCCCCCTTTTCCTGTAGCCCCATCAAAACGCCGGCCCCGTATGCGCCGTTTACGCCACCACCCGATAAGGCCAAAATATTGAGCTGTTCACCCTCTACTTTGATCGGTGTGGTTTGATTGTGCGCTGAGTAGAGAAAATCCGGCGCTTCATTGGCCCACATTCGAAGTGGCTCATTTGGTGTCGAACTCGCGATCTCGACATCTTTATAGTTGCTTTGAGAAACACGAACATCCAGCGTATGAGGTGAACTACAAGCTACTATCAGCAGCGAAAGTGCAACCGTCACACCAGAGGAAATTAAACGATTCATAATCAGTCTCATTTAATGTTCTCTGGCGTATGACCAGAGACTCAGTTTGAAGTTAATTGGGTCAAAATGAAGTCCGTTTCGTTGTGTGGAGTTACTATAGCTAGGCACGGCTAAACCCCATAATCGCGATTGTAGGATGCTATCCATCAAAGCAATTATGCCAAGTTTCTATATGCTAACTTTACGCTTCTCCGTTAATTAGGTACTGCGCTAAGCAATTTTCACGACGTTGAACTCATGCGTCGGTTCGACAAATTCGTATTGGGCATTGATCGTCTGTAGCTCCCATGTGCCATAGCCTTTTGTGATCTCCAATACACCGTAAACGGCGTTATGTGTATGACGAAAGGCTGCGACAGGAGACATCTTCTTCACCAAACAAGAGGTAAAAATCGCAGAAATTAAATCACCGACTCCGACTGGCTGCATAGCAAATTCAACACTAGGTCGTTGGGCCAAATAGCTTGCTTTCGGCGTCGCTAAAATCATACTGAAGGCGTCATCTGTTAGTGCATGCAGGTGTTTCACCAATACCATTTTCGGTCCTAACTCTAAGGCTTTTTTACATGCAGTGACCGCATCATAAAGAGAGTTAATTTTCACACCTGTTAACTCGCTCAGTTCAAACTGGTTAGGAACAATCACATCAGCGATGGGCAACAAGCTATGGCTTATCGCTTCTTTGACACCGTCTGCCACAATGCAACCTTTGTCTGGATCACCCATAACTGGGTCACACACATACAGTGCACTATGGTTACGCGATTTGACTAAACTTACCGCTTCGGCCACCGCTCGACATTGCTCTGCGCTGCCTTGATAACCGGACAGTATCGCGCCACATTCGCCTAACTTCTCAATGTTATCTAAGCCTCTCATTAGAGAATGAATTTCATCTGCCCCAAACTTCTGTCCAGTCCAACCTTGCTGGTACTGAGTGTGATTTGAAAACTGAACCGTGTGAATTGGCCAGACTTCGAGGCCCATTCTCTGCATCGGGAAGACGGCAGAACTGTTTCCTGCGTGGCCATAAACCACATGAGATTGAATAGAAATAATGCTTTTCATAAGTCACTCTTAATTGAGAAGTTTGTTAGCTTGGCGACTAAATAAACACAATATCGCGCACTGTGCTTATTTGGTCGGAATAGCCTCGACAACGCCGAGGCTTATTCTTAATCAGGTTGGATTCATTAGCCTTGGAACTCAGCGAAGTACTCATCCAACACTTTGCGCGTTGCACGACCGATAAGCTCGTATTCGTGATGAGTAAGGTTTGCTAACGAAACTCGAACTGATGCGTGTACTACATCGAAGCCTTGGCCTGGAAGTAGGATAACGCCGGTTTCATGTGCAAGACGGAACAGGAAGTCTTTGCCCTTCTCGCTCGCTTTGAACCATTCAACGAAGGCTGGTCCGTACAATTTGCCGCCCAAAGTGTCGAGCTCAAGCAGTGTGTAGTAGTCCACACGATCTTTGTTTTCTTCAATTTCAACACCCATGTTTTTGTACAGAGTTTTGTAACGCTCGCGGATGATGCGTTTACATGCTTCTTTGTAGTTTTGTTCTGAGTCCATCAGACAATTCAATGAGAACAACGCCATTTGAACTTGTTGAGGAAGAGACAAACCGGCTGTGTGGTTAAGCGCTACGCTGCGGCTGTCGGCAACGATACGGTCAATAAACTTGATCTCACGAGGTTCCGGAGTCAGCGTTTTGTAACGATCGTCCAACTCAAGTTGACGCACTTCAGGAAGGCTACGCATTGCATCGTCAAACACGTTGTTGTGTTGAATCGCAATCGAGCCTAAACGCCAGCCTGTTGCACCGAAGTACTTAGAGAACGAATACACACAAAGCGTGTTGTATGGCAGTTTTGCAAACAGTGAGACAAAATCGTCCGCAAATGTGCCGTATACATCGTCAGTCACAATGAATAGGTCGCTACGTTCGTTGTTCACGAAGTTTGATAGGTTATCCAGAGTTTCATCCGAGAACTTCACAGACGCCGGGTTTGCTGGGTTCACGACACAAAGCAGTTTGATGTCTGTATCTGCAAGCTTTTCGATTTCAGCCATCGGCAGTTGCCATGTTGTCTCATCCAGACGTAGCTCAACGATTTCCAGTTCGTATTCACTAAGCTCTGGGATCTCTAGGTACGGCGTAAAGATTGGAGTGATTAGCGCAACCTTGTCACCTTTCTTTAATAGACCGTTGTTGAACATAGTTTGGAAGGTGTACGTCATAGACGCTGTACCGCCTTCAGTTGCAAACAGATCGAAGTCTGTTGTCATTGGCATCGGGCCGTACATCTCTTCTGCGATGTACTGCTTCACAACGGTTTCGATGTTCGTCAACATACGTGGTGGCACTGGGTAGTTACATGCAAGGTATGCATTAACCAGTTCATTCAAGAAAGCTTGCTTCTCTAGACCCAAACGGTCTTTTGCGTAGCTCAGCGACTTTTCTAAGAACTGCACACCTTGGTCTTTCTTATTGTCGCTTGCAAACGTGTCAAAGCGTTCAACAATGCCCACACCATCTGGAATGCCACCGAAACCACCATCTAGGTATGAATAAGTGCGCTCGGCTTCCAATATTGCGAACTCACCCAAACGAATGAACGCTTTACGCGGTAGTGTCGCAAGAAAATTAGGATTACCACGACCTGCATCTAATAAAGCGCGGTCAGGAACAGTTTGTGCCACTTCAATAAGTTTATCTTTTAATTCAAATGGGCTTAAATCTGCAAATTTTGAAAAATCAATTGTTGTATTTTGCGTAGTCATAATATTTACCTGAATTTATTATTTAGTAAAATTTGGATAATACTTCCCCTACCGCCTATTTAATTAGGCGATAAGAGTGTTCGAATTTATTTAAATTACATGCCTGCGTTTAAAGTAATAATGCCGACAATAATTGGACCCCATAGGGTAAGCAGTACATTGGCGACTGCATAAGTCACGGTGAATGAGAATACTGGTGTTGCATTACCTGTTTTTTCCATTAAAGCCGCAAATGCTGGGTTCGCACTTCGTCCACCTGTCACACAGCCAAGTGCTTCAACTGGATTCTTAATCTTCAATACAAAATATGAGAAGAAGAACGAAATAATCTGAGGGATAATCGTTACACCCATGCCAAGGAACAACAGAGACATACCGTGTTCTTTGATGGTGTCGACCGCTTGAGGCCCAGCCTCAAGGCCAACAATGCCCACAAATGCTGCCAAACCGAAATCTCGAATAAAGTTCGCGGCCCCCACAGGAAACTGAGCAACATGCGGATTGCGGCTACGCAACCAACCCACAATCAAACCTGAGATCAAACAACCTGCACCAGAACCGATAGTGACGGGAATACCAGCAATCTTAAAACTGATTAGACCAATTAATAGACCCACCACCATGCCCATACCAAGCACGACTAAGTCAGTCACGTTTGCTGAGCCCATTCGCTGACCAATGTTTTTCTCAACGCGATTGATGTCTTTTGCGGTACCTGTAAGCTGGATGACGTCATTTTTCTTCACCACAAGATCCGGCGTCATTTCAATTGAGTTGCCTTCACGAATATAGTCTGTCACATAAATACCGCGCATAGAGCCTTGGTTCGAAGCCTCTTTAATCTCTTGCAGCGACTTACCAATCAGTTTGCGGTTGTCTGCGATCAGTTGACGGTTTTCTTCAATAACTTCATAGCCTTCTGGAAGTGCAATCTCGTTGTCAGCCAAACCATCTTGCAGCTGATGTACTGCATTACGGCGACCTGTTACAACAATGACATCCCCTTCTTTCAGTGCTGTGAATTTGTCCACGTCTAGCACTTTGCCATCGCGTTGAATCAATTCAATACAAGCAGCCAGAGCGTGTTGGTTTAACTGGGCTAAGGTTTTGCCTGCTAGCCCACCATCTTTGCTCACTTTAAATGCTCGTGTAACCAGCGCTGTGACAGCGTTGAACTCACCCGGCGCTAAATCACGCTTACCATTTGAATTTTTCTCTTCTAGCGCAATCGCTTCTGCTCGGATATCCCACTTCATCAGTGTTGGGAATACCCATGTCACCATCAGAATTGGACCAAGCGAACCAAAGATGTACGTAACTGCGTAGCCTACTGCGACGTTGGTCTGCATTAGGTGCTTCGCTTCTTCTGTCACACCACCAAGACGTGCGATCGCATCACCCGCTGTACCGATGATTGCCGATTGAGTCAAACCACCAGCTGCAAGGCCTGCTGCCGTACCTCTGTCTAGATCAAACATCCAAGCTGCTGCTAGTACACAAAGCAGGCCAGACACCGTCATCACTACAGCAGAAAGTAGAATGTTGATGGTTCTAAAGTTCAATGCTTTGAAGAACTGCGCACCACCTTGATACCCTACTGCGTAAATAAAGAGCGCAAAGAAAATGCTTTTTACGCCGGGATCAATATGAACACCAAATTGCCCAATAATTACACCCATTAATAATGTTCCGGCAACACCGCCAAGAACAAATCGACCAATGGTAATTTTACCAACCATATAACCGAGAGAGAGCGTAATAAAGAGAGCAACAAATGGTGCCATGTCAAAAAGATTAGAAATAATTTCCATGACAATTTTACTCTTACTAATAAATATAAAACTCAAATAATCTAACGAATAATCTGTCACTCATATTTGTTGGATTATTTAATTTAAAAAGCATCTCGTTTGCTTCGAAGCGAATATTAGGAACAAAACCTCACAACTCGTAATCCCATTTGAAGGATGAAACCATCACTTCGCATATTCAAAAGCAAAAATCGATCAATAATTGTCGAAAATTTAATAACTTAGCGTTCTGCAATGAACACCAGATAAATCGCAAAATAATTTTATTTTTGTTTTCGCGCTTCAAAAAGCGGTTTGGTTGCATCATTCCCTCTATATAGCGCATAACACCTTTCGTTTGATGGATTAGATCCTCCAAAAGCGATTATCACGGATGCCATCATTTGCCTTATCTTTCCATTCATCAAGTTAATAGAGAAAAACACCATGAACTCAATGCCACATGAACTTGTGTGGGGCGAAGTTTACTTCCCACCCTTGTTGCTGGTTATTGCATTGGCTTACATGCTCACCATTTTGGTCGGAACCGTTGCTACAAAACTGGGACTCCACAAATACGTTGCATTTCCTGCACTCGCAGAGCTAAGCCTAATTGTGATTTTTACTGGCGTTATTGGTCGATTCATTACGATATTTTGAGGCAAATTCCGTGATAAAACGTTATCTCATCACACTGCTACTACTGTGTTCCGCTGGCACCGTGATTTTCAGCTACTACCAATCATACTCTGACAACCCTTGGACTAGAGATGGCCAAGTTAGCGCGCACATCGTTTCTATAACCCCCCGCGTAACAGGACAAATCATCCAAGTCTACGTTGAAGACAATTCGCAAGTGAAACAAGGCGATTTGCTGTTTGAGATTGACCCAAGCATCTATAAAGCGGCGTACCACAAAGCGCTAGCAGCTCAAAAGCAAGCCATTGCATTACTAGCAAAGGCCAAAAATGAAGAGCAGCGAGCACTTAAGTTAGAAAAGCGCACACCTGGCGCCGTACCTGTACTGACATTGAATAACCTAGACAATGCAGTGGAGACAGCCGTTGCCAACGTAGAACTCGCGAAAGCCAATGTTGAAGAAGCCAAGCTAAACCTTGATTACACAAAAGTTTATGCGCCAACGAATGGTTATATAACTAATTTGAACTTACGCGTCGGCTCTCAAGTCGTCGCTAACTCCCCAGTCGTGGCTTTGATTGATGAAGACAGCTTTTGGATCGAAGGATATTTCAAAGAAACGGATTTAGTTGGCGTTGATCCACAAGATAAAGCCTACGTGACCTTAATGATGCACAATGAAGCTGTGTTGGAAGGAAAAATCAAAAGCATTGGCTACGGCATTGCGAAACAAGATGGTAGTACTGGTAACGATCTTTTGCCCAATGTGAACCCTAACTTTCAGTGGATACGCTTAGCTCAACGCATTCCAATTAAAGTTAAATTAGATCACTTACCGAAAGATTTTCAACTACGTGTTGGTATGACGGCCTCTATCAAAATCATCAAACAATAATGCGGTGGAATGTATGTTTAATGCCTCAACCAAAGAAGCAATCAAAGCTGCACTGTCTATCGTTATCGCGATCTGCCTTGCCTTATGGTTTCAATGGGAGAAACCGTATTGGGCAGCGATCGCAGTCGCGGTAATGGCATTAAATGAAAGCTTCGCTCACTCGATAAACAAAGGTCATAATCGCTTATTAGGAACCCTCCTTGGCATCGGTTATGCCTTTTTCCTCATCACGACGTTTTCTCAAGATCGCTTTTTGTTTCTCACCTTCTTCACCTTGTTTTTAGGTGCGTGCATTTTTATGTCGAGCGACGAAAAGTATGGTTATGTGTTCTCTATCGGTTTTGCTGTGTGCTCCATCATCGCATGTATGGGAGGATTTGATAGTCAAGCAACGTTCCACTTCGCTGTTCTTCGCATGCAAGAGACTATTCTTGGTGTGATCACGTTTTCTGTTGTGTACCGATTAGTCTGGCCAGTCAGTACAGAACAAAACTTCATTCAACGTTTTGAGGCCAGCAGAGAGGCGATGCTTAACGCTATGAAATCGCCCAATGATATAGATATTGAAGCTCTTGAGACCAACACCGCCAACATAGAAAAGTTATTCCAACTGGTCGGCTTACCACTTACTGGCAGCTACCACTTGAAAGAACATCGTCAGCTATGGCGTGCGCGTTTAAATGAGATGGCACAAATCCAAGACCGATTGCTAGAACAAGCAGATAAATCGCAAAGTCGTGAGATCGATTGGCCAACGCTAACGCAGCAACTTCAAAGCTTTGATATTAAAAATCCAAGTACGTCGCTCATTGGTCACGTTGCTTATGTTATGCAAAGAGAGAAAAACACGGTTTGGCATCACGAGCATCGGACCTTCATCCAGCATTTGAATGAAGACGGCAGAAAGGTACTGCAAGGTGTCTCCATGTTCGTGACGTCGCTGTTGATCTGGATTTATCTTCCTGTGCCCGGAGGTTTCATTTTTCCGATGCTAGCAGGCGTGTTCTCTTCAATCGTTCCTACTATGCCACCAAGCATTATTAAAGATGCATTTTTTGGTGTGATAGGCACTGGCACGGTGATTCTATTGCAATACATTTTCCTAATGCCAATGATGACCGAGCTTTGGCAGCTTGGGCTATTCTACTTCATCAACATCATCGTGATTTGGAAGGTATTTTCCACACCAAAGCTGATGGTACACAGAATTCTAGGTATTAACTTATTGGTTGTCTTGACATCAGGAGCGCTCAATTTAACCCCAGCGTATCGAATTGAAACGCCCTTGCTGATGCTGGTAAACATTATGATTATTTTGATGATTGCCAAGTTGTTTACTGATCTGTTTCGTGTTCGCGTTACGGTCTAAGCGTCACCTCCGTTCTTGAAACTAAAGCCCTGCATTGCTTCTGCTCTGCGGGGCTGTTTGTTTGTGAGCTAGCCATTATTCCTCCGTAACCCATAAAGCGAGGATAGTATCCATCAAAAGCGATTAACGGTATTTCTCTTCACCTCATAAAATCCTCTCATTGATTCACGAAATGCAATCGAAAACTCTGCATTCACAACGTCAATCACAGCAAACACATCTATTTAACTGAACAAGAAGTTCAGTGACACATTAACTGTCTGAGTCTCGAAGGTTTGAGACTATTCAGAGTGGAAACTGTCATGAGTTTTTTTGAATTACGCGCCGGCAAGACGTCTTCTCTTACTGTGCTCGCGAGCGCACTAATGCTTACTACCCCCACTTTTGGCTTCGCCGCTGAAGAGACGACGACCTACAACGAAGTAATCGAGCAAGGCCGAGCACTGTTCGACAAATACGGTATCAGTCATGATTTACCAAAACTGGCCATCAGCTCTCTAGTTCAAGGCGAGCATTTGGTCGAGCATGCCCACCGAAGTGTTAAAATCGGTGATAGCGTTCGCGATTCGTCCGTCTACTTGGTCAAGAACACCGATAACAAAGGCAACATTGATCTGCGTATCAAGTACAACCCTGAACAACTCGATGAAAATGAAAAAGTACTTGATGAGATCGAAGCTTTCACACGAACAGAATACCGCCTTCGAAACTACGCGGAGAGTTTTGATCCGTCATCAGTAAGAGCCAAAGAGGATCAGAATGGTAATGTGATCATCAGTTTTAATTACTCAAAATACGGTCTTCCTCAAGATATCGCCTACTTTCGCTTTTTAAGCGTTGATATTGAGTTGGTTAATGGTGAACCGAAACGTATGGTCATTACCAACGATAAACCGTTCACACATCACAACTACCAAGTGGATTCTTACGATCAAGAGATCCTCTTCCAGAAGTTAACATCAGGCAAAATTGCGATTGCCAGTAAAAACACCAAGATAGTTGGTTCAAAGAAAAATAAACCCCTCGAAATGATGAGCAGCGTAAAACCGGTAGCGATTTATGAAGATAAGCTTGGCGTGCAAGTACTAGACGAAAAACGCTTGAATGAGGTCTCTGATCCACGCATGCAAGAAGCCAGTGTTAAGCTAGACCGCGTTTTTCCTTTAATGGGTGATATGATTCGTCGTCAAGGTATCGATTTGCCTCTGCCGTTTGGTGTATCGCTAGCGTATCGAAATCAAGATATGAATATTCCATTTAATGATTTCACGATTGAAGGCATCGGCCTTAATGAATTGTTTGATCCAGAAGACAGTGTCGGCATCGTGAGTGCTGAGAGCATGACGCTTCGTGGCGATGTAAACATCCTGCCATTTTGGAATGTATTTGGTTACATCGGAAAAGTTAATGTCGATGCCAATGTTGATGCCGCCTACACGGGTGAAGGTGGCCAGTACATAAAAGATAAGCTGAACGATAAACTGCCAGGATTAGGTGATAAGTTTTGCGATGGTTTATCTGCACTTTGTAGTCGCGGACGCCTAGACGTGCCGCTGCATTTGGAATATGACCTTCGTGGTATAGGTACAACCCTTTCGGTTGGCTATAAAGAATTCTTTGCTTCTGTCACTGGTACCTATTCGCAAACTCGCTTAAAGGGCTTAGATGATTGGGGCGATGGTATTGTTACTGTACAGCCGATGTTGGGTTATCAACTTGTCGATTATCGCACGCAGTTCTTTGTCGGAGCAGAATATCAAGGACTGGACGCTCGAATGGACGGGCATGTAAAAAGTGGTGATATCGAATTCGATTACGACATTGGTGTAGATCTTAATCAATGGGCGTTTTTGACTGGTTTCAATAAGCAAATCGGCAAAAACTACAACCTGACCTTTCTCTATAACAAAGGGGAAACTCGAGAGTCAGTAACCTTAAATCTTGGTTACCGTTTCTAGCTCTCATAAAGAGCCCGCCCCTAGACGATGGTAGGACTGCATCCTACAAAGGCGATTACTGAAACTGTCGCCGATGTCCTACCATTTGAGCCATCAATTCAACAAGCCATCCAACCATTCACGGATTAATGCCAAAGCGTCAGGACGTCGCTTGTTAGATGCCGTTTAACATTTTCGGTGTACGCACCAAATGACTTTTGGACATAACAATGACTTTACTCAATCGCTCAACTTTAGCCATTACCATCACTCTTGCCTTAGCAGCTTGCAGTGATGACTCTGGTAAACCTAGCGTTCCTAACGGCCCGAAGCCACTACAACCGTTACCGCCAGAGCAAATCGCTTTGGAAATTGGTGATGCGACCATTCAAGCGACCAAAGAGTCCCTTGTCATCACGCCTCTTGATGCGGATGAAAAACTGGCAGCGGTAGAGGCGTTCAAAGGTATCCAGTTTGCGCAAGCAGACCGCTTTCAGCACAGCATTGCGGTCCCACTTGAAGGCGATATTGATGCGACTCAGTTCGGTGATGCGTGTCCGCAATTAAAAACCACGACACAAACGCAATCAGAAAATTGTTTGAACCTAAACATTTGGCGACCTGCCGGGACAGAAGCGTACGCAGATTTGCCAGTTTATGTCTTTATTCACGGTGGAGACTTTGAATACGGCGCGGGCTCAGAACCGCTGATTCATGGTGATATGGTGGTTGCACAAGGTGCTGCCGATGGTAACCCGTTTATTGCAGTTACTTTTAACTATCGTTTGGGCTTGCTAGGCAGTGTTTGGATCGATGGTTTGGACAACCCTGAAGGCGGTAACTTTGGTCTAGGCGATCAAAAACACGCGCTTGAATGGGTTCAACAAAACATAGAGGCATTCGGCGGCAATCCGCAAAACGTGACACTCATGGGTCAAGGTGCGGGTGCCATGTCGGTGGGAATTTTACAGCAATCAAAAGGCGATGCTGCAATCGCAGGTGAGCACTTTCAACGTGCCATCATGCAAAGCAACCCTTACGGCTTTGAATATAAAAGTTACGATGTTGCCAAGAGCCAAAGACCAGAGCAAAGCGTTGAAGATCTTGCGTTACTACCACTTGAAGAGATCATGAAGGTACAAAGCGAGATGCTTGATCCTATTCAACGTCTTAAGAACTGGGTACTGACCGCCGTGAATATTCCGGTTATAAGCCCAACACGCGACAACAGCCCATTAGCTACATTGATGCCATTTGCGCCTTACATCGAGCATCGCCCACCAGCGTTTCTAGTGAAAGAAGTACCAGGCTATCACTTTACTGAGCAAGCCATTGAGAGTGAATGGATCGTACCAACGGTAATTGGCTCTAACAGCGCAGAAATCAATACTCTGGGCATGCTGCCGAGCCTGACATTTTTGATCCCAACTATCATTGAAATCTTGAGCCAAGAAGCACCAGAAATCATTGAAAGTGGTGACGAAACCTTAATCGTCGAATACATGGTTGAGTGGCTAGAATCGGAAACGAACTTAAACCGTTTACGCACCGAATATCGTTCATTACTCAGCGATTCAGCTTCAATTGAACTCGATCTTTCTGACTTATTGGAACTGCTGCCTAGCACCGCTTATGAGGCGATGACTAAGTTGTTCTTCGGTTTGGGGAACTCCGATTCAACCACGGAGTTACTTGCTCTGGCTGACTTCTTCCCTAACCATGAAAGCGAACTGAATGGCGCGGCCAAAAACATGCAGCAATTCAAAACCACGTTGCATGATTTGCTCTTCACGGGTCCAAACCGTCATAAAGTTTCAACTGAAGAAGCAACAGGAGCAACGCCAAGCTTCTACTACTTTGACTACAAACCTGGATTCAACGTATGGACTTACAACACCAAAGGTGAAAATGGCGATCTCGACGTTGGCGATTTACTCAAAAGCATCAGTTGTATTGTGGGCGCTTGCAATGCATCGGAATTACCATTTGTGTTTAATAAAGCATTAAAACTCGATGGTTCAAGTGTTCGTCCAGGTAGCAAAGACAAAGCAATGATGAACGAACTCTCTCGTATGTGGTTTAGCGAACGTTTATTTGAGGACTTCCAATACAGCAGTGCGACTGACCGAGTATTGCTGATCGATAACGATGGCGGCATTCAATCCACGCAAGACTGGGACAATGCTCATCACTCAGGCATCGATCCAAAACTGCGCCAAGGTCGCCTCAACGGTCTCGAGGAACTCGGGCTGATTCTTAGCCACATGTAACGTCATCTTCAGTCACTAAAAACTCGTTACCGAATACCTAAAAGCCAGTTCGCTGGCTTTTTTCATCCTTATTCCTTGAACATAATTGGGAAGGTTTACTCATGTTTCCTAACGCCCTTCGTGCTCTGCTGATCTTTATCTTCAGCGTGCTATTGGTTGGCTGTGCCCAACCCTACCCTCAAGTTGAACCGGATTTTGAAGCCAATTGGCAAACTACTCAACATCAAGCCGAAGTTTACTTAATTCCTACCGCTCCAGAAGCCTTTGCTCGTCGCGTAGAACTGGTTAGAAACGCTCAGAAAAGCATCGATATGACTTACTTTTCTTGGGAGAGTGACACGCTTGGTTTGATGCTACTCAATGAACTCAAGCAAGCAGCAGATCGAGGCGTGCAAATTCGACTCACTCTCGATGATCTATTGGTTTTTAACGAGAAATGGCTTGCTGATCTCAGCGCTCACGACAACATTCAAATCCGTTTATTCAATCCGTTTGATTCACGTAAGTCAGGTTGGATTGGTCGCGCCGTCAACTTCTCTACTCATCAACAACGTTTGGACAATCGTCTACACGAGAAGTACTTCAACGTCGACCATCAATGGATGATTCTAGGTGGACGTAACATTGGCGACGACTATTTTGGTTACAGCCGTAAAGCCAACTTCTTTGATATGGACGTCTTGTTCAAAGGCAGCATTATTCGAGCGTTCGACCAGAACTACCAACAGCTTTGGGACAGCGAGCATGTTACCCCAATAGAAAACATCGTTAACGTTACCCCAAACTATTCCGCGTTTACTAAAGCGCTTAATAAAGGTGAGAAAGACAAAAGCATCATTCTGGCGGAAGTTGAAAAACAGGTTAAACACCTGACCAGTCCCGACTTCATCACTGCGCAAGTCACCCCCGTTTTCGACTCATTAAACAAGTTAGAAAACAACAAACCCTACTTTAGAAAACGTGCAGAACACCAAGTTTGGCAACAAATAGCCACTGCGTCTAAAGCCGTGATATCAACGCCTTACGTGGTACCAAATGATGGTGAATTTGCCTTTATTGATACCTTGATGGAGCAAAAAGCGGACATCACGTTAATGACGAACTCGTCTGCATCTAATGATTCTGGCTTTATTCCGGCTTATTACGAGAAGCACCGCCAAACCCTGTTGGATAAGGGCGTTTATATACTTGAGTACAAAAACCAAGCGAAAAATGACGACCATTACTTCCACGCGGATACTTATTATCACAACAAGACGGTGATACTCGATGATCGGCTGACTTATATCGGCTCATCAAACTTCGACCCAAGATCGGATTTCCTCAATGTGGAATTTGGTGTGTTGGTCCAAAGCGAAGCCTTTGCAGAACATGTCATGCACTACTTAACTCGACAACAAGATGAACTGTTTTGGCGAGTATCTCGAGATGGACAAGGCCAAACTCAGTGGCAATCAATGAATGAGATCCATACTAAGAATCCAAACTATGGTGGATGGCATAAGGCACCTAACTGGATATTCAAGAAACTGAATGGTGAGTTCGAACTCTAAACAATCAAGGCTTAAAAAGGCTCTCTATCTGCAAGGATGAGAGCCTTTTTAATGCCCGCTAAAACTGCGTGCCTAGCGAAAAGTGAACGCGGAATTGGTCTCCTTGAGGAGCATCTAAACCATAAGCAAAGTCCACTTTGACGGGCGCGTATTTTGAATTCCATATCAAACTCAACCCTGTACCGCTTTTCCAATCCACCCTATCGTTGAAGGCATCACCAACATCATAAAATGCCCCAAGCCACAGTTGGCGGTAGACCTGATATTGATATTCCAACCCAGCAGTAAACATGTAACGAGCACCGGTTAAATCGCCATTTTCGTCTCTCGGAGAGATGGATTCATAACCATAACCCCGAAGATTGCCATCACCTCCCGCAAAGAAACGTAATGATGATGGAATATCGCTCAAAGTGTCAGCGACATTAATGCCAACATTAGAACGAAAGTGAAACTTGTGTTTTTCACTAATGTCCCAAGACAGAACACTATTGCCCTCAATACGCAGCAAACGAGAATCGGAGAAAAAATTGGGATCCGAATATTCCAATGAGTAAACGTGACGGTGCTTTACTTCTAATTGATCGTTCTTGCGATCAAGCAGTGAAAATGTCACCCCCGGTAATAACAACTGTGATTCGTTATTCTCCGACGCTTGTTGATAACTTTCTTGCAAATAACGAACGTGCATGGTGCTTTGCCAATCACTGTCTAACTGCCAGTGTTTTTCAAACGATAAATCATTAGAAAAACTCGATGTGTCTCGATAGTCGACATGCTTAGATTCAAACTGAATCCCGTAGTAATCCGTTAGAACATTTTGGGTGGGAATTTTATAACCTAGTAATAGCGATTGTTCCGGTTTGGAAGCGTACGCTTGTGCCTCAAAACTGTGTCCACGTGCGTTATACCAAGGCTTGGTCCAGTTCAGCGAAGCGCGTAATCCCAAGTCTGTCGAATATCCTCCACCGACTTGCACAATATTGCGTGAATTCGGCTCTGCGAGCACTTCTATCGGCACCTTATAGCCATCGGATGTCTCCTCGAAATCCGCTTTCACAATCACACTGCGAAACCAATCAGTATTGGAGAGGTCGGCCTGATATTGACTCAATTTCAAAGTGTCAAAATCGTCGCCCCTTTCAAATGTTCTCATCGCTTCTATTCGTGCCGTTTCGATACCCGACGTAAGGACAGACAGCTCTCCAAATTGGTAACGAGAACCACTAGAGAAATGCAGATTCACATGGGCTTGATTCACACTTGGAATGACTTCCAAAGACGATTCGATAAAACGTCCATCCAAGTAACCTTTTTGCTGAGCCAATGAAATCAAGTTTCGCTTTAGCGTATCGTACTCAGAATGAAGCAACGGCTGCCCTTGTTTAAGTTGAGCTTGATTAATTAGTTCGATGAAATCCTGATCATTACTGGCCTCTCCCGACACAGCAATATTAGATTTTTTGACCAACATCACCTCCCCAGCGTCAACCTCAAGCGTGATGAGATCGTTCTCTGATCTCTGAACATTGAGCTCGGAATGATAGTAGCCATAAGGGTTTAACGCATTATTAACCATCTGCGTTAGTCGATTTGAGGTAATGTTTGAAACAGAGAGTTTCGTTAGTGGTGTAAGGTGACTTTCAAGATTTTTCTCTAATATTGGTGTTAGCCCTTTGATTTTAAATTGCGCTCCGAGTGCATGATGTAAAGGCATAGAAGCTAAAACTGATATACCTATTATTTGTTTAATGAGAGGAGACACACCGCTACCTAGTTTAGCAATACACTCGACAAGGTTAATGATGGAATGGCATATCTGTTAATCGCGTTTGTAGGATTGCTCCCTACGAAATCCTCTCGAAAATTCACGTTTCACAAGTAGATTCTTTGAACAATAAGTGGGCTCAAGCTAGGAGGTGGCAAATCATGCGGTCTGAAATAGGTATACTGTTTGCCAAAAATACAAAACCCAACGCTGAATGGATCTCATCAAGCGTTGGGTTACATTGATAATGTGTTTTTTAATCTAAAAAGCGGTCTGTTTGTAAAACTAGATCGAAGAACAGTTTCCTTTTTCTGCCATGTCGACTTTTAGTACTTCGGCTTTACCTTTGCTTTCGTCCACGAGTTCTACGCCCGCACCACCAACAAATACACCCATTTTAATGTATTGATTAACGAAATAATTACGGCCCTCTTCTGTTAAGATAGTTAAGTGATTTTCAGAAAACTCAGACTCTGTACTTACTTGATGTTCTTTATTGCCTTCGACCTCATGGTAGAAGAATACACCAGGAGCGGTTTCACCAATACATTCCCCATCGACGTAAACATACTTTTTAAGCGCTGCTCCGACAAAAGCATCTTCTCGGTAAATGTAAATCCCTGCGTTCCCCTTTTGAGGTGCTTCAAATGATTTCATTTGATTTGATACTGTCGAATCAACAGTAGGAACAGAAGCACAACCTGACAAACCCAAAAGGAATGCGGAACACAGAATTACTTTATTTTTCATGTTATTAACCTAGCTACGATAAAATCGCGCCAACCATACTATAAATAAATACGTTCACTTATTGGTATTTTTGAAATTTGTGATTCAACCTATGCAATAGCACTCATTTAACGTATAGATTGAGCAAACATTAGCCATATAATAATCACGAGAATAAAATGCCCTGTATCTAACGATCACTAAATGCCACTTTACTCGCTAGACTGATAAGTAGAATACCTGAAACACCTTCAAGAGTTCTTGAATAACGCTGAGAGTGTGGACGACTAAATACCCAATTACCCACAGATGCGTACAAAACGTTACATGTCGTCGCAAGTACGCTGAACAGCAAGCCAAGTACTAATAATTGCATTGATGTTGAGCTTGCAGACGTATCAATAAATTGAGGCAGAAACGAGAGAAAGAATAGCGCTACTTTTGGATTCAAGACGCTGACGATAACCCCCTGAACAAACACATTTTTATTATTATCAACATTTTTGTTTTCAACGATTTTACTTTCTCCACGCCACATAGACAGTAATGACTGAACACCTAAATAAACTAGGTAAGCGGCCCCTAACCATTTAACAACGCTAAAAGCCAAAGATGAACTCAGAATTATTGCTGACAAACCTAAACATGCCGCTAGTGTATGAAAAAAGTAACCAATACCAAGCCCCAGAGCCGCTTTCAGCCCAGCAGATAATTTACCTTTCATTGTATTGGAAACAATATAAATTACATCAGGTCCAGGAATCATGTTGATAGCGAGACAAGCGACAACAAATAATAATAGTGAGTTTGAATCCATTCTTTTCTCCAAATTAACGTCTTGCGGGATAACATTTCATCGAACTACAAGTAATGCAACGTCCAGGTTTCAATTGGTTATATTTAGTATTAACAACACGTTACTAATACTACAGCACTGCGCGAAGAGCACAATCATGAACAGTGATACGAATTAAATTATGGGCCTTTGTTAGCCCTTTGAATGATAATATTTAGCATCGTTTGGTTGTAAGCTTTTTCTAGCCAGCAGCTCTTATGGAAGTTAACAAATCGGCTACTTAGTATACTTAATAGACCGTCAAATCAGATAGATTATCTATTCTTATTTCTTCAAGCCTTTTTTGCTTCATTTTCCTGCCTCACTAAGCAGCAACTTAATACTTGCCACACCAAAAAATAACGCGAACACGCCTTCAAAAACTGCTTTGAATCTGAGATAGGTTTGCCTGACCTTTTTATACGCGAAAAGAAAAGCATAGCCAAAGAAAACCAAAGCACTAACCAGCCCTACAACAAAAATGACCGACAACAATTCCAACGGACTGGCCGTAGGAGGAACCCCTATCGAATAAAGCGCACCAAAAAACAGAATAGCCTTTGGGTTAGTTAAGTGAATTAACACTCCGGTTAAGTAGTTACCCTTCTCTGTCGTTACGTATGTTTTGGGTAACTTTAGCTGCTCGATGTTGCAGGCAGAATGTACGGACTTTAAAGCCAAATATAAAAGATAAAATGCCCCACAATATCTAAGAATTTCAAAAAGCCAAACATTGCTATAGAGTATGGTTGCGAGACCAAAAGCGGCTGAGGTTGACCAAAATAAAGACCCCGTTAAAACACCTGCAGCCAAATACCCACCAAAGCGCCGACCGTGGTTCATTGACGTGCCTGCTATCGCAAGAGTTGCAGGTCCGGGGCTAGCGATGGCAGCGATAGCTGATACGACAATCAGTGAATAATTTATCTCTTCCATTTTTACTCTAAGCCTCCAAATGGAGTTTTATCAACACTTATCGCAGAATAGTCTATTGAACGTACATCAGAAGCGTAATACTGATTAAAACACCAAGTATCACGAATCGAGTTGAGATTATTTGGTATTTTACTGCTCCAAAATAACATCAAATCCGCCATAAATGAGACGCTTTCCATCAAAGGGCATTGGGTTATTGTCTGGACTCATTCGAGGATCACCCATGATCCGCAGCCACCCTGAGTCTCGAACTTCTTTTGAAGGCCAGACTACCCACGAAAACACAACGGTTTCGTTGCTTTCAGCGTTAACTGCCATGGGAAATGATGTGATCTCACCATCTGGTACTTCACTCCCCCACGTCTCAACAACCTTTAAGGCCCCAAACTCCCTGAACATTTCTGCTGCTATTTTTGCGTGTGCGATATACTTTTCTTTATTCGCTGTCGGCACTGCAGCGACAAACCCATCAATGTATGACATAAGTAAACTCCTTTCATTGGAGTTATAACCATAGCTCAATAAAAAGAATGCACATGATGCCAAACCATAGAAGCAGGTACGTAATACAGCTTGAGAGCTACATTCCTAGCTTGGACTTTATATGCATATTTGAAAGGTATGTGTTTGGATCAAGCTTGGTTAGCATATTTATAATCTCCAAAACACTCGAATACTCAATACGTTCCTCTTCAGCATGCCCGATCCCACCTATTGTAAAGTGAGTAAAGCGGTAATCACGATAAACGTTTTGCAGCTGGCTAGAAATATCTTTGAGTAATCTTTTACTGAGGGCGAATGCAGGGTATTCACTACTTTCTGAAAGCTCTGCTGTAGAGCCAATAGATACAATATTGCATTTATCGTTAAGTGAACCTAAAGCGTTAAGCTCATTGACTAAATTAAGATACCCAATCGGACCAACATTCATAAACTCAATCAGTTCGTTTGTTGTCAATTCTGAAGACTCTCCCCACATCGACGCCAAATAAACTATGATGTCAAACTCTACACCTTTGAAGCACGTATAATCTGGTTTTTTACCGGGATCAACGTCAATACAAACAGAGGCGACTCCCCCCTTAACTAGCTTTGATCTAGAAATCGCATAAATTTCTGTACCCTGTAAGTTCGTAGCCAAGAACCTTCCTAGCCCTTTACTACCTCCAACGATTAAAATCTGCATAACCCTATTCCTTGATTAAGGTTGTCGTTCATATTGTCCGTCAAACTGTTCATTAGGCATCACTTTAACGTTTCTATTGCCCTACTTAGTTCTATCTTCAATTTCATCGAATGGTTCAACTGAAATACGCTCTGCAATTTCACTCATCTTCTTCATTTTTTCTGGGTTACTAGTTCCCCAAAACCGCTCCCAGTCTTCACGTGTTCGCCACTTGGCAATAGTTAAAACCTTTTCCGGTACATCGTAAGAACGAAGCATAAAACTACCAAGCGCCCCATCTACTGACTCATGAATTGAATCTGTCGTCGAACGCCATATATTTTGAAACTCATCCATTTTTTCACTTGGCACACGCCATTCATACACAACTCTAAACATAACACTTCCATTAAAATTTCTAGATTTAATACGGCAAAGTATCAAGAACACTAAGCCAGGTTAATAGATGAATAAAGCAACATAGTAGAGCGTAGAGCAATCTAAAAAACAAAGCGTAAACGCTCTAAATCACTCCGATTCGATTAGTCATGCACACATTCAAAGATTTCGTATTGCCGTTTAACATTGGCTGTTACTTTTCCCCAATGTGAGGCTTGAACTCTTTCCTGATGTTGTTTAAAAGAGGCTTTGTCGACGAACTCCTCATAGACATCAAAACGAAACGGATTAGTCGAGCTTTGAGTCACAAGAAAAGTAAGGCAGCCCGACTCTTCTAACGTGAGCCTTTTGTGAATTATTAACTCATGTTTTACTAATTCTAAATCCTTTTCCGGAACTAAAATAAAGCCTTTCAATGTTACTTTCGACATATCATCCTCTCACCCCTGTAACCTTTCGTTCAGAAGTAGCCAACACGCCCTCAATCTCAACCTTCATATCGCAAATGTGAATCTCACCATGAATTAAATGCCACGTGTTAGGAATCTATTTCTAATGCCCTATCGACTTACGAGCATAAGGTTATCTCTACCCTTTCTTTGCCTTTACCGATGTTCTTGCGTTTTAATTGAATTTGGCCGACTTCTGATGTGCGCTTTAAGTGAGTGCCACCGCAAGGCACTTGCGCAAACCCATCCACTCTCCAATACCTTCTTTCACTCTCTTGATCGGAAAAGTCACTAAAAATAACTGAATCAGAGTTAATCAAATCTTGCACATCAGTTTCAATTTCTTTCAATAGCGGGCCAATACTTTCAGACCACTCGAAATCTATGCGACTCTTATTTTCAGAAATATGCGCGCCTATCTTAACAATGCCTTCCCGACGCTGATAAAACATCTCGAGCACCACTTCAGCCGCAAAGTGTAGCTTCATTAAGGCGTATCTACGCTTCCAATCAATACTCGTAGTTACAATGTCACCAAGAGTAAAATTTGGAGAGGATTCCAATGTGTAAATAAGTCGAACACCTAACTTTTGAGCAATCAAAACCGGAATACCATTAATCGTTCCTTTATCACTCTCTTGGCCTCCAGACTCTGCAAAGAAGATAGTCTGGTCCAATTCAACCTTATTTCCGTCTACATTGGTCACTCTTGAGTTAAGTTCTGTTTGGTAGGGATTAACCCAAAATAATTTCTCGCTCATGCTGCTATCCTTGCAGTAAGTCCTATCCTTGATAGTACATTCAGTGACCACCAAGTCAATTCAAGAAACCTCACCGTCAAATGTAAGGCTGTGTATAGAGCACGAGCAGGCTAGACCTATTAGATGCGTTTAAGGCCGGATACTAAACGCTGTCTAGGGGTTTAGCTAACAACCCGTAAATTGCGGAATCTGAGACTACTCCATTCACTTCCCAACGCTGCCTTAGGAAACCTTCCTTTATAAAACCTAACCGTTCCAAGACTTTACCTGAAGAAGTATTGTCTGGATCTATCTCAGCCTCGATTCGACGTAGATTCAGTGTTTTGAATGCGTGTTCGATTAATGCAGTTCCCGCCTCTAATACCATGCCTTTACCCCAGAAATGACGACTCACGCCAAAGCCAATTTCTGCGCGCCTAGACTCTTTCACGTGATTAAACAGCATTATCTTACCCAGAAGTTGGCCATTGCTCTTTAGGAAGATGCCTAGTGTCACTTCTGTATTGCTATTCATGGCCTGTGTACTCTTGGCTATAAATGTCCGCGCTTCTTCAATTGAAACCCAAGGGCCAGAATTCCAATATTTCATGACCTCATGGTCTGAGAAGATGTCAAACAATTCGCTTGCATCATCTTCAACTAGCTCTCTTAGAATTAATCGTTCCGTTTCAATCTTTGTTACTAACATTTTGGAGCCAGCCTTTTGGTTTGTTATTGGTGACGAAAATACAATAAAAGTGTGAGACACGTAATACAAATGATTTCGTATGAGACTTTTAAACAAGCTCAACGCACGGTAAAAGCGCCACGTGTCACGATTCTATATTGAAGCAAATTTTAGACATTCAAGTGCGTCAACAAGTAACCGCTGAACGCATCAAAGCTTGGAGTGAGTTGATCATAAGTCCTAAACTCAGGCTCAAAATAGTCCATATACTTTATTATCGCTTAGTGACGATTTCCTTCAGTACTCTGGCTGGGTTGCCACCAACAACGACATTGTCTCCAAAACTCTTTGTAACGACTGCGCCAGAGGCTACCACCACGTTGTTCCCAAGTGTTACGCCAGGGTTGATTACGGCATGGCCACCTATCCAACAATTGTCACCAATGTTTATGGGCTTTGCTAGCTCTAAACCACTGTTCCTCTCGATAGGATCTAAGGGATGAGTCGCAGTATAAATTCCAACTTGAGGCCCAAGTAAACAGTTATCACCAAACTTAACTTCCGCAACATCCAAAATCACACAACCAAAATTAGCGTAAAAATTATCTCCAACGTGAATGTTGGATCCGTAGTCGCAATTGAAAGAAGATTCAACATGAATATCGTCACCTGTTGTGCCGAACAAGCGCTTAGTTATTTGAACTCGCTTTTGTTTATGCTCAACAGACGTGGCATTCAATTTTTCAGTTAGTAACCTAGCGCTCAACCTTAACTTTAATAACTCTTCATCACTTGGGTCATAAAGCTCACCTGCTAACATTTTCTCTTTTTCTGACATAAAACTTGGACTCCAATACCAATTTTCTTACAACGCTACATTAAGTATGTGAGTAACGCTACCTCCTAAGCGAGGCTGTTCCACCACGAAAACAAAGCCCGACTTGAACCCTAGTCCTCAGCGCTATCAATTTAGTGCACTACCACCACCGTTCTCACTAACTTATCACCGAGACGTTGCCTCTTTTTACCAAGAATGAAAATTGAGTCAATAAAACCGAAGAATGGAGTAATAACATTTCGAAAGAGCGACTGAAAAATATTGCACTTTTTACCCGTTCTTGCACTTATAACTGCAATGCCCAAAAGTTTTTTACCCACACTTTGACCATTTGGTAAACAATCAGAAAAAAGGTAATACGATACAGTCGCAGTTACTGCTGTAGCGCGCACAAGCTCTTTTTCAATACCGATTTCTAAGCCGACCCATAAAACGAGAGTAAAAATGCTAAAACTGACAAAAAGATCAATCATTTGTCCAACACACCTAACTCCCGGACTAGCCAAAACGTAATGTTCTAGAGTAAATTTTCCTGCATTTTTCATTTTAAAATTTGGACTAACAATTGTTTATTTGTGAACTAACGCTATTAAGACAGTAACATCCCCACTAAACCTAATCCATACTTCCGCAGAGTACGGTCGAACCTGATTTTTCTATCTTTTCAATATATTACCACGCTCGTTCTAAAGGCTAGATTGGTAATATTTCAACATCTCTTCTTGATTAAGCGCTTTACTTTCTAACTTTTGTTGATCTTTAAAGATTTGAGCTAATGAGGGGAGAATTGAGCGATTTACTTTATAGTCATCAGACCAAAGTTTCCCTCTCATCACCGCTTTCGCACAATGAAAATACATACTCTCTATGACTATTTTGATAACAACCTTAGGATCTTTACTTCCATCGGGGCAAGCAGATATCAAGTTGGCGTCGGTGTGAATACTTGCGATTCCTTTAATACGGAGCACTTCATCAATACCATTTACCATCAATAACAACCCTACCTTGGGGTTACTAATGATATTTTTTAGACTATCGATACGATTGTTCCCCGAGCTATCAGGGAGCAACAATGTTGATTCATCTAAAACTTTTACGAAGCCAGGCTCCCCTCCTTTAGGAGAAAGATCGATATACCCTTGTGAATCAGCGGTACTTAGAACTGCAAAATGGCAGTTATTAATTAATGTAATCGCATGAACATCCAGCACAGGCAGAGCTTTATTTTTAGCTCTCGCACTTGGCTCTGCGTAAATTTCTTTTAACTGCTCTATTGTTTTAATTTCACTCATTCAATGTTATTCCTTCACTATCGTATAATGCTTTGCTTGTAAGCAAGCAGTAACTCTGACTTCTTGTATAGGCACTCGACATAACTCATCGTAAAAATACTACGAGTACAAATTATCTCTTTAATACCTTGTTATCTAAAGATTTAAAGTTTTTCACTAAACTCCCCACACTGCTTACACTTATAACCATGCTTGTAAAAAAACAGTGGAAAACCCAGTAAAATAAAAACTAAGAAAGCTGGGCGTTTACCTTTTGTAAATGCAAATAGATCTTTACTACCACATTTAGGGCAAACGTCTTTTTCTTCATCAACGTCAACTTCATTTCCCAATGATTCTGAGAAATCGCTACTAAGTATTTGTTTCGCATCTTCTGCATCACTTTCGTCCACCATCAGACGGACGCCGCCTATTGCATTTGAATAAAGCCACTGAGTATTTACCGTGTACTCGTCAGCGATGTAACTTTCTATTCCGACACTATCTAGGCTTGCTCTCGCAATATGAGCTTCATGAGGAAAAGAAAACCTTGCTACTACAATCACATATTACTCCTTGTGGGAAAACGCGCTCGTAAGGTATAAGAAACGCTAATTGGAAATGCCATGTATGGTACGCTAGCCTGAGCCGTTTGTTGTACCTAATCACCCAACCACAACTATTGAAACTACATCGACATCAAAACCACATGAAAAAATAACGGCAAACAAACAGCCATATGAGCCATATCGGTGCTTGATACGTTTTTCAACTTTATCACGAGCACGACCATAACCCACACTGTAGCGGACGCTAAGCCTAGATAATTATCTAAGTCATTGTAATAATCATACTTATCAAGGAAAGATAGAAAATTACTCTCTTTAGTTTCCACCGCCTTTCTAAGCACCTCATTTGCAATTGAGCAATAGTATTTCGAGAAACTCAGGAGAGTGAACTGAACGAGTGTTGCTACTATTAAAAATATCTTCATATTTACATCACCGCATAATGCCCCGCTAAGAGATGAGTAATTCAATACAGAAGCCACTAAAAATCATCTTCATCACTCAACGTATTGCGCCGTAAAAATACCACACGTTGCGAATCAACTTTGAGCAGTTTGTTATAACTCTGATTTCGCATTAATGTATAGCTTATGCACATCGTCTGAATTAGAAAAGTCTATACAGTAGGCCAATTTGATCACGTTACCATTTTTTGATTTGTAAATAGCCATATCATATTTTTCCAATAGCTCGCTAACCCCAAAGAATGACTCCAAAGGAAGCTCGGAAAACTCTCTGTAGCCTTGCATCGCCGTTATCGCATCTTTCGCAACAGCTGATCCTTTGTAATTAGTCGCAATGCAAGATGAGAGAGCGAAGTTTTTAAACAGTTGCTCATCGCTTTGAATACTTAGTGGATTCGCGGCCTCTCCTACACTACAAAGAGCAATACTTATGATGGTTACTAGTACTCTACATTTCATAAATTAAACCTTTGCTTCCTAAGAGTTACAGCACATTATTAAGGAGTGAGTATCACAATACAAAACTGCCCCACATCACTTAAATCAACTCATAGTGAAAATGCCATTTGTAACCACTCTTGTTGTGAACCAATTATTAGCCCACTACAGACTAATACATATACCCTAACCAATCTATATGACCAACAGCCCAAGTTTTGCCGCTGATAGGTTTAACATATAAATCATCTAGTTGCTCTACAGCGACACCGTAATTTTTATGTTCGTGAACTCGCAACCAAGAACTTAGAGAGTTAAGGCGCATATAACCATTAGCCACATAAAAACGTTCCAAATCGGAGACTAAAATGATGAAGTCGACATCTTTAGTGGACGCATACTCGCTGAGTTGAGACAACATTTTTGTGCCAATACCTTGTCTTTGAACTGTGCTCTCGACACAAAAGTCACTCACACCTAATACTTTATAAATTTCATCACCAACGCGAACAGCTCTGTAGTCTAATCCCATGTAACCAACTAACTGATCACCTTCGTAATTCAGAACTCTCATATGCGGGAGTTGCTTATAGTAAGAGCGAGTAACTTGGTGTTCAGGAAACGACTTGTTTCTAAGAGCTTCAATTGCATTATGCTGCGCTTTAGATAACTCGATTTCTGGGTAAATATCCATATTTGACCTTTTGGTTACGATCCCTGTCGTTGAGTTTAACTCCGAGCGTGTCCTAACCTTGTGGGACATTGACAAATACATAGAGTTTCTCAAAACACTACTTACAACATTTTTACTGCAAACCAATCGAAGTTGCTTAAGAACAAACACTACTTCATAGCAATGCCTACGGACCAAGCATTTGCAGCTTCTTACCCACACCCTATTCCGCCATCTGGAATTGTTTTAATTACACAACGTGGGTACTCAATGTTGGTAAAAGCATTTACCGATGATTTTTCATGGCAAGTCCAAGAACAATTGGCAGATGCATATTTCGAAGCACAGAGAGTACTATCATCGGCGGAGCAACTATTAAACCAAGCTAATTTGCTAGTTCAACATGACCAACGAATTAACAACTTAGAAAAGGCTCAGTTAAATACACAAGCTCACATTTCTAGAACAAATGCCGAAGTTACAAAAGCCAATCAAAAAGCCGACGATGCATTTAAAGCGGCAAATGCTGCATTAGAGCATAAATTTGGAGATAAGGATTACTACACAGTTATCGCTTATTGTAACTCTAAAAATATCCCAATCATTCTGACCTTAGCAAAAGCTAAAGGGTTGGAAGCTAGAGCTTACACCCAAAAAATTGGAGGTAAGATCAATAAAGTTCCTGATGAACGTTGGGGACAAGTAAATGCGTATCATATTGCAGTTTTAGACCACGTTTTTAAACAGTGATTTATATCGGGAGTCCTCTGCTGAGGGCTCCAATTCCCCGTAATAAGGCTAACGCCCAGCTAAGGGGTGAGCAACGCAATACAAAAGCCGCCGCAAGCCGCCTTAATCACTAAAATCAACGCATGGTGAAAATGACACGCGTTGCGAATCCCTCTTGAACAGTTTGTTATGTGCGTACTTACGTTATGCACCAAACTGTTTTATACGCTTAGCGCCAATAAAAACTGATACTTACTTTGTTGAAGTAAGTCTAAATGGCGCTCAAACATGGGTACGCCATTGGATAAAGAAAGGTGGTAGACGAGTCCATTACCGACATACACCCCAACGTGTGCTCCGTATGAGTCAGTAGAGTCGTTGTACATCATGATATCTAGCGGCTTAAACTCAGTGACCACCTCACTAAACTCCGAGTCATCCCACCATTCACTAGAACGGTAGTTAGGTGGATTTAGACCGAAGTCTCTGAGCAGGTTATAAGCAAAGACCTGACAGTTAGCTCCAAGCGTTAAGTCTGAATCATCTTTGCAACCCGGAATGCGGGATGAAACGTATCTTACATTTTTGAATCTGTCGGGAATATCCATTTCCATTTTCTCCCAAAGCACATAACGCCCTGTTAAGGGGTGAGCAACGCAATACCAATGCCGCCGCATACCACCTTAATCACTTAAACCAACGCATAGTGAAGATGCCACGCGTTGCGAATCCCTCTTGAACAGTTTGTTAACTGAGCGCCTTTCAGTTTTCGCCGATTTTTCAGCCACTTTCGCCAAAGCTCGTTTTGCTAATTAATGATTAGCAAAGCTAACTCAAATATGTGTTTAACAAAAAAATTACCGTTGATCTTTAGTTTGAAATGCGTCTCACAACACCATACTTCGGCGATGTAAGTGCGCCGAACTAATCGCGAACGCCTTATATTATTAGAAGGCTTTATGCCGCCTTTCACATCAGTAAACTTAAGTACCAAACTGAAATTAGTCGCATTACCTCAGCTAAGGAAACCGACCGAACACGCTAAACCTCCGAACCTAGAAACCGTATCAATGTGCTTTCGTATTTTCTGTGCCAGTTAACGCCGCATTAAGGTGTGAGCAACGCTACCACGAAACTTAACCGAGCCACCTTAAACACAAAACCCAACGATGGAATGAAAAATTCCATGCGTTGGGAATCACTCTTAAATACTTTGTTAGCCCTGTGGTTGACTAGTACATATAACCTAGCCAATCAAAATGTCCAACACCCCACTGCTTATCTCTGAGTGGTTTCACATACAGTTCATCAACATGCTCTACAGCAACTCCAAAGTTGGTGTGCTCGTGAAGCCTTAACCAAGACTGCATGCACTGAACTTTGTTAAAGCCATTTGAAGAGTAGAAATCATCTAACTCAGATATGAGGATTATGAAATCAACGTCTTTAGTTTCTGCAAATTCTGATACTTCTGACAACATAAAAGAGCCAATACCTTGCCCTCGATAACGTTCGTCAATACAGAGGTCGATTACGCCTAGAACCTTATGTATTTCCCCACCGACACTAACAACGCGATAATCCAGTCCGAGATAACCAACCAGCTGTTCACCTTGAAAATGAAGGGCACGCATATGAGGTAACTGCTTAAAGTAAGAACGACTTACTTGGCTGTCTGGAAAAGCTTGATTTCTTAATGCTTCGATTGCCTTATGATGCAATTCTGAAACATCTATTTCTTGTACGATTTCCATATCGTTTCCTCGAAAAGGGCTAACGCCCTGCTAAGGGGTGAGCAACGCAATGCCGAAGCCTCCGCATACCACCTTAAACACATAAGCCAATGCATAGTAAAAATGCCACGCGTTGCGAATCACTCTTAAACAGTTTGTTATGTTCGTACTACAATGTTTAGCGCAATTACATCAAGTTGCCCTAACTCATTAAAGTTCAGCCGAAAGTGCTTGTAGCCTTCGTCGCAATTGATTATTTCTGATTGGACATGTTGCTTGAGCCAAAGAGATGAGCATATTTCATAACAGCTGTCGTCTCGCTCTCCCTCAAGTAAATCAAATACCATCTGCCACTTGCATGCGACGTAATCGGCAAAATATAGTTTTACCGTTTTTTCCTGCCAATCTTTAAACTCAGCTCTTAAATCGCCTTCTTCTTGATGGATTTCAGGATATTCTGCATCTGCAGTAGAAAACCCCAAATCTAGTATTTTAACTGTTTCCATATCCCTTCCTAGCCCAGAGAACATAACGCCGCATTAAGGTGTGAGCGGCGCTTGGCTATACTTGAGCGAAGCGAAACTGCCAAGCGTTGCGAATCACTCTTAAATGCCTTGTTAGGTTAATTTTCGTCTGGGTAACGCTTTACGTTTAAAAGTTCGCACGCATTGCCAAGGCTAAAGTTTTGATTGAGAAAGACAATATTAAAACACCCAGCGATAGTGCGAGTTGATGGATACTTGATTGCATCAAGCCCTGCATACTTTGCACAATCAGCGACAAACCTTGAAAACAAATACTGGGGCTTGTACTGCCCTTCATCGTTGTGCTTTGCGCTCACTAAAGCTGAATAGACCATAGTATCGAGCATATCACTATGCTGCGCGTGGTTTTCGTACGTAGCAGTTAAATCGAGGATTTTCACTGGTTGATTTATACAAATCTCAGCCATATAGCATGGAACCCTGCGCATTTCTTCATAACAAGTACGCATGTCACTACCAAGGTAAAATGCAGGTAAACCAGAATGGTTATACCTACCCTCTGAAGCAAATGCTTTTGGAGTAACATCGAACTCCTTTGGTGCGACCTCAGTGATTTGAGATGCAGCTCTTGCTCGATACAAAGGCTGTGGAATTTCTGTAGGAGCTGCGTTTTCAGCTAACTCTTGAATAGCTTGAAATACTGACTCTGCAAACTCATGCTTAAGCATCACAAAGGGCGACTTATGCGCAATTTCCATAAGTTCATTTAGGATATCTTCGAAAGAATCAACAGGCATAAAAGGTAGTTCATAAGGATAGAATCCACCTTTCAACTGCTCTCCACACCTTGGACAATTGACTAACTGCATAAACTTTAAATAATCTTCTGGTGTGTAGCACTCTCTAAGTCTGGTTGACTCATAAAAATGATCGATATCCATAACATTGCTTTGAAAGTCTATCGCATTTCCAGCATTTGGCCATGCTTTTAGAAAGTCATCAACACAGAGGTCACAACAAGCTATATCCGCTGAAAACCAAGAATCGCATTCAGATAAAAACAGGTCTTCTATTCCGTACATATCCAGCTCTTCAAGCTGTTCTCTTTCTTCAATTGTTAACATAACATCCCATTAACCTAACGCCGCGTTAAGTGGTGAGCAACGCATACCACCGCACTTAAACCATTGTGCCGTAAACACTAAAGCTGAATC
>NZ_JAWORD010000013.1:0-164558 GCF_033337665.1 Vibrio sp. Vb2960 | reverse complement strand
ACACTAGCTCAGTTGGTAGAGCGCAACCTTGCCAAGGTTGAGGTCACGAGTTCGAACCTCGTGTGTCGCTCCAAATTATTCAGATATGGCCATGGCGGTATCTCGATGCCAAGTGCATCAACTTAAAACCAGCGACAGCTGGTTTTTTTGTATCTGAAGACTGATAAATTCACACCATCTCTTTTTCATTACCTGTGAGCTTAGCAACCCCACCTCTGTCACGAGTTTCTGATATTAAGTGTGACCCGATGTTTCACACCTCAGCCAATTTCAGTTTACAATACGGGCTTCCAAAGGATTTGACGAAGACGCATGAGAAATACCGACGATTACATCATTTTTTATCACTTGATCGAGCAAGGTTCATTCAGTGCTGCCGCGAGACATATGTCACTGACTAAATCGGTCGTCAGTAAACGCATTGCCAAGCTTGAACAAGAGCTTGGTGTACAGCTTCTCTACCGAACAACGCGAACGCTAACGTTGACTGAAGCAGGACGAGCGTTTTTTACTCATGCAAAAGCGGTTTATCAAGCGGTGGCAACGGCGGAAGAATCCATTGTGGGTTTAGGTAAAAACTTATCTGGAAACATTAAAATTTCGGTGCCTACTATCTCTGGTGAATTAATTCTTCCTCAAGTGATTAATGAATTTAATCAGAAATACCCAGACATCAATATCGATATGGATCTAGATAATCGTTTCGTCGATATCGTGAATGAGCGTTTTGATTTGGCAATTAGAACGGGTGTGTTGCCAGATTCTAGTCTGATTGCAAGAAAGCTGGTGGATGCGAATTGGATCATTTGCGCGTCACCCCAATACCTAGCTAAACATGGCATACCTAAACAACCTCAAGCCTTGGCTAAACACAATTGTTTAGTCTATTCCTACCAAGAAACCGGAGCGCATGAGTGGGCGTTTAAAGATGGAGACGAGGTATATCAAATCACCGTCGACGGTAACCTCTGTACTAACAATTCTTCTGTATTGAGAAATGTGGCGCTGTTAGGGCAGGGAATCATCTATGTACCGCGTGTATTGGTTTATGAAGACTTAAAGCAAGGCAGTCTGATTCAGTTATTTAAAGACGAAACCGCCAAATGTTTGGGTATTTATGCGGTGTATCCTTACACTCGTCAGCAACCAGAAAAAATTAAGATCTTTATCGATCATCTATACACAAGCTTTCAAAGTCAAAACCATCGATTTTAAGCCAATAACTCAACACCGATCGTTATGTTGGTGTTGAGCTTATGTTTCCATCTTCATTTCTAAGAGTCCTCTTAAATTTAGGAGCTTACGCTTCTCCTCGTTTTCTTCACTAATATTGATAACAAGATACCCCGCACAACTGTTAACAAATGGTTTTGCTATTGTTTCTTTTAAGAAACGGTCTGTTTCTTACGTTAAATTTCTCAAATGTGAAAGATAAGTAACAGAAAAATAAAGAATTATTTTGTTTGTTGTTTATTGATTACGTATTGTTTGTCCGCCTGACATAGACGCAGAGAAATGGACTGCTTATAGTGGCTCAAACGCCATGCCTGCCGCTAAGCGGTGTTGTGAGCGAAGTACAATAACTAGAGATACGGATATGAAACAAAAGCAGCTGATTGAAGAATTTAAAACCATCGTGGGGGAAGAAAATGTTCTAACCGACGAGGTTAAAACGAAATATTACCGCTCGGGGTTTCGTTCGGGTAGTGGTAATGCGCTTGCTATCGTGTTTCCTAACACTCTTCTAGAACAATGGAAGATTATTAAACAGTGTGTTGAAGCAAACTGCATCATTATCATGCAGGCGGCTAAAACAGGTTTAACAGAGGGCTCAGCTCCGAGTGGTAATGATTATGATCGCGATGTGGTTGTGATCAATATTACCAAAATCAAGAAGATTCACTTATTAGATGGTGGTAAGCAGGCGGTTTGCTTGCCTGGTGCGAGCTTACACTCTTTGGAGAAAGAGTTGAAGGCAGTGAACCGAGCACCGCATTCTATCATCGGCTCTTCATCGCTAGGTGCCACTGTGGTCGGTGGTATCGCCAATAACTCAGGCGGTGCGCTAGTTAAGCGTGGTCCTGCTTATACGGAACTGGCGCTCTACGCGCAGGTCGATAAGCAAGGCCAGTTACATTTGGTGAACCACCTTGGTATTGAAGGGTTAGGTGAAACGCCAGAAGAAATTCTAACAAACCTGCAAGAAGGGAACTTTGACCCAGCGAAGATCATTCATGATGAGCGAATGGCATCAGACAAAGAATACGATGAACGTGTTCGAGACGTGACTTCTGACATTCCTTCTCGTTTTAATGCCGATGAACGCCGATTATTTGAAGCCAGTGGCTGCGCTGGTAAGTTGGGGGTTTTTGCCGTTCGGGTTGACAGCTACCCAGTACCAGAAAAAGAGCAGGTTTTTTACCTTGGCACCAATGACCCTGCGAAACTAACGAAGTTGCGAAAAGACTTCTTATCTACGTTTCATAACTTGCCTGAGATGGGAGAATACTTGCATCGAGATATCTTTAACATGGCAGAGAAGTACGGCAAGGATGTGTTCTTATCCATCGACTTGTTAGGCACAGATAAGCTACCAAAAATGTTCGCACTTAAAGCTAAGGTAGAAAATTTCTTAGAGCGCATCCCGTTTGTCAGTAAATATCTGCCAGACACCATTTTGTACTACGCGAGCAAGTTGTTCCCACAACACTTACCAGAGCGAATGCTGGATTTCCGTGACAAGTATGAGCATCACCTGGTATTGAAAATGAGTGATGGTGGTATTACTGAAGCACAAAAATACCTCAAAGAAGTTTGGGCTGTTGAAGACGACTGTGATTTCTTCGAGTGTACGCCGGAAGAGGGTAAAAAAGCTTATTTACATCGCTTTGCAGCAGCAGGTGCAGCAATTCGTTACGAGACGATTCACCGAAAAGACGTAGAAGACATCGTTGCACTTGATATTGCATTGCGACGCAATGATGAAGAGTGGCTAGAAACTTTGCCTGAAGAGGTGAGTAAGAACCTTGTTCAAGCGCTCTATTATGGTCACTTTATGTGTTACGTCTTCCATCAAGATTACATTTTCAAAAAAGGGACTGACACGAAGTTGATGAAAAAGCTGATGCTAGAGCACCTCAATAGCCGTGGTGCCAAATACCCAGCAGAACATAACGTGGGTCACTTGTATGAAGCCGAAAACTCGTTGCAGAAGTTTTACCACGAATTAGACCCAACCAATACCTTTAACCCTGGTATTGGTAAAATGGACAAATATAAGCGCAATTGTAACTGCTGTGCGTGATGTGCTGTCTCACCATGATTAATAATCGTTGTTCATCGTTAAAATGATGAGCATAAGATAAGCCCTGATGATACTTGTGACATCAGGGCTTTGTGTTTTGGGTCTTTTATTGATGACTGGTATCGGTTTTGAAACAACGACTAAAGAGCACGTACTGCAGCGGCGGCGATGATGCCTGCTGCGATTGCGGGTAGAGGCTTTTTCACGATGAACATGACAACGGCAGTAGAAAACAGTGCTGCTCTAGCACCATTATCCCCCTCTACTGCTAGCGGAGCTAAAAGGGCAACCAGTACGGAGCCTGACATCGCAGTAATGAAACGTTGAACCCGTTCGCTAATTGGAATGAATGACATAACATACACTCCGCCCCAGCGGGTTATGAGCGTGACTAACGCCATAGCGATGATGATAAGCAGTGTGCCACCTAAGGTTGTTTCGATGTTCATGCTTTCTTCTCCTTCCAACAAGCACCCAATACTCCGCCAGTAATGGCGCCAACCACTACGTGGCTATTCTCTGGCAAATACCAATACGCCAACATAGAAGAGGCTGCTGCTATGGCCCAAATCGCAAAGATTCTTAAGTCTTTCGGCCCGGCCACCACCATAGACAGCAGGAAGCATCCCATAACCATATCGAGCCCGAGGCCCACCGGATCTTTGATTGCGCTACCAAAATAAATGCCGATCCAGGTGCCCACAATCCAAAAAGACCACATCGCTAAGCCGCCACCAATAAGCAAGCCAAAGCCTGGTTCTTTTCTACCAAATGCATTGAGTGCCATTGCCCAGTTAGCGTCTGATGCTACCAGCATTACACCGTAACGTTTTGTTGGTGGGAGTTGTCGTAACCATGGATAAAGTGTGGCTCCCATCAAGAGGTGACGAGCATTAATAGCAAATACAGTAATAAGAACTGGAATGAGAGGGACTTCTGCTCCCCACATTTCTAACGTGGCAAATTGTGAAGCACCGGCGAAGACCAGTGTGCTCATCAACATTGTGGGAAATACATCTAGTCCAGTCTGTACGGCAGCAACACCGAAAGCGAGGCCAAATATGACCACGAACATAGAGAGGGGTAAAAGTTGGGTGAATCCGTTCCAGACGTCAAGCCGATTAAATTCGTGCAACTCAGCGGAGGAGCGTTGAAGATGTTGAGTATTTTCTGTCATAGAGATACCTAGCTAGCAGGCAAAGGGGCAGTGCCATACGAGTGTGTTTGTTATTCTTTTGTAAACTTCATGTTTAACATCAATTGGAGGGGCTTTCAAACACTAAGTGCTATATAAAAATGAGCCATCCAAGCGGCTTTAAGAAACAGAGTGTAGAGAGTCGTACTTGGTAGTGCTAAAGGAGATTAAAACAACAGAAATAGTAAGTTCTGTTTAATTGATAACATCACGAGCTAGTACAGATTAGTAAATAAGAAAGAAAGCGAGCACCAGGCTCGCTTTTTCGCTCTGTTACGAATAACTGAGTAGGTTTATTTTACGTAGACACGAGGGTTCGCGCTTCCCCAAACCGTGTATAGTTCAGGGAAGATGACTTCTGCGTGTTTTTCCATCTCAGTAGCTGAAATCGTTTTGCCTTGTTGGGAGCCAAACAAAACAACTTCAGAACCAGGCTCAACATCTTTTATACCTGTAACATCTACCATTGTGGTGTTCATTGAAGCAACGCCCGCAACTTTTGCACGTTGGCCATTGATCAGAACTTCTGCTGTATTCCCCATTTTTCGTGGATAACCATCAGAGTAACCAACAGGAATGTTCGCCATTAAGCTTTCTTTGCTTGTTGTGTAGCTGCTGTCGTAACCGACTGTGCTATTTTTTGGAAGGTGGTGAACGGATGCCACGCGTGTTTTGAAAGACACGATAGAAGGGTACTCAGGGTTAGTTGGTAAGTCTCCGTATAAAACGCCACCAGGACGAACCATATCAAGCTGGGCCTCAGGAACATTAAGCGCGGTGTAAGAGTTTGCTACGTGCAGTAAAATGTTGTCGCGTTTTAGATTCGCTTCTTTAATCAGCCATGCAGAACTGTCTTTGAATGAAGCTAACTTTTGGCGCACGTCGTCTGCATTGTAGTTAGGGAAATGAGTCATGATACCAACAATACTAACGCCAGCTTGTTGAGCGATTTCTAGCGCTTCTTTCTTGCCCGCTTCTGTCGTCATATCAACACCATTACGTCCCATACCACCGTCGTTCAGAGCAAGGTGAACTTTGATTTCTTTACCAGCTTTCTCGGCTAGTTTAGACAGTGCTTTAGCTTGCTCTGCTGTGCCTATCAACTCTTCGACATTTAGGTCGATTGCGGCTTCAATCTCGCCAATATCCGCTGAGCGTACACGCATAAGTTGGCCTTTAAAGCCACTGTCGCGAACAGTTTGTGCTTCGGCGTTACTTGCAACGGCAACACAAGGAATTTGTTGTTCGATAATAGTCGGCATCAGGCCTGCGATACCATTGCCGTATGCGTCGGCTTTCATCACGGCACAAATTTTCGTTTTGCCATCCATGTGCGATTTAAACTGCTCAATATTATCGCGGAACTGACCTAAGTTTATTTCTAGCCAAGCGTTAGCACCTTGAACTTGCTCTGCTTTTGCTGCTGTATTGCTAATTTGAAGAGGAGCAGCAGTAGCTTGCATTACAGGAACCGCGATTGCAGCAGCGATAGTCAGTGATAGTAAGGTTTTATTTAAGCGCATAAAGTCTCCGTACGCGTTTTTTGTATTGGTTATGTTATTGAGTACTTGGGGAAAGTACCTGACGAAGTAAAACGCTCCAAGTGGTGCTTTGGAGCGTTTGTTAAGATAGTGATTTAATATATACCTAAATATACCTCAGTGATGACATTCTATTTAAGCAAATCGGGATTGATTTGGTATCTACTAAGGTATCCACTGAGTTTAACTCAGTTTAAAGCGGCTCATTACATCTTTAAGAGAAATGGATAGCTGGCTTAGTTCGCGGCACGCCTGTGCGGTTTGCTCCGAACCTTGCGAGACCTCTTGAGATGCCAAATGTATGTTTTCAATGCTGCGGTTAAGCTCTTCTGCAACAGAGTCTTGCTGGTTACAAGCCGTGGCGATTTGGGTACCCATGTCTGAGATGTCCGAAATCGAATGCTCAATGTCGCTCATCAGCTGTTTTGATTGAATGCCTTGTTCTGCACATTCTGAGATACTGGTTCTAGAAAGTTCAGTGGCTGATTTTGCGTCTTTTGCAAGTGATTGTAGCTGCTCAATGATCGAAGTGATTTCACTCGTTGAATCTTGCGTACGGCCGGCAAGAGTTCGAACTTCGTCTGCAACGACGGCAAAGCCACGACCAGACTCACCAGCACGCGCCGCTTCAATGGCTGCATTAAGTGCAAGTAGGTTGGTTTGATCGGCGATGTCGCGGATAACATCCACGATCACGTTAATTTTATTCGATTGCTGTTCAAGCTCTGCTACGGTATCGCCTGCAGCGCCAATTACGTTTGAAACTTCTTGAATCGCGTCAACCATACCTTGGGTTTCACGAACACCGTGTTGTGTGCGGCGGTTTGCTTCGTTAGCTTGGTTCGCTGAGTCTTCAGTGTTACGAGCAACATCGGCTACGGCCGCTTTCATTTCTGTCATTGCTGTTGCGATGTGCGTAATTTGCAGCTGTTGATCTTTCATACCAGACGCAGAAATATCGGAGATTTGGTTCATCTCTTCGACAGCGCTGCTTAACTGAGTAACTGCAGCAATCACGTTATCGATAACTTGGCGTAAGTCATCTTGCATCTTAGTTGTCGCGTCTGCCAGTTCACCAAGCTCGTCATTGCCGATTGCTTTACGGTCAATGTCACTTGATAGATCACCTGTCGCGATGGCATTTGCTTGCTCAACAACAAGTTTAAGTGGGCCACAAATTAGGCGAGTCAGCACGTATGTCATGCCTACCATGATCAGTAGAATAATCACGTTACTTGCAATTGAAGAATTACTCAATCCATTTACAGAGGACAGGATATGAGTTTTGTTGCTATCCATAGCTTCTTTAAGGAGACGGATTAGTTCGCCTAACTCTGAGTCAACCGCTTCGAAAGCAGACAAAGAGTTCGCCAAAATAGGGTGGGCCTTGCTTTTGTCGTTAGCTAGCATCGCTTCATTGTACTGGTCCATAGTAACCAAGTACTTTTTCCACTGACGCATAAGACGCTGGTAAGTTTGCTGCTCTTCGCCAGGCCAGATAGTTTCACCGTAAGCGTTGAGCTCTCTAGTGATCTTTTCGCGTTCTCTAATATTGTTAGAAATTTTAGTTTTGACTTGGTCTGCGTCTTCATAAGTGTACGCAGCAAATTGAGCTCGGCGCCAGCGAGACAAATGATCTCGAATCGAATCGACCCTTTCCATTGCAGGAAGCGTATCATCGGTATAGTTTAAAAGCTCAGATTTGATGCTTTTGAGCTCTGTAGATAAAAACACGCCAAATGCAATGTTGACGATGGCAATGAGTAAAAACGATAGCGATATCTTTTTCGCTATAGAAAGATTCTTGATAGACATTAGTGATATACCTTGTTTTTCTTATGTTGTGTCGCCAAAGTAAACCACATCCTTATATGTGATATATGTCCATTAAATTACTGCAACTCGTGTAACGTACCATTATTTATTGATATTTTCGATAATGAATTGAGCTTTGTTTGAAAATAAAAAAAGTCAATGATTTTATAAAGGTACGACCACATTCGATATAAAGTTATCGGTAACAAAATATGATGTTCTGTACGCAGTCGTGCCAAGAGTAGGGAATCAAATTGTTACAGATGTTACAGCGGTGAAAAGATCAGCGTTCATAACGTGATAGTCGCGTGTTTACCTCGAAGCAGTTACGGGCACTAGTATGCGTATGACTTAATAGACAATGAAAGGGAACGGGTGCTTATTGGTCTAATTGAATGCCAAATGTACTAGTCAGATCGCTTTTTAAGCACTTAAATCAAAAAGATAAAATTTATTGTTGACCAGATAAATTAATCCGTTAAAGTACGCCTCGTTCTCACGGCAAAGGTCGCTGAGACAGATGGTGTCTAACCCATCGCATGATTGCGTTGCCCTGGTGGTGGAATTGGTAGACACAAGGGATTTAAAATCCCTCGGCGTTCGCGCTGTGCCGGTTCAAGTCCGGCCCGGGGCACCATCAAAATCTTTGGTGACAGAGATATAAAATCAGAAAGGCGCCTTGGCAGAGTGGCTATGCAGCGGATTGCAAATCCGTGGACCTCGGTTCGACTCCGGGAGGCGCCTCCACTATTTCGAAAGCCAGTCTTAAATGACTGGCTTTTTTCGTTTTTAGTCCACCTTTTCGTAACCCTTCGCGCTTTCCTAAAGTCTCCCATGTTTTGATCACCATTCAATATTTTTAACGCGCTAATCATTGATTTTATAAATGTTAGACAACTCAATAATTGTATAGTGTGATTGGTGATAGTTTCTCTTCGATTGTAATCCGAACTTTTTGTATTACAGGCAGCAACCTAGCTAGCGTCATAGTTAGCATCGCTTGGTGCGTATATGCAGAAAGGAGGATTCTAGTCCTTAACGTGAGAGAAAAATAATGAAAACATTCAACCTTAAACCTACACTTTTACCCTTAACTTTGCTGCTCAGTTCGCCTGTAATGGCGGCACAAAATGGCACCATGATGCAGTATTTCCATTGGTATGTGCCAAATGACGGTGCACTCTGGACACAAGTTGAAAACAACGCGTCGGCACTATCTGATAACGGCTTTACTGCGTTATGGTTACCACCCGCCTATAAAGGTGCTGGTGGTAGCAACGACGTCGGTTATGGCGTTTATGATATGTACGATTTGGGAGAGTTTGATCAAAAAGGTTCGGTGCGCACCAAGTATGGCACCAAAGATCAGTACCTAAGCGCCATCAATGCTGCCCATAAAAACAATATCCAGATTTATGGCGATGTGGTGTTCAACCATCGCGGTGGTGCGGATGGAAAGTCTTGGGTTGATACCAAGCGAGTAGATTGGAACAACCGAAATATTGAACTTGGTGATAAATGGATTGAAGCGTGGGTAGAGTTTGATTTCCCTGGGCGCAACGACAAGTACTCAAACTTTCATTGGACGTGGTACCACTTTGATGGCGTGGATTGGGACGATGCTGGCGAAGAAAAAGCTATCTTCAAATTCAAAGGTGAGGGTAAGGCATGGGATTGGGAAGTGAGCTCGGAAAAAGGCAACTACGATTACCTTATGTACGCTGATCTAGACATGGATCACCCTGAAGTTAAGAAAGAACTTAAAGACTGGGGTGAGTGGTATATCAACATGACTGGTGTTGATGGGTTTAGAATGGACGCGGTGAAGCACATCAAATATCAATACCTGCAAGAATGGATTGATCACCTACGTTGGAAAACAGGGAAAGAACTATTCACGGTCGGAGAGTACTGGAACTACGATGTGAATCAGCTGCATAACTTTATCACCAAAACCTCTGGCAGCATGTCTTTGTTTGATGCACCGTTACATATGAACTTTTATAATGCGTCTAAATCGGGTGGTAGCTACGATATGCGTCAAATCATGGATGGTACGCTGATGAAGGACAATCCAGTCAAAGCGGTTACCTTAGTAGAAAACCATGACACTCAGCCTTTGCAGGCGTTGGAATCAACCGTTGATTGGTGGTTCAAGCCGCTCGCTTACGCATTTATCTTATTGCGTGAAGAAGGTTATCCATCCGTGTTTTATGCAGATTACTACGGCGCGCAGTACAGTGATAAATGGCATGACATCAATATGGTCAAAGTGCCTTACATTAAAGAGCTAGTAACACTGCGTAAAGATTATGCCTATGGCAAACAACATTCTTATCTCGACCACTGGGACGTAATTGGTTGGACTCGAGAAGGTGATGCAAAGCATCCACATTCAATGGCCGTGATCATGAGTGATGGACCTGGCGGCTCGAAGTGGATGTATACGGGTAAACCAAGTGCTCGCTACGTAGACAAGTTGGGTATCCGAACTGAAGACATTTGGACTGATGCGAATGGTTGGGCTGAGTTCCCAGTAAACGGCGGATCTGTCTCGGTTTGGGTTGGCGTTGAATAATCCATTCCTGTGATTTTGATACAGAGTAGGCAATTCTTGATAAAACTCTTCAATGAATCAATGTGTTATTTGATATTCATTCGACAAATGAGTAACTTATAGTTGAGCATAATCTAGAGGAAGATAAAGAATGGAATCTATTGCTGATGTATTGGTTGTGGCTATTGTGTTCGGTGCCATATTTGGGGGCGGGATAATAAAGTTAATCTTGAACCATCGTAAAGAAGTAAGAGCGTTGGAGATATCTGAACGTAATACGATGAGCCGAGAAGAACAAGATAACCTTAACAAGCAAATTGGTGACTTGAAGCGACGTGTTGAAGTGTTAGAGCGAATTGTCACAGATAACAAATATCAACTTGAAAAAGAAATCGCCTCTCTGTAGATCACCACTTAATCGTAAAGCCGGCGAAGTCCGGCTTTTTGGTGTCTGTACGTCATACCTTTCGGATGTTTAACTCAGCGTTCATCAAAAAAGTCTTTGTCGCGAATGTATTTACTCATAAAGTGATAAGAGAACGGTCGCATTAACCAACTAAATAAGGAGCGCCCAAGCCGTATGAGCGTTGGGGTGTTCTCGTATATTCTCCCGTTATATAACCATAGCATTTTGCCTACATGCCAATACAAAAAAGGTACGGGCGGCATAAAGGTCACGATGTCGATGTCGCAACAAATCCTGTATGTTTTGTGCCCCAAACGGTAGCGTTTCTTAAACGTCCAATCTCCGACAGCGGGCTGTCCGAAAGTGACCACGCGTTTAATGCTTTTGGGGTATTTTTTCTCAATATAGTCAGCAAAAACACTGCCAATCGCGCCACCTGAAGAGTGGCCAGTAATAGTGATTCTTTTTCCCCTGAGAATAAGTGGTACAACGATACCTTCGAGGCGTTCGATCACGGTCAACCCTAACCGATCTTCATTCCGGCTCGGTAAACTTTCTTGGAACAACAGATGATAGAAACCCGCGTGAATGCGATAGTTTAGTCCCAACCTTCGACAGCTTCTCGTCCACATCGCGAAGTTCAACAACCAATCACTGATACTGTGTGAGCCTTTAATCACTACGACCACTTCACTCTGTTTTTTACTCCAGAGCACGCGAATCATAATCTTACCGTGTTCATTTCTAATGACTCGTTGCCCATTAGGATCGAATCCATATTGAGTTTGTCTGAAGACGCGAGGGTAGGCGAGATTACAAAGCACCGCATAGCGCTCGTATTGGTATCGTTTTAATGGTTTCACGTTATCTTTCTTAGTGGAGCCCAACGATTGACTGTAATTAATGAATATTAAGAATACGTGAACCTTGATTTAGGGTCGGTAGAGATTTTGTGTATTGGAATCGCGAATGAAAGACTCAAACTGGCTTAAATGCGTCAAGATGGTTTGGCGAGAGAGTTCATGATGTTCGCTAAGCACGTTAATTAGCTTTTTCAAAGCCTTACGATCTTGTTTATTGAGATTTGCTGTTTCTTTGAGTTGTGCGAAAAATTCAATTTGACTTGAAGTGTCGTTAAAGTCACCGAGCTTGTCTTGCAATAGTTTTAGTTGTTTCACGTTGTTTTTGTGCTGTTGGGAAGGATAGAGCGTGGAAAATCCTTCTAACAAATAACGAAGCGCTTTGCACTTTATCCGCATCGAATGAATCACGCTGTCACGACTTTTGTCCGAGATTTTGCGTCGTGCTTTATCAACTTTTTTAAATTGATCGGAGATTTTTTGGCTTGCGAAGAGTAACGCAGGTACGTTGCTATCCACTCGTTCGTGTTGCGTACTTCGCAGCAGACTATTCCTGACCAAAGTGCAGTGCGTTGTGTATTCTTCTGTAGCTAGCCAACGCGTAACTTTTGCCTGTTCGTAAGCACGTTCGGCTTCGATAAAGCCAAAAAGCTGCTCAAGAGACGATTTGTGGTTTGGGAGCATTTCAATGTATTGTTTTTTGCCCAAGATAAATACGTCCAAATCACGCAGCTTATTTGTTTTCTTCATCATTATTTTTAAATGAGGTTTCAAAATACGCTGTTCAAAAGGAGGGAGCAGTTCGCGAAGTAGTAAGCATAGTGAGCGTATGCGCCTCAGTGTGACGCGATATTGATGTGTAAATTCAGGATCTAAGTCTTCGATGACTCCCTGCTCCAGAGAGCGTGCATAATCAAATTCACTAAGGAAGAAGTGGGGCACTACGAAGTCGAGTTCGGAGTCGGCATGTAAGGGTAAGTGAAATGATGGTTTTCGAAACATGATGAGCGCTATTTTGTTCTCTGAAATACACGTTAAGTTTATACCCATACTGTTAACTTGCGCGATTTGTTGGCTCTTCATTGATATAAAATGAGAAGGTTAAAAGGCACGAAAGCAAAGCGTATTGATGATCAAATAAGCAAAATGATCGCCCTTTGTTCGTTAGAGTCGTCTTTTTAACCATTTGAATAAAAAAGACTAATTTTTTGTTGACCAGATAAATTAATCCGTTAAAGTACGCCTCGTTCTCACGGCAAAGGTCGCGAGATAGATGGTGTCTAACCCATCGCATGATTGCGTTGCCCTGGTGGTGGAATTGGTAGACACAAGGGATTTAAAATCCCTCGGCGTTCGCGCTGTGCCGGTTCAAGTCCGGCCCGGGGCACCATCAAAATCTTTGGTGACAGAGATATAAAATCAGAAAGGCGCCTTGGCAGAGTGGCTATGCAGCGGATTGCAAATCCGTGGACCTCGGTTCGACTCCGGGAGGCGCCTCCACTATTTCTAAAAACCGGCCTTGTGCCGGTTTTTTACTATCTGGTATTGTCAAACTATTCTAATACACATTTATTATTGAATAATTAATTTTTGTACAAATACCAACCTCAATTATCAGTTAATCACTCTTTAACAGGTTTTCCTGAATTGCTATCTATAGCGTTATATTATCAATGTGATTTTAGTTCAATATTGAAAATAAAGTTGTGCATATATCCTGCTTGTTTCTCTATATGTCTCTAGTTGATATTGCACTGTATCGCTCAGTCTGTCTTTTAATCGAGTATAAAACTAGGTGAGCAAAAAACTTTCACCACTTTAATTTAACGTAAATTTAACAATTAAAGATGGATAATATTACTCATGAGTTGTTGAGGTATATTATTAGAATGACTCGCTATTAAGTTAATGAATTTAAAGGTTATAACTTTATGCGATGAAATTGAGATTGTTTTAGTTAAATTTATAATTGTTTGATTTTTAATGATTTAAATTGGCTGTAGTGCAAGTGATTTATTAAAGTCATTGTTGAATACAAAGGTTGTTCATATAAAACAATCATAAGGTTATTTTAAGTAACTGACAAAAATGGATAAATTTATTATTACACAAACTTAACCTAAATTACTTATCACTCTGGTTGAATTTTGACCGGTTGCTTTGCTATGATTCCGGCTCTTATATTTTTGGTGGTTATCCTTTTATAACCATGTTGATGTATATAGGAACATATTTGGCTTTATAGGCTAGGGCATTTTATTGCCTAAAATTTATATGATTTTACCCTACCATTTCTGCTTATATTGGCGGGAAGGTGAACTCGTTATTAAATTAAAATTAGGTGAAGCAGTGATAAAAAAGATTAAAATAAATAGAACAACCCTAAATAAAGGGTTGTCATTTTTATTAGTAATATTCGCTTGTTTACAGAGCATCCATTACGCCAGTGCAGCAGGAAATACGACGGGACAGCAAAATACATTGGTTATCCTGCTGAACTTCAAAGAAAACCCAAATGAGCAGCCATTAACTTTGTCAGAAGCAAATAATCTAATCTTTGGTACAGTGAATGACTTCTACCGTGAAAGCTCTTTTGATCAAATGTGGCTGTCTGGGAAAGTCGTGGGTTGGTTTAATCTACCGTTGTCTAATCAGGTTTGTGACTTTACCGCTGTTCAAGATGCAGCGGATCAAGAAGCCATCGCAGCGGGAGTGAAGCTTGAAGAGTACGATCGTATTGTTTACTTGATGACAAAAACGGCATGTGGTGTCGCTGGATCCGCAACTATTGATGGCATGCCTTCACGCGCGCACATCAATGGTGATTTTTCTCCGATGAATATCGCTCATGAGCTTGGACATAACTTTGGTTTGCATCACTCTCGTGCTCTTGATTGTGGCGAGCATACGCTTTCAGACAACTGTACGTTGCGTGAATACGGTGATACCTATGATGTAATGGGTGGTCCAGACATCGGCTATTTGAATACTTTCCAGCGCGAGCGACTAGGATGGCTAGAGGGAGAGCACGCCTCAAAGACACTGGAAGTTACTCAAAATGGTACTTACTCCATCGCGAATTACGAGACGACTAGTGAGCAGCCAGTTACGATAAAAGTACCTCGTGGTACTGATCCTTCTACAGGTGCAAAAAAATGGTTTTACATTGAATACCGCCAGTCTATTGGGTTTGACGACTTTTTAGATGCTCGTTCTTACTCGTTCTATCGTGGGGACGTTACGGATGGCATCATCATTCGAAGCGCTGTAGAAGGTGATGGGCGCAGCAGTAATCTGCTTCACTTTAAAACTGATTCTGAATATCGTGCGGTTTTTGGCCGAAATGACTGGTTTGACCCATCTATGCCGGTCGGTGGTAGCTATACTGACCCAGACTCAGGTGTAACATTGAGTTTGGTGAGTGCAGCGAACGGCATCGCCGAAGTAAGCGTTGTCTTTGACGGCTCTGACAATGGTAATATCGGGACTTGTACTGTTAATGCTCCATCAGTGACTGCGAAAGCTGCAACAAACAATTCGGTTGCAGCCGGCGATGAGGTTCAATATCAGGTCACTATTACCAACAAAGATAGTGCAGATTGTTCAGCGAGCAGTTTTTCTGTAAACGCGTCAGTGCCAACTGGTTGGAAAGCAAGCAGCAATGCAATCACGCTAGCAGCAGGTGAAACCGGACAAGTAATGATATCAGTCGTATCTTCGGTTGAGGCTAGTGATAAAGACTATGCTTTGAAGATGATCGTGACGCACGGAGAAGACTCAAGTCTGCAAACCGCAGCATCCGTGAATTACTCTGTAACCAATGAAATCTCGCCATCACCAGAGCTCGTTGCTGTTGATGATCAGGTGACTATGTCTTCGAAACAGTCGGTGATTATCGATGTGATGGCAAACGATGTTGTTGGAGAGCAAAACTCTGCAAGCGTGGTTTCTTTTACTAGACCAAGTAAGGGGCGACTAGAGCTGTTATCAGATGGCACCCTGCGTTACACACCTGAGAAGAAATTCAAAAATAATGACAGCTTTACCTATACCATAGGTGATGGTCAAAGCAGCTCGACCGCTCAGGTCTCAGTGAAGTTAGAGTCCTCAGCTGGTGGCGATTCTGGCAACTCTGGTAACAATGGGAAAGGTAAGAATAAATAGAACGATATAGTTCGAAAGAAAACGCCTGACGAGTTAACGTCAGGCGTTGTTTTATTAAGTTGTAAGTAGACCTTATTCAGGGCAGTTAACAGGCTCTGGACAAGTTGGACATAGCGTACATTCTGCAGACGCTGTTATCGCTTCTACGACAACATTACCGAAGATAGTTTCACCACTCGCATCCACAGTATCTGTAAACGCTCTGACTTCTTCACCCGGTAATGGAAGGCCTTCACCATCTCCTGGGATTGGCTCGTAGTTACCAGTAAAGTCGTAACACTCAGCAGGCGCAAGCATACCAACCTGGATTGGATTCGAGTCTTTGTTGTCGATTACGACAATGCCGTCAATGGTGACATCGGAGGTATTACATACACTACCACTGTAATTGACTTGAAGACCGTATTCATTAATACCAGTATCTTCAAATCGATTCACGACGACGACACTACAGTCTTTCTCTAGAGACAATGAACCAGGGATGTTTTGGCTTGGGCATTCCCAATCTGCGTTGTCAGAAACCGCTACACCACCACCAGTTTCAAGTGCTGCGCTTACTTCTGCATAGTTAGTGATACCGTTTTGGTCAATAATAAACGAACCATTAAACTCTTGCGTTTGTCCAACGGCGAGCATCGCTAAATTGAACACATGGTCACCAGCAGCCATATCGTTGTCAACGGCTGTAGTGTCTGTTGCCACAACATCATACAATGCAAAGTCACCGGTGTTTTCTACAGTGAGTTTATAGTTGTATTTCAAAGTGTTACCATTGACAACATCACCAAATGTACAAGTTTTAGTGATTTTAATGTCTGGTACGCCTGGTGTGTAACAGAATGAAATATGACTTAAGCCATAGTATCTACCATTTTTCCCTACAGGTGAATGCAGCAAGGCATCATCTTGATACAATAATCCATCTGTAAAGTAGTTATATAGGTTTCCGTCAGGACCACCTTTTACGAAGATAGCTTGCATAATCACAGGGCTATCACCTTGATCCCAACTGAAGGTTTTTGCCCCAGGTTGTTGATCAATAACCACTTCAAGCATGCCATCACCGAAAGTGCCGTCTGTAACTGGCTCAAGTTTGTATTCTATCAAACCATCGATCCCTGGAAGTAATTGTTGACAGGTGTTATTCCCTTCAACAAATATTGGTTGCACGCCTCGGCTTGAAGGGTCGCCAGCGGATGCGTAAACAATTTGAGAGCTCAGCACTAAGCTAACCGCTATGACCCAAGTAAACAGCTTAAACATGCTGCTGATATTGATCGCTGTAAGTATATTCTGGCTACATAAAGTGGAACAACGGTAACTCTTATTGCCCCACCAAGAGTTAAATATGGTTTTCATAAAACCTCCTTGTGTAAGTGGGCTCGCTACGTCCTTGAGCCCACATACGTGATAGTTTTCTCACAGAGTTAAACTGCGTCGGTTGACTAGCATAGAGTGTTCCATATTTAACTTTTTGTATTTGTTGGTTATTTTTTATTTTTGTACAGAGGGGTGAACAGTTTGTTTATATTTTCATAAATGGTTGGGCTAAAACTTATTCGCTAAACGACTGAATATGTTTTAGTTAAATGAGTATTCAATTAGATGTGTAAAGGATGTAACACTATGCAAACAGGTGTTACACATCACCTTCACATTAGTTGGAGCAGGTGAGTAAGCGTCTATTTCATATTCATAGTGGACAGTTTCAATACCGTCGTTTTTGTGCACCTGTCACAGGTGTAAACAATAAAGTGTCAATCTGTAACATTATCCTAGAACACGTATATATCTTTGTTATCGTAGGTTTTTTGTCTCTTTTGTTTTCTTTCTCTTTCTTTAAAATTGAACACTCTGTTCATTCTCTTCGCTGTTGAAAATATTTAGTTTAATAAAATCATAACCTTAAGTAGTGGCATGCTCTATGCGTTATACAAGCCGAAACGAAAGTTGTATCTCGCTTTCACACTTTCTTAAAAGGCAATTAATGACATAGGGACCTTCGTCTAGCTTTAGAAGCGTTCTAAGGAGTAGGTTATGAATTCTTGTAAGTCAGGTATCTGGCATACGATGAAGAGCTTTCTTTATGCAATATTTACAAGTTTGCTAATAGGTAGCTCTGCATTTGCAACACCAACAGATGGCGTATTTGAGTTAGAAGCAAATGCTAATGCGATAGATGACTCTGGAGTGGGAGCTCCAGATGACTGGTCAACGCCGCCAAACAGTGGTGGAGCATTAGTATTTAGCTTTGAGAATGACACGGCAACACCGGATACAATCTTTACTGGTGGTAATAAAGACATCAAAGACATACCAGAACTCGGTTGGAAGACTGGGACGGTACTTGATAAAGGGGATATTCTTCATGCGTATGCAGCGGCATACAACATTAATAATGACCTTGTACTCACCTTTGGTGCAGACCGCTTTGGTAACAGCGGTGATGCCTTCTTAGGTTTTTGGTTTTATCAAGACTCAGTCAGTACAAACCCAGACGGTACATTCACTGGTCAACATATTGCTGGCGACCTTTTGATTCAGGTGAATTATTTGCAAGGGGCAAATGAGGGGCCAGAAATTTTGGTTCTTGAATGGGACACAACTTGTGCGAAAGCTGATAACAATAATCCACAAGATGGTCAGTGTGCTGCGACAAACTTACGTTTGAAAGTTAAGACAAATGCACTGTGTTCACCGGGCGCGCAAGATGTGTGTGCTTCAACCAATACAACTGACTCACCTGCACCATGGGCGTATACGCCAAAAAGTGGTGTCGAAAATGTCTTCCCTCCAGAAACCTTCTTTGAAGGTGGTGTAAACCTTACTGAACTTCTACAAACAGACACCTGTTTTAGCTCATTTGCAGCCGAAACAAGAGCATCAAGCAGTATTACCGCTCAGTTGAAAGACTTCGTGGTTGGTGACTTTGAGTTGTGTAGTGTTGATATCACCAAAACATGTAATCAAGCGGTCGTGAATGATACAGAAGATGGTTACGTTTACTCATACAGCGGCGACGTGATTAATGATGGTGTTGGTACGCTCTACGATGTTGTTGTAGAGGATTTAGAAGCAGGTACTACACATAGCTTAGGTGCCATTGCTTCAGGTGACAGTGCTTCATACAGCGGCAGTTTTGAAAGTACAAATAACGGTCTAACTAATACAGTAAGAGTCACAGCAGCTGCGACTCCGGGTGGTCAAGCGACCATTACTGATACAGCAAGTGATCCATGTGAGTCATTGAGCTTGTCTCCAATGATTAGTGTAACGAAATCATGTGAAAGCGGCTTCAAACTTACTGAAAACGGTATCATTGCAGAAGTGAGCTTCTCGGGAATGGTATGTAACACAACGCCTGGACTTACTTTAGTGAATGTTTCTGTTGTGGATGACTCAGGTACGCCTGAGGATACTTCTGATGACGTGAAAGTGGTAGATAATATCGAACTCGCTTCGGATCAATGTCAGTCTTATACTGGTAGTTATATCCCAACGGCATTTAGCAATGCAGAAACACAATCTTTCCGTGATACTGTGACAGCGGTTGGTTTCTTGAAAATCGATAATACTCAAGCGACGAATACAGCTTCTGCAGACTGTGACATTTGTCCTGCACCAAGCAACTAATTGACGTCTTGTGAATAAAAAGCCTGGAGTATTCTCCAGGCTTTTTCATATTGAATTGCGTGATTTAGTTCGGTTTCCCTTTACCGTTTCCACCACCATTCCCACCAGAACTCGATTGTAAGGTGATGCTAATCGTCGCGGTTGAAGAAGATTGACCGTCACTGATCGTATAAGTAAATGAATCATTATTCTTAAACTTCTTCGAAGGTATGTATTCAATGGAGCCATCGCTCAGTACACGGGCGCTGCCTTTGTTTGGCTTAGCGACCGTAATTGCAAGAGAAGTCGATTGTTCAAATGAGTCATTATTTAACTGTTGGATGCGAACGACGGATTTATCACTGATCGTTACGCTATCATTCACCGCTTCAAATGGTGACGTTGACTCAGATAACACAGTGTAAGGCAGCTCGGTTTTGGCTGATTGTTCATTTTCAGCATCTATAACGTCAACGGCTATGCTGTAAGAGTTCGGTTGAGCATCGCTGTTTGACGTAACCATGACCGTCGTTTCTGCACTCATGCCGGAAGGAACCGTCAAGGCACTTGCGTCATAATTCCATCCGTCAGGAACGCTTAAAGCTGTTGTATAGGTCGCGTCTGCACATTCTGTATTGTTCTGGTTCGTCACTTTAAGATTATACGCTAATGTTTCTCCGGCATTAGCATCAGAACCTGAAAGTGGGGTTAGAGAGAGTAGAGGCGATGTCGCAACGCATTGCCCTGATTCACCACCAAATATGACACTGACCTGTGCGTTTTGACCATTAGCACTTTCCAAAGTAATCGACACGCCTGTTTTTGGATCGGTGAACGTTCCACCAATCGGAAGAGCAGGGTCTTCCCAGTCATTACTCCCAAATAATTGTTTGAAAGTGGAGTCAGGCTTCATGTGTAGCAAGCGGCTACTTTTAAGATCACCGTCTGTCGCTAGGCGCACAACCACACCTTCTGTCACATCTTGGCGGTATACGATGTACGAACGGTCACGTAAAAAGCTGTCGTAGCCAAGAGCTTGTCGATATTCAACATAAAACCATTGGCGCTGACCTGTAATTGGATCGGTACCTCTTGGGATTTTTAAAACTTTTGATGAAGTACTTTCAAAGTCTTCATAGGCATCAATCGAGTAAACACCATCACTAGAAATGATTTGAGCAGGGGAGGTCTGCCACCCTAAGTTTTCCAATTGGAAGGCGCTAAAGTAACCCATATCGTAGTTACCCATTGTATCGTAGCTATCGCCGTACTCTATGACACGGCAATCACCAGCTAACGTACCGTCTTTACAGTCGAGTGCGGAAGCGTGATGCAATCCCAAATTATGTCCTAATTCATGGGCGATAACTCGAGGCTCGAAAACCGCATTTATTGACGCTCTAGAGGGAGTTACTCCTTGACTACCAGAGCCTTCTGATGCACATCCAGTTTTGGTTGTTAAGTAGATAAAACGGTCATAGTTTGATAGTTGATATCCCGCAGTTTCAGCCATTTTGTTGGCTTCCGCTGCTACAGCATCATCATCGCAAATTTGGTTTGATATCGGTAAGGTGAATGTTCCAGCAACATCACCAGATAGCCAAAGTTGCCCCTGGGACATTTGCGAATAGAAGTCGCTAACGGTATTAAAAACAACATGATGGGCGTCTTCTTTAGAGATCGGGATCTCTTGAGGGTTTTCTTGGAAATTGACGAGTACAACTAATGTTTTTTGTTCACCACTAGCCACTTGCTCAGCATAAACCTCTGATGAAAAAGAATATGCTGACACGAGGGTTACAAAGCCAAGAGCTAGCAAGCGTAAATTTGACGCAACAAAGCCCAATTGAGGGAGGATGACCTTCTTCAATTTATATACCTACTTAATATTTTGATATTAAATGAAATTACAAATTCATAATGTTTTAAATAAAATAAATACCGAGCTCTACCCAAATAGAACCAGTAATGATCAAGTGTGCATTATGTTTTATAAAGTTTGTTTTATATTTGTGTGTGTTTATTACTTTTAAACACGAGGCGAGATATTAGCAGAAGGGGTGGTTAAAATTCAACCATGCATTTCGGTTTTTATAAGTTTATGAATTATAATGTTTAACTACTTTTTATTGGTAGTTTTTATAAAAATAATAAGAAATAATATTGTATGCAACAAAAGCAGTCACAAAAACAGTAATAATATTACACCGTGTAGTATGCAACACTCTTAATTGTTTGTTATTTCTTTTGTTTCCTATATAAATGACTAATTAAAAATAAGACGATATCAATTCCGTAGAGAAAATTGTCAAATTAAAGAAATATTAATTTCAAAAAACAAGAGACTTATTATATCTGGATATAGGCAACGCCATTTTTGCCATTTTTCTTTATCTCATACATTGCATGATCGGCTTTTTGATAAACTTCATTAAACTGTTGTTTTCCTTTATCAAATAGACAAACACCGATGCTCATTCCAATCGTTACTTTATTTAAGTCCTGATTTATCGCAGGAATGATGGAACTTAAGAGTCGATCACAAAGTTGAGATATTTCTTCTTGATTTGAATAAGAGCTTAAAACGACAAACTCATCTCCTCCTATGCGTCCGACTTGAGACTTGCTTGGCGCAAGCTCTGTTAAGCTATTGGCGATATTGATGAGGAGAGTATCACCAGTATGATGGCCTAGCTGGTCGTTAACTGCTTTAAAATTATCTATATCAACAAACACTAAGGCAGACTGCTGAGACTGCTGAGACGGCTTGGTTTGAGGTTGATGATTAAAGTTTTCCTCAATTGCTTTTCTATTTAACAATCCGGTCAATGGATCACTCGAAGCTAACTTAGCCAGTTGCTGCTCATATCGCTTTTCTTTTGTAATATCGATATGAGTGCCCATCATGCGTAGTGGTTCGCCATCAGAACCATACTCGACGATGCGCCCTCGATCGTAGACCCAACTATCACTGCCGTCTTTATGAATCATGCGATGAACTACCTCATAAAGGTCGGTTTTGCCAGCTAGGTGATCTTCAAATGCACCCACCGCAAGATCATAATCTTCAGGGTGGAGATTGTTTTTCCACGTTTCAACCGTCGCGGTTAACTCATGGGGCTGATAACCTAGCATTTTGCCCCACTGCATATTGAATATCGTCAAAGTGCCTGAAGGAATATGCTGCTCCCACAAACACAGTCCATTACTGTCGAGTGCAGCATTCAACTTTTCTTGTAGTCGCGCATTCTTCCGCTTCAGCTCTTCATTTTCTTTTTCTAAGCAGGCAATTCGAGTTAGATATTCTTCCATTTTGCGCATAATTTACGTCGTTTTCGGAGCGACAATATACGAAAAATACTTTGCAATTTCTATGATTGAGCTTGGAGATATAAATATTGAATATGCGGTAAATAATAAAGAATCGGTGATGTTACTTAAGAGCAGCAAAGTAAATGCTTGGAAAACAAAGAAGGAAATAGGGGGTAAGCGAGGAGCTCTCCTGGTGCAAAGTCTTAAATGGAGGCCTTTGCACCGGGACTACTGAGGGTTAGCGGTTTAGTGCACCACAACGCTCAGGTTGGTATGTGATATCGACAATTTCAATTGTCTTCACTTGATTATTTGGCATTGGCCAGTCAAGTTTTTGGCCGACAGACAAACCGATCAGTGCGCTGCCTACGGGTGCAAAAATAGAGATATCATCACTGCTTTTCAGTTCAGAAGGGTAAACCAGTGTCTTTGTCATGGTTCTATCTTCACCTGAAAATTTAAACTCTACAGTCGAGTTCATCGTGACCACGTTATCTGGCATTTGTTCTGGCTCAAGAACTGTTGCTCGGTCGAGCTCTGCTTCTAATTCCACAAGCTCCGCTGCGATGTTTGGCATTTTATCCAACAAAGCCGTGATTCGGTTCATATCTAAGCTTGAGATGTAGATAGAATTGTTTTCTGACATTTTATGACTCCCAAATAAAAGGCCGCCTCACAAAAATGGGACGGCACTCTATATGTCAATTACGGTATCAATCATATGGACGCTATTCCATATGAACTAAACCTGATTTTAGTCTTTATAGTGCGACTTAGCTAGTAAAAAATTTTTGTTGTGAAGCTTGATTTTTCTAAATCTTTCAATCACTTCAGATATTGTTCTCTGATCACCTTGAAACGGTGAAGTCAAGTGAGTGCGTCGTTTAGAAGCAAAACAGGATTTATCGTAGGTGTGCTCGGTTTCGATGGTCAGCCTAACTTCATAAAAGCAAAACGGTATAGTCCGTTGCTAGCATGGCTTCGGTTATCTCAGTTTGTTAAAACTACCAATATCCGTTAATAAATTACTTTTTATTTCGCAATAGTCAGATAAATACGTTCATCTACCCCTTTAGGGTAGTTTGAAATTGTAATTGATTTACATCATGTATTAATTTTCTTTCACAACTAACAATGAGCTCAGTGATAAGAACCTAACCCTTAGGAATTATAATGAGCAAGTTGAAGCTAGTAGTCATCGGTAACGGTATGGTAGGGCACCGTTATATTGAAGACTTAGTCGAGAAAGCTGATATGTCTAATATAGACATTACGGTTTTCTGTGAAGAACCTCGTGTCGCATACGACCGTGTGCACCTTTCCTCTTACTTTTCTCACCATACTGCAGATGAACTTTCTTTAGTAAAAGAAGGCTTCTACGAGAAACACGGTATTAACATGCTGATCGGCGAACGCGCGATTAACATCAACCGTGAAAACCGCATTGTTTACTCAAGCACTGGCCGTGAAGTTCAATACGACAAGCTGATTCTTGCTACTGGCTCGTTCCCATTTGTTCCACCTATCAAAGGTCACGAAAGCAAAGACTGTTTTGTTTACCGTACTATCGAAGATCTTAAAGCGATCGAAGCGTGTGCGAAGAAGAGCAAATCAGGCGTTGTTGTCGGTGGTGGTCTGCTAGGTCTTGAAGCAGCAGGCGCATTGAAAGCACTGGGTGTAGAAACGCATGTTGTTGAGTTCGCACCGAAGCTAATGGCTGAGCAACTTGACCTTGCTGGTGGTAACCAACTTCGACAAAAGATCGAGCGTATGGGCGTGAACGTTCACACTAGCAAAAACACGCTTGAGATTGCGCCAGAAGGCACAAACGCACGCAACGTTATGCGTTTTGCTGACGGCGCAGAGCTAGAAACAGACTTCATCGTATTCTCTGCAGGTATTCGTCCACAAGACAAACTAGCACGCCAAATGGAGCTAGAAGTGGCACCTCGTGGCGGTGTTGCTATCAACGATCATTGTCAGACTTCTGATGAGAACATCTACGCGATTGGTGAGTGTGCGTCTTGGAACGAAATGTTCTACGGCCTTGTTGCTCCTGGCTACAAGATGGCGACAGTTGCTGTTGACCACCTACTAGGTAACACAGAAAGCAAATTCGAAGGCGCTGACATGTCTGCGAAGCTGAAACTTCTAGGTGTAAAAGTAGGTTCAATCGGTGACGCGAACGGTCGTACTGAAGGCTGTAAGAGTTACGTTTACCAGAACGAAGAACAAGAAGTTTACAAACGTCTTATCGTTTCTAAAGACAACAAGAAACTACTTGGCGCGGTTATGGTTGGTGACACCTCTGACTACGGCGACCTGCTTCAACTTATGTTGAACGAAATCGACCTACCAGAACACCCAGATGCGTTGATCCTTCCTGCTCACGCAGGCGCTGAGAAACCAGCATTAGGTGCAGACGCTCTACCAGAAAGCGCAGTGATCTGTTCTTGTTTCGACGTGACAAAAGGCAAGATCGCACAGGCGGTTGCTGATGGTAATCATACGCTTGCTGACATCAAAGCAGTGACTGGCGCAGGTACAGGCTGTGGTGGTTGTATTCCTCTAGTGACGTCTGTTCTAAATGCTGAGCTTGCTAAATCTGGTATCGAAGTGAAGAACGACGTGTGTGAGCACTTTGCATACTCACGCCAAGAGCTGTTCCACCTAATCCGTATTGAAGAGATCAAAACGTTTGATGAGCTTCTAGAGAAATACGGTAAAGGTTACGGCTGTGAAGTTTGTAAACCACTGGCTGGTTCTATCTTGGCTTCTTGCTGGGGTGAGCACATTCTTAAGCCACAACTGGTTAAGCTGCACGACACGAACGATAACTTCCTAGGTAACATCCAAAAAGACGGTACTTACTCTGTTATCCCACGTATGGCGGGTGGTGAAGTAACACCTCAAGCACTGGGTGCGTTAGCGAACGTTGCAGCAGAATACAACCTATACACCAAAGTAACCGGTGCTCAACGTATTGGTCTGTTTGGTGCTCAAAAAGACGATCTTCCAGAGATCTGGCGCAAGCTTATCGACGCTGGTTTCGAAACAGGTCAAGCGTACGCAAAAGCCCTTCGTATGGCGAAGACCTGTGTTGGCTCAACGTGGTGTCGTTACGGCGTTCAAGATTCTGTTGGTCTGGGTTCTTACATCGAGAACCGTTACAAAGGCATTCGTACCCCTCATAAGATGAAGTTCGGTGTTTCTGGCTGTACTCGTGAGTGTGCGGAAGCACAAGGTAAAGACCTTGGCATTATCGCGACTGATGCAGGTTGGAACATGTACGTATGTGGTAACGGTGGTATGAAGCCTCGTCACGCAGACCTACTTGCAAGTGACCTAGATAAAGAAACACTAATCAAGTACATCGACCGCTTCATGATGTTCTACATCCGTACTGCTGCGCCACTACAACGCACATCAGTTTGGATGGAAAACATGGAAGGTGGCGTTGACTACCTACGCGAAGTGATTGTTAACGACAAGCTTGGTATCAACGCTCAACTAGAGGCAGACGTAGCGAAGCTTGTAGACGAGTACGAGTGTGAGTGGACTGCGACCATCAACGACGAATCACAACTGACTCGTTTCGCGCACTTCATCAACTCTGACAAGCGCGATGACAACGTTGTGTTTGTACAAGAGCGTGAACAGCACCGCCCAGCAACCTTCACGGAAAAGCACCCTGAAGCGAAAGGCGACATCCTACACGTAGCGATCACTGAAGCATAAGGGAAGGTTGATTATGTCATTTGAAAAGATTTGCCAAATCAGCGACATCGTACCGGGCACAGGTGTTTGTGCACTGGTTGATGGTCAGCAAGTTGCGGTATTCCGCCCAACACAAGCAGAAGAAGTGCTGGCGATCAGCAACACAGACCCGTTCTTCCAATCAAACGTGCTTTCTCGCGGTTTGATCTGTGAGCACCAAGGCGAGCTTTGGGTGGCTAGCCCACTTAAGAAGCAACGCTTTAACCTGACAACAGGTGCGTGCATGGAAGACGAGCGTTTTAGCGTGAAAGCGTACAAAACCCGCGTAACCAACGGCGAAGTAGAAATCTCTGCGTAAGCTTGGTTTTCATTCCCTCCTCTTAGGGGGAGGGAATGAACTGAAACCTAGATTTAATAGACAAAGGCTTTCCAAGCATCATCTCAGGGGAACAGGGAAGCGAGGTGTTGTAGACAGCGTTCAGGTGTCAACGGGAAGCCTTTCTCTATTCAATCTTTAACTTTTTAACTTTCAATTTTGGATAAGGACACATTCATGTCTACTGATTTTAAGCCTGCAGAATTCGTGCAAACCATGATCAATGTTGGTGAAGCGAAAACTAATACAAGCACGCGAGACCTTCTGCTTCGCGGTACGATGGCTGGCGTTATTCTTTCGCTTGCGGTGGTGGTTGCTATTACCGCGATTGTACAAACGGGTATCGGTCTTGTAGGAGCACTTGTTTTCCCCGTTGGTTTCGTAATTCTAAGTGTGATGGGGTATGACCTAGTAACCGGTGTTTTTGGTCTAGCGCCTCTGGCTAAGTTTGCTAACCGTCCGGGCATCACTTGGGGTCGTATCTTCCGTTGTTGGGGTCTTGTAGGCTTGGGTAACCTTATCGGTTCTCTGATCGTTGCTTACCTAGTGGCTATCTCTCTAACAGGTAACTTCTCTCTAGAACTGAATGCAGTAGCGAAGAAATTTGTGGCTGTTTCTACCGCGCGTAGCCTTGGTTTTGAAAACATGGGTATGGACGGATGGATCACGTGTTTCGTACGCGGCATCTTCTGTAACCTAATGGTATGTCTAGGCGTTATCGGCAACATGACAGCACGTTCAGTATCTGGTCGCGTAGCAATGATGTGGTTCCCAATCTTCATCTTCTTCGCTCTAGTATTCGAGCACACAGTAGTAAACATGTTCCTATTCCCACTAGGTATGATTCTAGGTGCGGATTTTGGTATCGCGACTTGGTTGAACTTCAACCTTATTCCAACCATTCTAGGTAATATTGTCGGTGGTCTCGTAATGACTTGTATTCCACTGTACCTAACTCACGCAAAAACAGCGCCTTCTATCAACGTAGTTGAAGAAGAAGTAAAAACAGAGCCTGCAATCGCAAAATAAACCGCTTTTATCTGGCCCTACCTATGGTAGGTAGGGCTGTTCAACTCATTTAACTTTCGATAAGTATTGTATTGATTTAGCTATAAAAAGTAATAACTCCTTGGGGTGATTTTAACCTTGAGTTAATGACTTGAGTGTTACTTTTTATGTCCAAATTTTCGATAGGCGTTGATATGACAACTGTTAACTCATCTTTAAACAGCGGCTTTGTTTCTCTTGTTGGTGCAGGTCCTGGTGACCCTGATTTACTCACAGTAAAAGGCTTAAAAGCCATTCAAGCGGCTGAAGTTGTTGTGTACGACCGATTGGTATCAAAAGAGATTCTTGAGTTGGCGCATGCATCAGCAGAGATGATTTATGTTGGGAAAAAGCTCGATTTTCACTGCGTGCCTCAAGATCAAATCAACCAAATCTTGGTGCAAAAAGCGCAAGAAGGTAAACGCGTTGTACGTCTAAAAGGCGGCGATTCATTTATCTTTGGTCGTGGCGGTGAAGAGCTAGAAGAGCTAGCAGAATTCGGCATCAAATACGAAGTGGTTCCGGGTATCACAGCTGCTGCGGGTGCAACGGCTTACGCAGGTATTCCATTAACACACCGCGACCATGCACAAAGCGTTCAATTTATCACTGGTCATGTACAAAAAGATGGTCGTGAGATTGAATGGCATTCACTAGCGCAATCCAACAACACACTTGTGTTCTATATGGGTTTGAAGCAAAGCGGCCATATTATGGATAAGCTGATCACTCATGGGTTAGATCCTGAGATGTCATGCGCCATTATTGAAAACGGTACGCGCCCAGAGCAGCGCGTGTTCCAAGGAAAGTTGAACGAGCTATCGATCATGGCAGAGCAAGCCGTGAGCCCAGCATTGATTGTGGTTGGCAGCGTGACTCAACTTCACAACAAGTTGGATTGGTTCGCAAAGTAATACTGCCCAGAAGTGACTATATTTTACAGGGGCTTTGTTGCCTCTGCATTTCTTGCTTACGCATAGGCATTTGATCAATGAGGTTGTTGATAAACGACCAGTCTGTTTCTGCGCCCCAGCGGTGCTTTTCTAGACCATCTTTACCAAGCAAAATAGCGGTATGAGAACCTTTTTCGACCTCATAAAGACGAGCTAGCATTTTTAGGTCGAACTCTTCTTTAAGCCAAGCAGGAAAAGTATAACCTTGTTCTGTAATGACCAGCGTGACGACATCTCTGTCTTCCAACTCACACTCATTCATAAGTGTTTCTAGCAAGAATTGTTTGACGTATTCATCATTTTCTGGCGCAAAGTAGAGCACACTTCTATGTGGCCAGTATTTGGAGTGCGCTGGATAACCAAATGCTGTCGATGACAAGATACAAGAAAGCAGTATCACTAGTAACTTTCCGCCCATGACAGTTCCCCTAGAAACCCAAATAACTTTTTATACGTTAAGTTTAGTGGAATTGGCTCATTGTGCTTTTTCCAAAACTGGCATAGGGTAGGCAGCAAATAAATTGAGCGTAGAAATAGATGAGTTCGGAAAGCAAACAAAAAATCGCCATTTTGGTTGATGTACAGAATGTGTATTACACCTGTCGCGAAGCGTATCGAAGCAATTTTGATTACAACCAGTTTTGGTATGTTGCCACACAAGGGAAAGAGGTGGTAAGTGCTCGTGCTTATGCAATTGCGAGCAATGATCCCAAGCAACGTCAGTTCCACCATATTCTTCGTGGTGTTGGATTTGAGGTGATGCTTAAACCCTACATCCAGCGTCGTGATGGCAGCTCGAAAGGCGATTGGGATGTGGGTATTACTCTCGATGCAATTGAAATTGCTCCCGAAGTTGAGGAAGTGATTCTAGTTTCGGGAGATGGAGACTTTAGTCTGCTAGTAGAGAGAATTCAGCAGCGCTTCAATAAAACGGTGACCGTTTATGGTGTACCTAAGCTAACATCCCAAACTCTGATTGATTGTGCCGACAATTTTGTCGCGATTGATGACGATTTCTTGCTGTAGTGAATAGTGCAATAAAGAAAGGCGAGTCACTCAGGCTGTACGAAACGTACAATGACTCGCCTCTAATTTATCGTTGATTTGGCTAGTTACGAAGGAATGATCATTTGCCCTAGCAAGTAACCCAAGCAACACGCACCAATCACGCCGATTAAGCCCACAGACATGAATGAGTGGTTGAAGTACCACTTACCAATCTTAGTTGTGCCCGAGGTATCGAAGTTCACAGTCGCGATATCTGAAGGGTAGTTGGGAATAAAGAAGTAGCCGTATACCGCTGGCATCAAGCCGATAAGCAGCGCAGGTTCCAAACCTAAGCCGAGACCAACAGGCAGCATCATGCGAGCCGTTGCAGCTTGAGAGTTCACCACAACCGACACAATGAATAATGCAAGCGCGAATGTCCAAGGATAGTTGGTTACCATCTCTACGATGCCAGATTTAAATTGAGGCATAGCGTACTGGAAGTAGGTATCTGACATCCATGCAATACCGAAGATAGCAATCGCCGCCACCATACCAGATTTAAATACCACCCCATTTGGTACGTCGCGCGGGTCAGTTTTGGTCGCAAGCAAAATGATACCGCCGAAGCAAAGCATCATCATTTGAATCACAACTGCCATGCTGATTGGCTTCGAGCCATCTACGATGGTACGAATGTCTGGCCACATCGCGATAACGACGATAACCAAGATCGATGCAATGAACAGCAATACAGAGTTACGAGCACTTGTTGGTAGTACTTCATCAAGAGACGTCGCAGTTGTGTTGAGGATCTTTTCGCGCCACACAGGATCTTTCAAACGCTCTTGGTATTCTTCATCGTCGTCTAGCTCTTTACCACGCTTTAGGCTGTAAAGTGACATCAACAACGTACCGAATAAGGTTGCAGGTACAGTAACGAGCAGAATTGAGAGCAGAGTGATCTCGTGTTGAATATCAGAGAGTTGCGCCAAGTAGTAAACTACGGCCGCTGAAATTGGCGAGGCTGTGATTGCGATTTGAGAGGCGACAGAAGCGGCAGCCATAGGACGCTCTGGACGAATGCCGTTTTTCAATGCAACGTCGCCAATGATTGGCATAATGGAGTAAACCGCGTGGCCAGTACCAAGCAGGAAGGTCATAAAGTAAGTCACGAAAGGAGCAATAAGGGTGACGCGTTTTGGGTTCTTACGAAGCACACGCTCGGCAACTTGCAGCATGTATTTCAAACCGCCAGCGGCTTCAAGAATGGAAGCACATGTTACCACCGCTAAAATGATCAACATGACGGTGACAGGAGGAGAGGTTGGCGGCATCTTAAAGATGAATACTTCAATCACCAAGCCAATTCCGGATACGACACCAAGGCCTATACCACCATAACGTGAGCCGATATACAGCATCACGAGCAAAAATAGAAACTCAAGATACAACATGTGGATTTCCTTATTCAAAACAGAGGGCTACATAGCCAAATTACCTCTTTGTATTGTCTCGATATTCAGAAAGAAAATACTTCATGTTGTTCACAATCCGCTGGATAAGAAACTGCAATATTCAATTATTGGCAATAACTCACGCTACACAGGGAAACTGTTAACACAGTTTTATCAGGGTGTTTTTATGCTGTGTATTTTTGCGGTCATGTCAGCGCTAAATGCGAAGAGGTTTAAGAGTTTGTTGCTATTCATCGCATACTTAACCAGACCTTACAGCTTCACAGAACTCGGAAATACAGTCATAACTAACCCTAAGAGTGCTTCTTTGTTATGAAAACGCAAAGGATAATAGTTTGCATTGCGATTGGTGCTTGGGTATAAAGGTGTCAGAATGACTACACCAACAATAAGCCATCATGTCTGAGCAATTTTTCCCGCAACTGTTTCAAACTTCGAGTGAGATTACACCTTATCTACACGGTGATATCGGCGAGATAGGGCAAGAAGCTATCCATATCGAGAATGATATCAACCCGATCATCCAAGGCCTTTACCAGCAAATCTCGGAGGCTCATCCGGAAGCGGGAAAAGCATATTGGTTGACAAGAACGTGGGATTTACTTTGTTGGCAGCCAGTTTATGTCGCATTCATCTCCATTTACGGTTACCACACGTTGCCAAACATTCGCGAGATAGCGCAGCACCTCAAACCTTGTTTTGTTTCTGGGTACCGATTCGCCGACGAAGCGCATATACATGGCGAGCCAGAAGCGTTGATAAAAGAGGCGGGGCGTCAAATCCGAGAACTGTTCGACTTCTATCAACAAGAGATGAGTCAATGGACACGCATTCGTCCTGGCTTCACCCATCAATTGATGTCGGACGGAATCATGGCTTGTTTAATTCGTCTCCAACAGCGCTTTCCGCAAATGACTAACTCGACACTTCAGGAGCATGCGGTCTTGTGGCTAAGCGCAATGGGTTTGGATGTTGATAATAGCCGCTCACTTCATGAGACGGAATCTGATCAGCCGCTAAAGTTAGTAAGAAAAAGTTGTTGTTTAGTCTATAAGTGTGAAGGCAGAAAGCTTTGTGCAGATTGTCCTCGTTTAGAGGAAAATCGACAGCTTATGAGCAAGAAGGTTCTTAATTAACATTTATTTAACTTGTGTAACAGTGCTCGATTTGAGAGTGAGAATAAGTATCATTGCATGCTCTTGTTGACAACAAAAAGATAAATACAATGATGAAAAGGACGTTTTCTTTCAATCTCATCGTACTTGCGATGAGCAGTGGATACGCAGTTAGCTCAATAGCAGCAGAAGATCTTCAACAAACATCGACTCCGAGCGATGAGCAATTGGTTGTTGTAGGCAGTGTGATGCCGAAATCGATCTCCGATATTCCAGGAACGGTTTGGTTTGTTGGCCAAGAAGAGATTGCTCAGCAATATCGTGCGGGCAAGACACTGGGTGATATTCTTTCTGCAACCATCCCTTCTTTAGACGTCGGCACCGGTGGTCGAACTAACTATGGTCAGAACCTTCGCGGTAGAGCAATGTTGGTAATGATTGATGGTGTCTCGTTACAGTCTTCTCGCCCGATTAGTCGTCAGTTAGATGCAATAGACCCATTCAACATCGAGCGAATTGAAGTACTATCTGGTGCAACCTCCATTTATGGTGCAGGCGCTACTGGTGGTGTTATTAACATTATCACCAAGAAAGCGTACTCGGATGACTTGTCGTTTGAATCCTACGTGAGTGGCACTACAGGCTTTAATAGCAGCGATGACTTTGATTACAAACTCGCTCAGTCTATCTCGGGTGGTAATGAGCGAATTACCGCTAGAGGTTCGGTTGTGTACACCGAGACACAAGGTGCATTTGACGCAAATGGCGACATTGTCACCCCAGACATTTCACAGGGCTCTTTGCAGTATAATTCAACGCTCGATGTTATGGGATCGACCGAGATTCAAATCTCCGATGCCAGCAAGTTAAACCTTGTCGCACAATACTATGACAGCCAGCAAGATTCGCCATACGGTTTGTACATTGTTAACAATAAATTTGTTGATGTACGAGAGGGGTTCGATTCCGACCGTGAACATGGTACAGAGCGAGTTCTCTTAAGTGCGAATTACGCTCACGACAGCGTATTCGGTCATCAACTGATAGGCGAGTTATCTTACCGTAGTGAAGACCAAACCTTTACTCCTTATTACCAAAGTGCCTCTCAACAAAAAACAGAAGTTTTTGCTGGGCGCTTAGCGTTAGCTAAAAGCTGGGAGTCATTCAAACTTGTTTATGGTGTCGATGCGTACTTAGACCGTTTTGAAAGTAACCAGGCTCTGTTCGATCCAACCATTGCGAACAGCTCTGGGAACTTAATTAATCGAACCTATGCCGAAGTGGGGCGTTACCCAGATGTTGATGTGGCGTCTTACGCAATGTTTGTCCAAGGGGATTACCAAATCAATCAAGATTGGTCAGTACAAGCAGGCTACCGCTACCAATACATGGACAATAAGATTGATGATTTTGTTGCCTATAGTATACAAAAGAAGATCGCATCGGGTAATGGTGTATCAGCGGATGCGGTACCAGGTGGCAGCACTGACTACTCTGTGAGCTTATTTAATTTGGGCACCATTTATCAGCTTAACGATGAATCTCAGCTTTGGGCGAACTTCTCTCAAGGTTTCGAACTCGCTGATCCTGCAAAGTACTACGGCCAAGGTAGCTACGATGCCGCGGATGCAAATGGTCACTACGCGTTGAACAATAGCATTAACGTATCTGACTCAAAAATGTCGGGCATCAAAACGGACAGCTATGAAATCGGTTACCGATTAGATACCGATACTGTCGCACTGCAAGCGGCGGGTTACTACTCGGTGTCGGATAACTCAATCAAGTATGACAAGAAGACGCTCCTAATCACCAATGTTGATGACGAGCAACGTGTATACGGTGCCGAAGCAAACATTAACTACTGGGTAAACCGTGATATTTTGTTAGGTGCATCAGGTCACTATGTGGTTTCTGAGCTGAAAACCAACGGTAAGTGGGAAGATCTAAGCGCGGGTAAAGCAAGTACATCAAAAGCGAACGCGTGGGCGGCTTACTATCAGGATGGCTATTCAGTACGTTTACAAAGCCAGACGATGTTTGATTACGAAGATGACGCAAACAATAAACTAGATGGATACACTACGTTTGATCTTCTTGGTAACGTAACACTACCTATCGGGCAGTTAGGTTTTGGTATTCAAAACCTATTTGACGAAGACTTCACAACCGCTTGGGGACAACGTGCGCAGATTCTTTATGCAGCACACTACGATGCAGCAGCGTACGACTACAAAGGAAGAGGTCGCACATTCACACTGAACTACAGTGTCGAATACTAAAGCTAACTCTCTCCGAATATCAAAAAAGCCGCTGAAAGCGGCTTTTCTTTTAGGCTTGATCTGTCTGCGCTGTGTCTACAACGTTTTCCGTGTGTTCTGAAGCTTGGTTTTGTTCTTCAGCTTCCATTTTCGCGCGTTCAGCTTTGGAGATATAACGCGGCTTATTGCTCTTATGTAGCTTAGCGTTATGCTTCTTCTGCTTCGCTTTCAAGATCTGATTGATTTTCTTCTTGCGGTTCATGGTGGTGGTCCTTTAATTTAGCGAGGCAGGATAGTTACTTTTTTATCAAGTTACAACTAAATAAGCGCCGGTATCGGTCGCAAAATTCAAGTACGTTCCTATGTCCAATCATCTATCGCGTTTTAATGGAGCCCAAATGAAAACACTGTACACCGAACGTTTGATACTGCGTCTTGTGAGTGTAGATGATGCACCATTTATACTAGAACTTTATAACCACCCAGACTTCTACCGTTTTGTCGGAGACAAACAAATTCGTACCGAATATGAAGCGGCGCGTTACATAAAAGAAAACATGCTACGCATGCAACAAATTAAAGGCGTGAGTTTACTCGTTGTAGAGAAGAAAGAAGATGGGCAACCCATCGGGATTTGTGGGTTGGTTAAACGTGACACATTACAATACTATGATCTCGGATATGGATTTTTACCTTCCGCTTATGGCTTCGGCTACGGAACGGAGTCTGCAACCGCAGTGCTGGAATACGCTAGAGAGGAAATGAAACTCGATAATTTGGTTGCCATCACCAATAATGACAATATTCGTAGTATAAGTTTGCTCAAAAAACTGGGCTTTGAGTTTGAACGAGTTGAGCAGCAATATGATAATGGCCGCACGTTAGAACTTTACACAATGATGTTGTGATTTTTGGATAGCGCATGAGCGATATTTTACTTGGCAAACTCGCCACTGAATTTAAGACAGTAAAAGCCATGGTAGAGGTTTACTGTCATGACCATCATGGAACAAAACGTGACTTATGCTCAGAATGTCGTGAGCTGCTTGAATACGCAGAAGTGCGCCTCGACCGCTGTCCTTATGGAGAGAATAAACCGACGTGTAACAAATGTCCGATTCACTGCTACAAACCAGAGCCGAAAGAACAAATGCGTTTGGTCATGCGTTACTCTGGCCCCAGAATGTTACTGAAACATCCCATCTTGGCGGTTCGTCATTTGCTTCATGAAAAGCGCATGGTACCGGAAAAGCCTGCAGCGAACGCGTCAAACCGTCACAAGCGTTTATCTAAACAAAAATTCGAAGAATAAAAAAACGAGGGCGACATGCCCTCGTTTTCGTTGAGTAGAAGCGGCGTGGTTAGAGGCCAGCGGCCATACGCTGCTTGGTTTTGCTCGCAGCAAGTAGCATGTATACGCCAGTCGCAACCAAAGCGGCAAACAAGTAGCCTAGCAAGCCGTGTTCTTGGCCCATGAATTTATCAGCGACAACAGGACCAGCAACAGAGCCGATGCTGTAGCTAAACAGCATGACTTGTGTCGCAGAGACAATAAAGCGTTCATCAAGACCTTCGCAACCTAAGTTGATTGCAATCGGGTACAAAGCAAAAGTAGCTGCACCTAAAAAGAATAATGCAGCAGCCAATACCACGGCTGACGAGGAAATAAACGTCATACCGATCGAAAAAATACCCAAAATACAGAAAAACGCCATTAGCACTGTGCGGCTCATGTATTTGTTTAACGCGGTCACCATTGGTTGAACTAGCATGCCACCTAGAATCACTAGCGCCATCAATGTACCAATGTCTTGATGGCTAATTTTACGGTTAGTTAACTCAACTGGCATTAATCCGTAGATCGCGCCTAAGGTCAAACCTGAAACAACACAACCAATAATTGCTGCATGGTTTAGTTTGGCAATTTGCTTAAATGATAAAGCGGTTGATTCATGGCTGTTTGGCTGCTCACACTCAATGAACATTAGCACCAGCATCGCCATTAGGATCAACGTCGTGATCGCAATAAACGGAACGCCGCCACTTACGCCAAGCACGCCAATACCAAACTGGCCTAATGCTGAACCACCATAAAGCGATAGCATGTACAAGCTCAAACGTTTCGCACGCGATGCTTCGTCTCCAGACATTAGCCAAGACTCAACAATGACAAAAACACCAGCAACCGCGATACCCGCAATAAAGCGAGCGGCAAGCCACATCAATCCGTTAGCAAACACGGGTAGTGTGACGATAGTTAGCGAAAATACGGCCAAGCAACCAATAAACGCGTTACGGTGACCAACTTGACGTACGATACGTTCAATAAAAATAGCACCGGTTAATAAGCCGCCATAAAACACACTCGCCAACCAACTCGCGTAATCTGCTGAGATGTTGTATTCACCGAGCATGAGAGGGATCAAGCTCATTAAATAGCCCGAAGCCACCGCATAAAGAGACAGTGCGACGACTGGAACTGTAACTCGTGGTGATGCTGCAGGAACGACTGTGTTTTCCACTGTTTTGCGCCTATAAGTTAAATGAAATCTAAGGGTTATTCGGCGCGAATATGAGGCTAATAGTTAGGCAAGTAAAATGATAAATTTAAGTCGTTTCGATAAATAATATTTGTTAACTAGATAGGTTGATAAGTTGCATAAAAACGCCAACCTACAAACAAGGTTGGCGTGGAAGATTATTTAGTAAGTGCTTGATTTAACCATTGATCGAATTGAGTTTTAGGTAACGCACCATTGATCATATCAACGCGTTGACCATTCTTGAAAACCATAATGGTAGGAATACTGCGAATACCAAATTGCGTCGCAAGTTGTTGTTGAGCTTCGGTATCAATCTTAACAAAACGAGCCGTTCCGGCTTGCTCATGAGCAACATCAGAGAAAACAGGAGCAAAACCAACGCACGGGTTGCACCATGGGGCCCAAAAATCTACTACAACAGGCATATCACTTTGTAATAGAGCAGAAAAGTTATCTTGTGTACCTTCGATAGGCGAGCCGTCTAAAAGTGCACTTTTACATTTACCGCAAGTTGCAGATTCGGCAACGCGCTCATTAGGGACACGATTTAGACCGCCGCACGAAGGGCAGCGAGTTTTAAACGATGACATGACTTCTTCCTTTATTACGTATTGATGAAAACATGACTTACCAGTCAGCCTCATTATTTGTATACTTATTTTTTAACCTGCCGAAATAACGCAGCGCAGGTTTGTATTTGAGCCTAAGGTTCTAAGAAATTTTATTAAAATACAACAATAAATAGGTCTGCGATGACAAATTACTACGCTGAAATTACAGGTTGGGGGAAATGTGTTCCGCCAGCCGTGCTCTCTAACGATGATCTTAGCACTTTCCTCGATACTTCCGATGAGTGGATTCGAACCCGCACTGGTATCGAAAACCGCCGTATTAGTCATGTAAACACGTCAGACATGGCGACCGTTGCTGCTAAACATGCATTAGCTCGAGCAGGCGTCGATGCAACAGACGTGGATTTAATCATTGTGGCGACTTGTTCACCAGATTCATTGATTCCAAATATCGCGTCTAAGGTACAGCAGAACCTAGGTATTCGTGCAGCCGCTGCCTTTGACTTAAATGCCGCATGTACGGGATTTGTCTATGGCCTAGAAACGGGCACACGTTTGATTCAATCAGGTAACTATCATAACGCGATCATTATTGGTGCGGAAAGATTGTCTTTCTACATCGATTGGGCAATGCGAGATACCGCTGTTCTATTTGGTGATGGTGCGGGCGCCGTTGTGTTATCAAGAACGGAAAAAGAAACGGGTTTACTACAGTCTCAAATCGGTTGTGACGCAAAAGGCCGCGATATTCTGTCCGTACCAAAGTTTGGTACTTGTATGGATCGCTTTGCGGAAGACAACGGTTACTGGGATTTCAACTTTGTAGGACAAGAAATTTTCAAACGTGCAGTAAAAGGTATGGGGCTAGCTGCGAAAACCGTACTGAAAGCATCACAGTTAACGACGGAACAAATCGATGTTGTGATTCCGCATCAAGCGAATATTCGTATTATTCAAACCTTGTGTGACCTGTCTGGAATTCCACACGACAAAGCGTTTGTTAACATTCAAAACTATGGCAATACTTCAGCTGCGACGGTGCCAATTGCATTGTGTGAAGCGGTAGAGCAAGGTCGAGTTAACCCAGGTGATAACATGCTTCTTGCTGCGTTTGGTGCAGGTTTGACATGGGGTGCGGCAGTATTGAAATGGGGTGACCGCGTAACGCCAATTGGTGAAAGTGATGCGGTTCTGCCTGAATGTGAGCAATCCGCGCTAGAATTACTTGAGCGTGCCATTAAGCTGTGTAACGAACGCCGTCGCGACGAGGTGTAACGGACACTTTGCAAACATAAGATGAGTAAGGGAGCGCGAGGCTCCCTTATTTGATGATGTGTTCTACAGCTACCTGTAAAATATCTTACGACATAAAACCCAGGTTTGAATGGGTAAAATTACGGATGTTCGGGAACACGTATTCCAGTGCAGCGTTATCACTCACGCCCATCCACTGTGCTAGTGTTGAACCAACTTGATCAGCGGCAATTTTGGGTATGAGTCGGCCTTGAGAGTAATCATCGTTTCCGCCCAGTATTAGTTCCGGCCATGTACCGATAGGTCGTTTCCCATTTACCGCGCCTCCAATTAATAGTTGATGGCCACCCCAGCCATGATCGGTACCATTTCCGTTGCTCATCATCCGTCGACCGAAGTCAGACATAGTGAAAGAGGTGACTTGCTTGTTTAGCCCTAACCGTTCGACTGCACGATACATTGCTAAAAGGTTTGTCGCGAGATCCTCAAGTAACACTGGATGACGTGCCAGTTGCGAATCGTGTAGGTCATACCCAGAGTGTTTAACGAAGAAGACTTGTCGTTGCTGCTTCAATACATCTTGGCTTGCTATCAATTTGTACACGGTTTGCATCTGCTTGCCGAGCGTCGATGACGTAAACAGCGGCTCGTCAGCAATGTGGTTGAGTTGCTCGCTCAGGACACTACTCATTACCATCGACTCATCAACCATCAAATTAAAATGACCATTAAATGGATTGTCAGTTTGATGAGAGAGAAGGCGATCATAGATCCCCTTGTATAGCGGGTTATCAATCGCGGTAAGCTGAACTGCACGATCTTTTTTCAGGACGGTTTGGCGGTGTTCCATTGCCCGTAACCAAAGCGAGTTGCCATGCACACTGTATAGCGGTGTTATTTCTGATTCAGAGTTTAATACATCCAACATTCTGCCAGCCCAACCAAGATTTTTAGACTCGCTCATTCCACCAAGTAACCAAGCGTCTGTTTGAGAATTATGAGAAAACAGTTGCTCGGGTAGTGATGCTTCACCTTGCTCAATAGCTTGTTTGGTGACGGGATGGTTGAGAATGCCACTATTGAGCACGATGCTGGCATCGCCTTGTTCGAAAACGGAAGTTAACGCATTTAACTTGGGGTGTAAGCCGAGCTTAACTGGGTGATTTGAGCTATCGACAGCACTCAAATTGATAGGGAGTATGTCTTCTTTGGCGACAGAGAGTGGCCCTCTGACTTTGGAATATTGATGATAGTGCGCCTCCGATAATGGCAGTATGGTGTTGAATGCATCGTTTCCGCCAGCTAAATACACACATATTAATGCTCGAAAGTCATTGGATGGCGCTGCGAGAGAGTAACCTGGCAGACTAAGAGAGGCTAGTGCGCCCATCGATAGCGTGCTTTGTATAAAATGTCGTCGTGAAATGTCCATAATTCACTCCTAATCCTGAATATAGAATTCGTCGCCAGAAATGGCGGTAAATATCACTAGAGCGAGTTTTGTTGTTGGCACATAGTCCCCACGATAATCATTCAGGGCGGTGAGCATGAGCTCTTTCAATTCAGCAGAAGCCGTTCCAGCAAAGAAACGCTCGTTAACCAATTCGACTAAGGCACGGTGATCGTCCAGAAGAAGATAAAACTCGTTAAGATCGAAGTGGTAGGAATCACCACCTCCTCTACGAGTGCTGGTTAACATATAGTTGACCAAATCGGTATAAACAGACCAATTGAGAAGTTCATACTCTGGAGAGTTAATACCAGACTCCGTAAACTCGTTAGACGGCTGATAGTCTGGAGAGTAAAAATTAAACACGGAAGGAGAACGAAGCGGCCCTTGATTAGCGATGTTCATCATCGTTGTTGCGTCTTCGTAACGTGAACCTTTAATCGTAAAACCTGATGCTCGATGAAAATTAGTCAGGACCAGTATCGGTTCTTTCACTTTTATAGGCGGGGTATCCGTCATCCCTAATGCTTCAGGGTCGAGCAATATGGCTCGAACAACGGCGGTTAGATCGCCTTTTTCTCCTTCCCCATTGTTGTTAAATATCGTAGCAACACGCGCGACGTACTCTGGGCTTGGATTTGAACTGACCAAACGTTGGATAAGTAACTTTGAAACAAATGGAGCAACATTTGGGTGAGACATCAACATATCAATCACTTTTGAAAGCTCTTCTTGTGCGGTTAGACCCGATGGGATCACGTTCCCTAGAAATCGCTTCTCGCCGGTGTCGTGTCTTTGACTGATAACTCGCATCGGTTTCACGAATGCGATGTCGGAATTTTTCCATCCAGTTAATGCTCGCGCGAGCTCTTGAATATCAGTTTGATTGTACGTGGGGATAGGTTTGCCTGTTGCGTGGTTTAGTTTTTTACTGCCATCTAAATTGAGTTCATACAAACCGATAGTGAATAACTGCATTAACTCTCGAGCAAAGTTCTCATCGGGAAGCGTTCCTGTCGTACTATTTTCTTTTGCACTACCGAGCATAGATAAATAGCTTCCCATGACTGGATGGATGGAAACGTCGTACAACAGGTCTCGGTAGTTGCCAAACGCATGTTCAACCAACAGATCGTAGTAATTCACCAACCCTGTAGGTTTGCTGGAAAGAACGCCGCCATAACGAGAAACGACTACGATCTGACTCAATGCATAAGCCGTTCGCTGCCTAAGCTGATCTTCAGCAGTAACAACAATTTGATACCAAGCATTTTCTCGGTTTGACTGTAGGCCTTTAGAAAAAGGCGTTTGATAAAGTGGTTGATGGTAGGTTGCTGGCAGGTTGATTTGTTTCTGTATCCAATCCTCTAACCCGTTTTCCCTAACCTCATTAATTAACGCAGGTGTTGGTCCAAAAGAGGTTTGATAGAGAAAACGCGCAACGGTTTGATCGGATGGGGATTGCTGTATTTGTGCTGATACATTAGACACATGGCTCAGCAATAAGATAGCCAATCCTAGTACCCAAGCAGAGATTTTATTTAGCTTCTGACGTCTCATAGTTAACTCGCTTACCCGAAGTAACGATTTAAGTCCATTTAACGGGAGTTATTAAGCTCTTTTGAGCTGTTTAGTAAATTTATGAAAATCAAGCAGCTGCATAGGCGAGTATAGTAGCTATAAGTGGTGAACAAAAAACTCAAACGATGAATTTGGTACTATAGTGCTAGAAGTTTTTGATGCTATTTTTTCTAAGATACTGATATTAAATATGGCCAGTGAAGAGTAATAAGCAGAGATATCGCAATGGATATAGAAGGGGGACAGCTAAAGTACTGTTAACAAGAGATTGGTATGTTTGTTAAGGCTTAAGTTAGTTTCAAAAAATTATTGAGCCAATAAATAAAGTCCATTGGTTTGCACAAGAGAAAACCACACGGATGTTCTCTTGTACAAAGCAACAAAGGTTATTTTCGGGCAAGCTTATGGTGAGCACGAGAAAAGTGATCGGCACAAAATGCGCCAACAATCGAGAGTTCGCCAGCCAGACAAAGCGCAGCTGCGACTTCGGCTAAGGCTTTCGCTTTGCCGTTTCCGTGCAAACCCAAAATATCCAAACATGCTTTTTGTGTCGGAAGGCCTGTGCCCCCGCCAACCGTTCCCACCATGATGTTTGGCAAGGTTACGCACGCGTACAAGTTGCCTTGAGCGTCCACATCCATACGAGTGATACCAATGGCAGACTCTGCAACGCAAGCGGCATCTTGACCACAAGCAATGTACAGCGCAGCAAGGGCGTTTGCGTAATGCGCATTGACGCCAATTGTCCCGCTGAGTAAACCGCCCACCGTTGTCATTTTGCCAAATTGAACCATAGACTCCGGCGTTGTATGCAGATATTTTTCCACCAACTCAGCAGGAATGGTCACTTCGGCGGATACTTTCTTACCGCGTACTGAGCGCAGTGTGTGCGCGTTTGGTTTTTTGTCGCCTGATAAGTTGCCATCCAAGAATGCTTGAGTTGGTTTGATTGGGCTGGTCGCCAAAATATGATGGAACACTTCGTTTGTTGCGATGGTCACCATGTTTTGTCCGGAAGCGTCACCGGTCACGTATTCAAAGACCAAATAAACGTGGTTTCCTTCGATATTTACATTGATATCTTTGAGTTTGCCATGTGAGGTGGTGGATTCCGCAATTTGACGAAATACTTCAAACTGGGTAACAACCCAACTGACGAACTGGCCAGCGTCGGCAAGGTTATTAAAGGCGAATACTGGTGTTCGGCTCACCCCTTCACTCAGCAACAATGCGCTTGCGCCACCAGCGGCGGTAATAAGATTTGCGCCACGGTTGTAGGAAGCGACTAACGCGGCTTCTGTCGTTGCGAGCGGAACCAAAAAGTCATCGTTCGCATACAAACCGTTGACGCGTAAAGGACCTGCGATGCCGACCGGCACATTGACAGTACCAATGAAGTGCTCGATGTTGTTGGAGTAAGCGTCGCAATGTGACTGCGTGAAAGGATCAAGAAGATGATCTTTATTGGTCACGTGTTCCAATACTTGCCAACGGCGTGCCAAATGCTTATCCGACAGGCCAGGGCTTAAGCAGAGACGTTTCTCTGGCTTGTTAAACTTCGGTTCTAATGCCGATTGAATCTTACTGCTGGTTTCGATATCGGAAAGGGCGGAGCTTTGAACAGGGTTATCTTGGTTTAACTTCGGCATACAAACGTTAACTGAGAAATCGAACCAGAGATTGTAGTGATTGAGGCTTTGATTACAACGTTGATTATACGTTTTGCAACAAATACCACTGTGCAAGCGCCTTTATTATCCAAGTGATTTGATATTGGGGCGACGAATTTACCGGACATAAATGGGTTTTGACAATGAATGTTGCAGTAAATGGCAGAGCCGGGAGGTTATGGCTCTTAGAGAAACTGGCCTGTAGGTGTTTGGATTCGGCAAGGTGTAAGCATGAGTGCCTTAAAAGCGGAATGGTTCAATCTATGAAAGGAATAAATTGTCTAACCCAGTCCCTTGGGTCAGACGTTAGTTTGAATCAGTTATTCAAAAACTAGTTGAAGGCGCGAGCCACACGTCCCGTACTTTGAATACGGTAATGGCCAACGTAAGCAGGAACAAATACAGATTGTCCTTTCGCAGCGGTTAACGTCTCACCGTTATCACTGATGAGTGTCAGGTCGGCATCAATCGCCATCAAAATCTCTGCGCTGTTTGCCTCAACCACTTCATTGTTCGGTTGGTTTAGAATGCAGAAGCTAAAGTCTGCCACTGGGACCGGATAAAGGCTTTGGCAACCATCGGCATTGGGTTCTAGAACAAGGCTGTTAAACGGCTTAGGCACAAAGTCTGTGCATTTAACCAGTTCTTCAACATCCATGTGTTTCGGCGTGAGTCCTGCACGCAAAACGTTATCTGAGTTCGCCATGATCTCTAATCCCGTACCTTTAATGTAAGCGTGTGGCGTTCTTGCGCTCAGGAACATCGCTTCGCCAGGTTGCAGCGTGATGACATTCAACAGTAATGGCGCAAACAAGCCGACATCGCCAGGGTATTGAGTGGATAGATCCAAGATGAGCTGGAAAACGTCGCTGTCAGTGCCTTGCTCCGATTGACGTGAAGCGTGGGCAAGAAGCTGTTTCAGTGCTCGCTCTTTTGTTTCTCCTTCCATGGTCAGAATGTGCACAAAGAAATCGCGTAAACCTTGTGAGTTGATTTCGCGTTTGAATGCATCTAGCGGTGTGCGTAGCTCATCGATATCGCAAAGGCCAAATGCCTCAATAATCTCGTCATACGAACGAAAACCGTTCATGGCTTGGTAACTTGTCAGCGCGTACACCAACTCAGGTTTATGGTTTGGATCCTTGTAGTTACGATGGCTTGCGTTTAGTGGGATCCCGGCACTTTGTTCTTTTTCGAAGCCTATTTTGGCATCTTGTTTGCTTGGGTGAACTTGAATCGACAGTGCATGTTCGGCCGCTAAGATCTTAAACAGAAAGGGCAGGTCGCCAAATTTCGCTGCGGTTTCTGCTGATAAGTAAGCGGGTTGGTTTTGTTTGATCAGTTCAGACAAAGGCAGCGTGTTTTGCTCAACCTGAACTTCAGAGCAGCCGTTTGGGTGAGTACCCATCCATACTTCTGCTTGAGGCTCATTCGTTTCGTTAGAAAAGCCAAACAAATCGTGAATAGAAGAGGTGCTTCCCCAAGCGTAGTTTTGGATTTTGTTGTTCATTTGAAAGAAGCTATGCGATGAAATAGTGTTCAAATTCATGAATTTTTCCCATAGTTAACCCTCCGAACTGAATCGGAAGAAAAATTGAGCAGAGATACGTTAAATAAGGAGGGCGAGCGCGGTTAGGTCACTCGCCAATTTGCCCTAAGGGCGATAAGTCGATTTACAACCGAGGCTTTGGTTCGAGTGGTTTTCGTGATGGCTGCGCTTGCAAAAATGGCAGCAACAAAAGGCCAATGACGGCTGCACAAACTGAAATGGTGATGAAGAAACCTGTCCAATGATATTCTTCAAGAATTAATGCCAGTGGATAGCCAGACAATGCTGCGCCCATGTAGGCGAACAAGCCCACGAATCCTGTTGCCGCGCCGGCAGAATCTTTGTGAGAGCACTCAGCCGCCGCCATACCGATCAGCATTTGTGGTCCAAAGACAAAGAAGCCGATGGAGAACAATCCCGCTGCTTGGAATGCAAAGTTGGTCAGAGGCATTAGCCAAAGCGCAGAGACAGATAAGAAAATCCCAATCGCGAACAGCAAGTTCATTGGTCCACGGTTACCGCCAAAGAGTTTGTCTGAGCCCCAGCCCGCAACCAATGAACCAACAAAACCGCCGATTTCAAACATAGACAGAGCAGCGTTGGCATTAATCAGGCTATAGTGATGCTGCTCGGTCAAGTACAGGTTTCCCCAGTCATTGATTGCGGTTCGGACGATGTAAACCAACACATAACTGAACGCGAGCAGCCAGATGTATTTGTTGTTAAATACGTACGATTTCAGAATTTCTCGGTAGGTGAGGCCACGTCCGTAATTTTCCTGCGCAAGTTCTAGTGCGTCGTTGTGCCATTGGCCGACACTTGGTAAACCCATTGTTGTGGGTTTGTCGCGCAATCGCCAACAAACGAATAGACCGAGTAATACGCCGATGATGCCGGGTAGAATAAAGCCTTCACGCCAGCTGTAGTGCAACGTTAAATAGCCCACCAAAATAGGGATCAGCGCGCCACCAACGTTGTGTGCGGTGTTCCAAATGGCCCATAAGAAGCCACGCTCGGAGCGTGAATACCAAGTGGTTAACAGCTTGGAGCATGAAGGCCAGCCCCAGCCTTGGAACCAGGCGTTTAAGATCCACAGAGTAATGAAAGCCGCGAGTGAGCTAGAAAAACCGAACGCGATATTGACCAGACCTGTCGCAATCAATCCTAATCCCATGAAATAACGAGGGTTAGAGCGATCCGAAATCGTGCCAGAAATAAACTTCGAACAGCCGTAAGTAATGTAGAAAAGTGTACCGATAAGACCCAAATCGCCTTTATCTAAGCCAAGATCGGTAATCATCGCTGGTGCGGCGTAGTTAAAGGTCTTACGGGTAAAGTAGAAACCTGCGTAGCCGATGTACATCCCCAACATAATGTGCAAACGCCAATGGTGGTAACGCTGGTCGATTTGCTCGTTGCTCAGGCTCGGTTGAGTAAATTTAGGTGAACGTAAAAATCCAAACATCTTGAGTTACACCTTAGGTAAAGTAATGCTGATTTGTGTGCCGATCACTTGATCGCTGGTGGAGTAGATAACCATTTTTCCACCTAACGCGTGCACACGTTCTTGCATGCCGCGAACGCCCATGCCTTTCATGCTGTCCTGAACTTTGAAGCCGACACCATCATCGTGAATCATCAGTGACACCGCAGCTTCTCCAATTGTCAGTTCAATATTGATCAACTGCGCTTCTGCGTACTTGGCAGCGTTATTTAATGACTCTTGGCATAAACGGAATAGGGTTACTTTGAGTGTGTCACTCAGGCTGGTGTAATCGCCTTGCCAGTTCAGTTGAACAGTTGTTCCGTGATTGGCGAATTCCATCTCTCGCGTCAGTTGCTCGACGGATTCTTTTAAGTCCAAATCATCCAGCATTTTTGGTCTTAGCTTGCTTAACAGTCGCTTAGTGGTGTCGTACACGTTGAGGGAAAGCCCTTCGATCATGTCGGCGCAACCCACGCTTGTTTCGGCGTTATTTACCCGCTTAATGATGTTGGCTTGTGTGCGGATCGCCGTGATGTTCTGTCCAATTTCGTCATGTAGCTCGCGCGCAATATCGCGTCTTACCGATTCTTCCGCTTTGATAAGCTGGCGAGACAAATTCTGATTGCGTGCAAGTTCGCCGCGCAGTTTGTGATTGAGGTCTTTTTGTTTCTGAACCCCTAAGCCGAGCATAATGCCGGTGATGGTTTGCGCCGAGAGAGATAATAACAAATCGGTGATTTCTAGATTTGATACGCCGCTGCGAGCCGCAATCAGCGCAATGCTGTTGAGCATGGTGGCGAGCAGAGCACCTTGCCAGCCGTAACGCAGAGCAAGCACGATGATTGGAATCGCCATACAAAATGGCGCAAATCGTTTTAGCTCTTCAGGCAAGCTGGTTTGCACCAAAATACTGCCGATCAAAAGCAGCGCATAAAGCACGATATGACGTACCTGAAATACAACGGCATTACTAAGTAGGAGAGAGCTAAGCGGAGACCAACGACTTTGGAACAAATAGCTCCACAACAGGTAGCACATAGGCACCACGAGCAAGCCTCCAGAAATGCTAGCCAGCCATACCATGTAAACCGAAGGAACGTGAAATCCGACCGCCATTACGTTGATGAAGGCGGTAATGATGATCACAATGCCCATGACGGCTAAGTGGCGGTTTTGGTCACCGTAGTAGTATTTTTTCGCAATCAGTGTGACCGGGATACTGGCAATGCTCGCAATCAGCACGGTAAGCCACTGCGGTTGACCCAGTAACATCGCAAGTGCGATGGAAAGTCCCCACTCCGAAAGGTAAATCGTCGGCCAATAAGCGGTGCGAGTGTGAAGGGCGACACCTAATCGTAAAGCGAAAGGAAACAATAAGATCGCCAGCTCAGGATCATTGACAAAGTAATAGGCAATCACCCACAAGCAAAACCAAGCGCAAGCCATAACAAATAGTCCGCAAATGGTGGTAACAGCGTAAGCTCGCATTAAAAGGACTCTTGAGAAAATAGTTTGGCGAGCTCAACGTTGTTTTTCACGCCGAGTTTGTCGATGGCATTCGCACGATGCACATGCACGGTCTTGTGGCTCAAGCCAAGCTCTGCCGCGACTGACTTGACATCTAACCCACTAGCAAGTAGCTGACATACCTCGTTTTCACGTTTTGTCAGTTGGCATAGAGAGGTGGTGTTGTCGCTAGGCGTTGCAAGTTTAAGTGCAATATCTGATGTGAGGTAACAGCCGCCAGAAGCACTGGTTCTCACGGCTTGAATAAGTTCGTCTGGGCTACAGCGTTTACTAAGATAGCCTTTTGCACCTAGCTTTAGTGATTTTTCCACCATCGCAGGGGAGTCATGCACGCTAAGCATCACGCAGGCAATGCCAGTTGGTATTTCGCTGAGAAAGTTTAAGCCGCTTTCATCTGGCATGGAGATATCTAGTATGACGACATGAGGGTGTACCGCAGGCAAGCCTTTTCGCGCTTCGGCGACAGAGCCGAATTCACCAACAACGGTAATATCACTTTCTAAATTTAATAATTGTGCGAAACCTGAACGCACGATGACGTGATCATCAACTAGAGCAACATGAATCATTATTACAACCAAATAGAGCAGACGACTAACAACAATAAGCTCCAACAGGAGCCAATAGAAAAATCTTTAATGATACTGAATTGAGCCATGCTTTTTAATGATCTTGCGCGCTTTACCGAAGTAAAGCGCGCAGAGAAGCTAGGCTTGGTTTTGTGCAAATTGAAGCTTCTTCGCGTGTCGAATCTTCTTCTCTTCCGCGATAGCGACGAAAGCAAGCAAAACAATACAAATCATGGCGGAGGTATCTAGGGCTGCGAAGGTACCTTTCCAACCTGTTAAGCCGAAGATAGGTGTACCGTCGGCAATCATACCGAGACCAAGTTTCGCGAAGCTGTCACCGATTAGGTAAGCGAATGTACCTTTTACTCCGTCAGCTACACTGATTGCTTTTTTAGGGACAAAACCAACCGCGGCAACACCGATAAGAAGTTGCGGACCAAACACCAAGAAGCCCAATACAAATAGAGAGGCTAAGTACATGAACTCGCTAGTGGCGTGTTGGTAGAACTCAAGCGATACGATGATCAAACCAAGAGACACACAAGCAACCAATGCGCGGCGACCGTTTGCTAAGTCAGATAAGTAACCCCACATCAAAGTACCGACAAGCGCACCGACTTCGAACAGAGTAAAGCCAGAGATTGCCGTTTCTTTTGACAGACCAAGCTCTTGGTACGCGTATACCGTTGACCATTGGTCGATACCAATACGCACGATGTAAAGGAAGATGTTGGCAAAGCAAAGTAGCCAGATAACTTTGTTTTTAAGAACGTATTCAACAAAGATTTCTTTTTTGGTCATCTGGTTTTCTTCAGCGGCGGTGTCTTCTTCACTCACTGCTTCATCGAAAAGTTCTTCTACTTTACCTAGACCGTAAGCTTCTGGTGAGTCGCTACCAAAGCGCATACCGATAAAGCCAACGATGATCGCGATGATAGAAGGGAACACGAACATGCCGATTACGTGGCCGTCGAATAGGTAGTTGGCACCGAAAAGAGCAACACCCGCTGCGCCCGCACCACCAACGTTGTGCGACATGTTCCACAAGCCTAGGTAAGAACCGCGTTTGTTACGAGGTGTCCATTTTGTAATGGTTGAGTAACTAGAAGGGCCACCAGTACTTTGGAAGAAACCACTTAGAGCGTAGAAAGCCACCATCAAGAACAGGCTTGCACTACCGCCGCCCATGCTGAAGCTGAAACCAAGCATGGCAAGACCAGAAAGGATCAGCATAAAAGGGAGGAATTGCTTGGTGTTCTTACCGTCAGCGTAGTAAGACACAACGGTTTTACCGATGCCGTATGTGATGGAGAAGCCAAGGCCAATAAGACCTAGGTCTGTCATGCTCAAACCGTAAGTTGAGATCATGTCGTTTTGCGCGACATTGAAGTTCTTACGAATCAAGTACATGGTTAGGTAGCCGATAAATACGACCAAGTAAGATTGGATGAACGGTTTAAACCACATCTTTCTTCTAACTTCGACAGGAAGATCGAGGGTCGGCTTCCGCACCTGTTCGAGGAATTTTAACATGATGAACTCTCTTGTAATTGTTTTAGAAACACAACGGAGACCGTTATGCGCTCTTGTTACCTTTGACTGAGCGGAATTCTAGAGAGTGGTTTTGTGAGGCACATGAGATGGTTGCCTAGATCGGCTAGGAAAAATTCCTAGAAATGCCTAGGAAGGCGGAAAAGCGTGAAAAGAGTCACACAAAATCCTTACTAATCTATGGGTTTTTGACTGGGTTCTTATCGGATTGGAAAGCGTTCAAATGCAAGCGGGTTAATATGCGTAAGCTTAGTGCAGACAAGGGGTGAGCACGTTTGGTTGGAGAGAATAGTGGCTTGTCGCTAAGTATCAATTGGGAATGAGAAGCAAACAACAGAAACCCGGAGGTCTCTGTTAGAAATATTAGGAATTCGGCTAGGTTGACGTGTTAAGGCGCAGGGCTGTATAGACGCGGCGAGCCGTGTTTTGGTAAGTGAATTAGGTTCAAATGGTTTCTTCTTGCCCATTCGACGGTTAACGCTGTAGGTGCAGATAAGCAAACCAGAGTGGGGATACGCGCGCGAACGGCTTTGTGGATCAACTCCAAGCTGCAACGGCTTGTCATGATAGCGAAGCCACTTTGAGGCTCGATGTGATTGTTGGCTAATGCGCCAATCAACTTATCTAGCGCGTTGTGGCGGCCGATATCCTCTCGGCACAACTTGATGTTGCCTTGTAAATCTGCAAATAAGGCGGCGTGTAACGCGCCAGATTCACGTGCGGCTTCTTGATGCAGTGCGACTTTGTCTCGCAGCCCTTCAAATACATCGGAGCGCGGAGGAAGAGACGGTGTCAGCGGCGCCAAATCAGGCAAAGCTTGTTCCAGAGCCTCGACACCACAAATGCCGCATCCGGTTGTGCCGGCAAGATTTCGGCGCTGTGTTTTTAACGCCCAGAAAGCGCGGTTGCTGATTTCCACTTCCGCATAGTGAGATTCGTGATCGCCACCAATTTCAATGTCTTTGATCTCTTTGAAGTCGTGGACGATGCCTGTGCTTAGGCTAAATCCTTTCACGAAGTCTTCCAGATGGCCTGGCGTCACCATCATGACCGCTTGGCTAATGCCGTTGTAGCTGATAGCTAAGGCGGATTCACTCGCCAGCGACATTTGTTGCACTGGGCGGCCATCAATCAATTCTCGGTAATTGAACGCACTTGGTTGAGGTGGTGCTTGATTGAAATCGGACAGTTCAAAATAAGATTGAGTAGTACATCTCATGAAATCACCTCATAAGCCGTTATGTATGCCAAAAATTGACGTGTGGATTCTTGTTATAGATTAAAAATGTTTTTTGCTTCTGCGAAGCACTGATCGGTTAGCGCGGAGAAGGGTTCTTGTTTTCGCTTTAACAAACCTAGCGGGGCGTGAACGGCGGCTTCTTCGATAGGGATAATGCGAAGCGTATCGTTCAACTCTTCCAATCCACAGTTCAGCGGCATAATGGCGCAACAAAGGCCACTGGCTACTGCTTGGATCAAGTGAAAGGTGGAGTTACTTTCAATGACGGTTTGCGGAACCAGCCCTTTACTCACAAAGCTAAGATCAATGGAGTGGCGATAGTGCATGCCCTTCGAAAGCAGCCCTAGCGGAATGTTATTGAGTGACTCCCACAACACTTCAGATTCGGCAAAATCAAAATGACGCTCATCGAATAAAACGCCAAGTTTGGTTGAATCTAGTTTGATAACATCGAAGTAAGCGGTGTTGACTTGATCGACATAACACATCCCCAAATCAAGTTGATTGCGATTGAGTTGGTCTATGATCTGTTCGGTCGTCATGGAGAGTATTTGAAAGCGTAACTCAGGGAACTGTTGAGCTAATGGTTTAAGCAATTGCATAGGGTTTTGGCTGGCGAGTGGCACCATTCCAAGCCGAAGAGAGCCTACCAACTGACCACGGCAGTTGGCGGCTTCGGCTTGCAATCCATCATGAGCTGCTAAGACGGTTTTTGCCCAAGCTAAAATGCGTTCTCCGGCTTCAGTAAATCCTTCAAATCTTTGACTTCTTTGGATTAATTCGAGATCGAGCTCTTCCTCTAAGCTTCGGATTCTCATGGACAAAGTAGGCTGCGTAATGTGGCACAATGCGGCGGCTTGACCAAAGTGTTTGGTCTGTTCAAGTGCGATGAGATATTTAAGTTGTTTGATATCCATAATGGCTTGTTAACCTTGCGTTGTGAGTCACATGTACGGGGGAACTCCCTAAAAAGGGCACAGCACTACCGTACTTTTTAAGCGCTGGAGCGTTTTAACTGGGGAATGAAAAACCAAAACCAAGTCAAGAATAAAACCACACTCAAAATTGATCTGAATCAAGGCTATTCCTGATATTAATTAGGGTCAAATTTAAAGTATCTATAGTGTGATAGATATTATCTATTATCAAGAGTGCCGATTTTATTGAGCTCGTTAAGCGAACTAGGTGGAATCGGATGGGAAAACGATTAACCTCATAAATTGTATTGATTAAAAATGTTATGACCGTCAGTGGAAAAATTCGTCATAGATTTTGTTTATCACTCGGTCAGGATTATCAATTGGACGCATATTGAATAACGACTTAATCTTTGATTTAGATCAAGACGCAACAATGCGAATTGAATCTACCAGTCTTAGAAACAGTAGGCGGGTATCCGATATCAAGAATCTAGATAAGTAAACGCTCGGACAAGCGAGAGCATGTTGAGTGGTTACTTATTTGGATTAAAAAATACATGGATTAGAAACTAAGCCCTTCAATACTTCCGCATTATCTCAATAAATAACGCGCTTGTTTTCACGGGCACCCTGCTTGCTGGTATATCTGCGAGGAGTAAAGTCGTGAGCCAAAAAGAACAAATAAAAACATACAAAGGTCCAGCTGGTGGTTGGGGTGCACTGAAAGCCGTAACCAGAAGTTGGTGGGGCAGTGAAAATGCAGTTAAAAACATTCGCACTATGCTCAAAACCAACCAAAATGGCGGTTTCGACTGCCCGGGATGTGCATGGGGTGAGTCGCCAGATAGCGGTAAAGTCAATTTCTGTGAGAATGGCGCGAAAGCGGTAAACTGGGAGGCGACCAATCGTCTGGTTGATCCTGAGTTTTTTGCCAATCACAGCGTTTCTTCTCTCTCAACGCAAACCGATTACTGGTTGGAATACCAAGGCCGTATCACGCACCCAATGCGATACGATGCTGAGTCCGATCACTATGTGCCAGTCTCTTGGGATGAGGCTTTTGCACTTGTCGCGAAACATCTCAATCAATTGGATTCACCACACCAAGCTGAGTTTTATACCTCTGGTCGTGCAAGCAACGAAGCGGCGTTTTTGTATCAGCTATTTGTGCGCGCATTCGGTACCAATAACTTTCCAGATTGTTCCAACATGTGTCACGAAGCCAGTGCAATAGGGATGAAAGACACCATTGGCGTTGGTAAAGGCACAGTGATCTTTGATGATTTTGAAGAAGCTGATGCGATTTTCGTGATTGGTCAAAACCCGGGCACGAACCACCCACGAATGCTTGAACCTCTGCGCGAAGCGGTAAAACGTGGTGCACAGGTTATCTGTCTAAACCCGCTCAAAGAGCGCGGATTAGAGCGTTTCCAAAACCCACAAATGCCGATTGAGATGTTGAGTAACGGCTCAGAGCCTACAAACACGGCGTACCTGCGTCCTGCTTTAGGTGGAGACATGGCAGTGTTTCGTGGCATCGCGAAATTCTTGTTGCAATGGGAGCGCGAGGCATTGCAAAACGGTGGCAAAGCGGTATTTGACCGCGAATTCATCAAACAACACACGATAGGTATTGATAAGTATTTGGCTGAAGTGGATGCAACGTCTTGGGAACACATCGCGGAACAATCGGGTCTTGATTTAAGTGAAATCGAGATGGTGGCGAGCATGTATCGACGTGCAGAACGTGTGATCATGTGTTGGGCGATGGGGTTGACTCAGCATCGTCACTCTGTGCCAACCATTAAAGAAGTCGCAAACGTGCAAATGTTACGAGGTAACGTTGGTAAGCCGGGCGCGGGTCTTTCACCTGTGCGAGGTCACAGTAACGTTCAGGGCGACCGTACGATGGGCATTGATGAAAAACCTTCAGATCTGTTGTTGGATCGCATTGAAAGTCGATTTAACTTTGCCGTCCCGCGTGGTGAAGGCCACAACACTGTGCAAGCCATTAAAGCGATGGAAGAAGGGCAAGCGAAAGTATTTATCGGTTTGGGCGGTAACTTTGCACAAGCAACGCCAGACACAGAACGTACGCACAACGCGATGCGAAACTGTAATTTAACCGTACACATTTCGACGAAGTTAAATCGTTCTCACCTTGTCACAGGTAAAGATGCGCTTATTCTTCCATGCTTAGGCCGTACCGAGATTGATCAGCAAGCGACTGGCCCACAAGGCGTGACGGTTGAAGATACCTTCAGCATGGTACATATCTCATTTGGTCAGCTAAAACCGCGTTCGGAGCATTTGCGTTCAGAACCAGCGATTATTGCCGGTATTGCCAATGCTACACTCGGGGCAAAACCAATTGATTGGTTGTGGGCGATTGAAGATTACGACCGTATTCGCGATTTGATTGCCGACACGATTCCGGGCTTTACCGACTTTAACCATAAGCTTAAACACCCGGGTGGATTCCACTTGGTAAACCCAGCTGCCGAGCGTCGATGGAATACACCGAGCGGCAAAGCACAGTTCAGCTCTAGCGAGTTGCCGAAGCAGTTGATCAGCGAAGCGATACTCGAAAAAGGCCAAAAGCCAGATTTGATCTTGCAAACCATGCGCTCACACGACCAATACAATACGACACTTTACGGCTTGAATGACCGTTATCGTGGAGTATTTGGTATGCGCGAAGTGCTGTTTATCAATGAAGCGGATATTCGTAAACTCGGTTTTGAACCGGGCGACAAAGTGGACATGGTGTCATTGTGGGAAGATGGCGTTGAGCGCCGTGTGAGCGGATTTACGCTTGTTGCCTATGATGTACCAGCAGGTCAGGCGGCGGCTTACTATCCAGAAACAAACCCATTAGTTCCTTTGGACAGTTATGGGGATAGAACGTTTACGCCAACCTCTAAGTTTATTGCGATCAAATTGGAAAAATCGACATCCGATAAGATCGCTTTGGTGGAAGCGGAATAGTGACCAAACCGGCACAACGACATTTCCGATAAGCAAACGGCTGATATTAATTATCAGCCGTTTTTAATTGCGCTCAGTCTGCATTTAGTGCGCATAGCTTGTGTATAATGTTAATGACATTATGCTGCTCGATGATAGACAGATAAGGCCGATTTGAATCTAATTTCAAGTAGTAAAACTAATAAGAAGATGCTTATGACCTTGAAAAATATAATTAAATTAACAATCAGTCACTTAGTGGCAGTTTCTATTGGCATTGCGATAGGTATCTATACTTTACCGATCCTTATTGCACCACCTGCGCCGACCGATGAACAAGTTGCTAAGAGCAAGCAAGGTGCAGAATACAGCGCAGTGTTTAAGAGGGAACTCAAAGGTAGCGATGCTTTTCATTGGGGAGAGGGAGAGATTCATTTGAGTTCTGAAGTCATTACGTTGGTAGGAAAACTCGCTCCCGGACCAGACTATAAACTCTATCTATCTCCTAAGTTTGTCGAAACGGAACAAGAGTTTAATGACCTTAAATCTGAAATGAGCTTAATTGGTGATGTCAAAACGTTCGATAACTTCGTTGTTGAGGTTCCTCAAAGCACTTCAATTTCTGAATACAATACGGTTGTTGTATGGTGCGAGACATTTGGTGAGTTCATTACTTCGGCAAAGTATCAATAAACCTCAGTAGTGGAGTAAAAGGCTTTTCTTTTCACTTTACGCTAGGATGTTGTTTCGCATCATTAGAAGGCAAAGACTCTTAAACATTCTAAATTTAAGAGTCTTTGTTTAGAGTTATTGACAGAACCATTCGACTTGTAAGTCGTTTGCACCTTTCAGGCTACGTTCTGGAAAAACAAGATTTCGAACTATTTAGAGTTATTCTCTGTTTGGCTTGTTTCGTTCGATGACGCTAATCGCAATGGCTAAAAATAGAATATCTTTTACTAAAAAGAAGTTTGTCACCAAAACCCCATCAGACACTTTCCATGTATTCGGTGTCGTAATTAGAAAGCTGAGTGTCGCAAGAAAAATAATTGCGGCGGCTATGCCAGAAAAATAAGCGACTCGTGTGTTTTTAAGGCCAACGATTAATCCAATAGCGACAATGATTTCTGTTGCGCCAATGATGTTTGATACGGCTTGAACTGACATCACATCATACAACCAACTCATCAGAAAATGATTTTCAACGAGCGGTTGTATAAGCTTGGCCTCTGTAGGTGTGAATTTATAAATACCAATCCATATTAGAACTAAAGAAACGCCGAAAACTCCGATAAGATATCCAATTGAGTCACATTGATGATGGCTTTTTACGTTTTGCATAATTAACTACATTCTCCTGTTTGTTAGCGCTTCCAACAAGACCTATAAGGTTGGTAGAAAATTTCATAGGTTTTTTCGCTCAAACAACAGATATTAAAAATCACGTGATACAGAATTACGTGTTTGATAGAACTTAAGGATATTTCGTGGAAGTTAAAATTTTTCAGGTTGACTCGTTTACATCAGAGGTTTTCAAAGGTAATCCCGCGGGTGTTTGTATCACAGAGTCAAGCCTTGATGAGGAAACGATGTTGGCCATCGCGGCCGAGATGTCGTTATCTGAAACTGCATTTCTGTCACTCAGTACAATGCAACTTCGTTGGTTTACACCGAGGACGGAAGTTGCTTTGTGTGGACACGGCACACTTGCAACGGCGCACGTTCTGAAAGAGCAGGGGTTATATAATACTGGAGATACGATTGAGTTCGTTACGCTATCTGGGGTTTTAACCGCACAACTCGATCATGAAGAAATTCATTTGGTGTTTCCTGCTCCAACTTTAGATATGCGAGCGAGTATTAACAAAGACTTACTTCATGGTTTGGGGCTAGATGCCGCCAATGTAGTCGCCTACGGTCAGTTTGATAATAAGCAGTTGATCGTCATTAATGATGAATTTGTGCTTGAACAGCTCGACCCTGATTTTGGTGTGCTGCTTAAACAAAAAGGTCGTGGTGTCGTCATCACTGCTCAATCAAGCACTGACGCCGATTTTGTCTCTCGATACTTAGCGCCTTGGGTGGGTGTTAACGAGGACCCAGTTACAGGCTCTGCACATTGCGCTTTATGTGTTTACTGGGCTAAAAAGCTCAACAAAAAGCAACTGAAAGGCTTCCAAGCCTCCAAGAGAAGTGGGGTCGTCCATACAGAGTTGTTAAGCACTGAGCACGTTAAGCTTTCTGGAAATGCAGTAACGATATTGCGAGGATATATGAGAATCGCGTAGCGGTCCTTGTGGGAATGATTTTATTTTCGTGTTACCCAATGCTCAATAGTGAAGACGCTTGAATGCTGCTTATTTAAGTGGCTGATTTTGTTTCTGAAAAAACACCCCCTGGCACGGTGGTGTATAACGATTGGAGAGTTATATGAAAACTATCGGTCTTCTAGGTGGTATGAGCTGGGAGTCGACGCTTAGTTATTACAAATTGATCAACGAAGGAGTCAAAGAGGCGTTAGGCGGCCTAAATTCTGCAAAAATTTGTATGTATAGCGTGAATTTTTCAGAGATAGAGAAGCTTCAACATCAAGGTAAATGGGAAGAAACGGCAAGCATTCTATCTGATGCTGCATCTTCAATAGAAAAAGGGGGCGCTGACTTCATTCTTATTTGTACTAACACAATGCACAAAGTTGCGCCTCAAATTGAAGCCAGTACTAATATCCCTATACTACATATCGCAGACGCGACTGCTGAGTTACTTCGTGAGAAAGGGGTTCAAAAGGTCGGACTCCTTGGTACTCAATTCACAATGGAGCAAGACTTTTATAAAGGAAGGCTTTCCGACCTCTATGGGCTTGATGTCGTCATTCCCGATCAAGACGACCGCTCTAAAGTACATAACATTATTTATAAAGAGTTATGCCAAGGTGAAATCAAAGAGGAGTCAAGGACGATATACTTGCAAATTATTGAAAAACTAAAAGAGCACGGAGCTGAAGCTGTGATTCTCGGGTGTACTGAAATTGCCTTACTTGTAAACCAAAGTCACACCGAGGTTACACTACTTGATACCACTTCTATCCATGCTCAAGCAGCAGTCCGTTTGGCAATTGAAGGTGAATGATCTACGCTTTCTTTCCTGCAAAAAAAGAGAAAACCAAGCACGTGGTTTTCTCTTTTTTATTATCAAGTTATAAGCGAGCAAATTTGAGAGTTCTGTATCCACCAATCAAGTTGCGGGCTTTGTAACCATTGTTGACCAGCTGACGGTATGCTACGTTACCGCGTAATCCAACTTGACAGTAAATCACGATCTCTTTGTCTTTAGGAAGTTCGTGCATGCGACGACGTAGTTGATCGACAGGAATATTAATTGCACCTTCAAGATAACCAACGGACTCCAATTCACCAGGATTACGAACATCAAGTAACAGTTGGTCTTCTGTCAGTGAATCCATTTCATCATAATGAATCGCGGTCGCATCGCCTTTGATGATGTTATTTGCCACAAACGCCGCTTGGTTAATTACATCTTTAGCAGAGCCATAAGGTGGCGCGTAAGTGAGCTCGAGGTGTTGCAGTTGCTCTACCGTCATACCAGCACGCTGAGCAACTGCCATTACGTCGATACGTTTATCAACACCGTCTTTACCTACTGCTTGCGCACCTAATATTTTACCTGTTACTGGATCAAACAGCATTTTGAATGACACGGTTTCTGCACCTGGGTAGTAACTCGCGTGACTTGCTGTATGCACATACACTTTTTCATAAGCGATGTTTTCACGTTTCAGCTGTTTCTCGTTTTTACCAGTAGAAGCGACGGCTAAATCAAAAATCTTACAGATCGCCGTGCCTTGCGTACCTTGGTAAGTTTCTTGGCGGCCAAGCATGTTGTCTGCTGCCATTCGGCCTTGACGGTTTGCCGGGCCCGCAAGTGGCACTAGAGTTTGCTCGCCAGTCACAAAGTCTTTCTCTTCTACCGCGTCGCCGACAGCGTAGATCGAAGGATCGCTGGTTTGCATGTATTCATTGATATAAATACCACCAAGAGCGCCGATTTCTAAGCCAGCTTCTTTTGCTAATTTGGTCTCGGGGCGAACACCAATTGCCATAATCAAAATATCGGTGGTGAGTCTTTCACCGTTGTTTAGTGTTAATTCCAATTCACCTTCTAGATGTTGGTGTTTTTCGCTCTCACCAGAGTCGAAACTTGCCACGTGCTCGTTAGGTACGAATTTCACCGACTCAAGTGCGACGCCAAGTTTAAGGTCGATGCCTTTCTCACGAATTTCAGCATGTGCGAAGCCAGCCATTTCACGGTCAACGGGCGTCATCACTTGATCCGCCATTTCAACTAATGTGGTTTTTATGCCTAGCTGGTGGAAGGCTTCCATCATTTCCAAACCGATAAAACCACCACCAACGACCGTAGCGTGTTCAACTTTGTTGGTTTCGATCGTTTTAATGATGCGATCCATATCTGGAATATTGCGCAGCGAGTGTGTTAACGGGTTATCAATACCCGGAATAGGCGGCACAACTGGACCTGCGCCAGGGCTGAGTAGAAGAAAGTCGTAGCTCTCTTGGTATTCCGAGCCATCAAGCAAATTCTTAACCGTAACCGTTTTGTCTTGACGGTTAATAGAAACCACTTCGTTCATCACACGGACATCAACATTGAAACGCGCTAGAAAGCTCTCAGGCGTTTGAAGAAGCAGTTTGCTGCGCTCTTGGATATCGCCACCAATGTGATAGGGTAAGCCACAGTTTGCAAATGACACAAATGGACCGCGTTCAAACATAATGATTTCTGCGTCTTCACTAAGACGACGAGCGCGAGCTGCTGCAGATGCACCGCCAGCAACCCCACCAATAATCACGATTTTGCTCATGGATTTCTCCTGCTGAATGATCGAAAACGCCTACACCTTACTTAAATAAATTAGCTAAGTCTAATGTTATTTAATCTACATTAGCATTGACTTAATAATATTAATTAGTAATATCTAATAAAATGTAATGTAGTAATGAAGAGGCATAAGAATGGGCGACAGTATGCTACAAAGTGCGACCGAAGCGAGTGAGCTGCTTAAAATTATGGCTCATCCAGAGCGCCTAATCGTGATGTGTAAGCTGATTGAAGGCGAGAAAGGGGTCGGTGAACTGTTTGAAGGTTCATCATTAAGCCAATCTGCTTTTTCACAACATCTCACCGTATTGAGAAAGCACGACATCATTAAAGCTAGGAAGGTTTCTCAGCAGGTATTTTATTCAATTTCTGATGAAAGAGTTGGTCCGCTGGTTGAAGCGTTTAAGCAAGTTTTCTGTAAGTAATTAGTTTGGCGGATGCTATGTTTGAAGTTCCTTGGATGTCGCTTTTGGGCGGCATAATAGTTGGCGTATCAGCGATAACACTGATGCTATTTACTGGCAAGACTGCTGGGATCAGTGGGATCTTAAACGGTGCCGTTGAGAGCGCAGACCGCGTTTGGCGAATTGTTTTTTTAATTGCGATGGTATTAGGTGGCTTGTTTGCTGTTTATGTTCTTGGCGGGCATGTACCAGATCAGTACAGCGGTTCTCTTATTTTAGTTATCGTTGCTGGCTTGTTAGTCGGTGTTGGTACGCGTATCGGCAATGGTTGTACTAGTGGCCATGGTATTTGTGGGATAGGGCGTTTCTCAATCCGTTCTGTGGTCGCGACGTGTACTTTTATGGCCACAGCCATGTTAACCGTCTTGCTAGTATCGTGAGGAATAGTGCCGTTATGAAAACTCATGTAATGAAAAGTATTAAGCAAATGTCCGTTGTTGCATTTTCTGGTGTGCTCTTTGGTATTGGTATGGTGGTCTCTGGTATGGCTGAACCGGCAAAAGTGATTGGCTTTCTCGATATTACTGGAGCATGGGATCCAAGCTTAGCCTTTGTAATGGGCGGAGCACTTGTTGTGTTCGTTCCTGCTTATCTTTTATTAATAAAGCCAAGAAGCGAATCTGTGTTTGGTGATGAGGTTGTCTGTCCGACTTCTAAAACGATAGACAAAAAGTTAGTCGGTGGTGCAGCACTGTTTGGTATTGGTTGGGGCTTACTGGGTGTGTGTCCTGGTCCTGCGGTTGCCAGCCTTTTTACTGGCAACACACAAGTTCTGCTCTTTATAGCGGCAATGTTGGTTGGGTCATTCACCGCTAAAAGAGTGGTTCGTCAATAAAGAAAGTACTTCAACGTTAAAAAGAGTACTTAAACGCTAAAAAGTGAGTGTCGTAGAAACCGGGCAATGGTCACTCAGTTTATAGTCGAGTACATCTTGTGTTTTGAAAACGGTTTGAACACCAGACGACGCCTTTAAATCACCACTCGCAATGATGTGGTCTATCACCGAGCGGAATTGGTGGGTTTTATTCGGATTACGATTAGAGCGCACTTTACATTCCGCTTTAGTGTCTTTAGTCACTAGCTTTGCACTAGTATTGTCCGATATCACGTCCCATAACCAATCTCCTTGATAACCCAAGTTGTGGTTAAAGTCGCCAAGCACGACATAATGTTGTTTGTTGTCCTCGCGCGCCTTTATCCACTTAGCTAGTGCCTGTCCTTGTTGTTTCACTATCTTACAATCACGGTTATTACGATACGCGCCACTGCAACCCGCTTTCAGATGTACAGAGAGTAGGTGAGTCTCGTTTTCTTGGTTTGGATTTAAAACAAGGTAGCTCGCGAAGCGCAGCTTGCTGTTGCCTCGTGTGATAGAGAAGTCTGGCTTGTCTAATACGCTTACGCCATTGCGCACGGCAAAGCCTGTGTATTGGTTGGTGTCGTTAAACTGAAGGTGTTGGTTGGAGGCGTTTGAACGATCGGAAAGATAAATAGTGAAGTCATTGCCAACAGCTTTTTGGATGGCAGCAGCACTTTCGACTTCTTGAAAAGCAAAAATGTCGGCTTGTGTTTTATCCACATAGTGGGTCAGTTTTTCAAAATCTTGTGGTGTTCTCGACACTTTTCCACCATCTATAGATAACCATTCTATGTTCCAACTGGTTAAGTTGATGGAGTTTTGAGCAAATGAAAGAGAACTAAAAAGTAATATTAACGTAACAAAAAGTGATCGCATTTTGGCCTGTTGCACTCCTATCTTTTAGCGTATTCCTTTCCATCCTTTATCCTACAAGACCTCCAAAAATAGCAAGTAGATTTAGTACCAATTTTGCAATTTTCATGGTTTTCTTCGCAACTGAGATCAACGCCAATAAGATCGATTTCTTCTTGTTCGCTACCCATTTTTTATTGATCAAAATCAATGTTTTCAATTGGTGCTTCTCGTTAAATACGCCACAATATATTGTGTTGCTAGAATAAAAAATAACCCCATATAGTGTGTTTGTGGATAACTCTGTGAGTATGCTCGGGTAAGGAGAACAAGGTGAAACCAATCGTAATCAAACGCGACGGATCAAGAGCTCCGTTCAACAGGGATCGTATCCAAGCAGCAGTTGAAGCAGCAGCGGAAAACAAAGATAAAGATGTCGCTATTTATGCTCTTAATGTGGCTCTTGCTGTCGAGTTACAGTTAAGAGAACACGATGAAGTTCACATCCATGAGATTCAAGACTTAGTCGAAAATGAACTCATGCAAGGTCCTTACAAAGCCCTAGCGCGTTCTTACATTGAATATCGCCACGATCGCGACATCGCTCGTGAGAAGCAAAGTGCACTAACTCGCGAAATCGAAGGTTTGATTGAAGAAAGTAATCTGGATCTAATCAACGAGAACGCGAACAAAGACGGCAAAGTAATTCCGACTCAACGTGACTTGTTGGCTGGTATCGTAGCGAAACACTACGCGAAGACGCACATTCTTCCTCGCGATGTGGTTCAAGCGCACGAAGTGGGTGACATTCACTACCACGATTTAGACTACGCACCGTTCTTCCCAATGTTTAACTGTATGCTTATCGATCTTAAAGGCATGCTGACGCATGGTTTTAAAATGGGTAACGCTGAGATTGATACGCCAAAATCAATTTCGACTGCAACAGCGGTAACAGCACAAATCATTGCTCAAGTCGCGAGCCACATTTACGGCGGTACAACCATCAACCGTATTGATGAAGTTCTAGAGCCGTACGTAATCACAAGCTACGAGAAACACCTAGAGATCGCAAAAGAGTGGAACATTGCTGAGCCAGAAGAGTTCGCAAAAGCACGCACAGAGAAAGAGTGTTACGACGCGTTCCAATCTCTAGAATACGAAGTAAACACGCTACACACGGCGAACGGTCAAACACCATTCGTTACGTTTGGTTTTGGTCTTGGTACTAGCTGGGCATCACGCCTTATCCAGAAATCGATTCTGAAGAACCGAATTGCAGGTCTAGGTAAGAACCGTAAAACAGCGGTATTCCCTAAACTGGTATTCGGCATCAAAGATGGCTTGAACCACAAATCAGAAGATCCAAACTACGACATCAAGCAACTTGCGCTTGAGTGTGCGTCTAAGCGTATGTACCCAGACATTCTTAACTACGACAAAGTAGTGGAAGTAACGGGTTCATTCAAAACCCCAATGGGTTGCCGTAGCTTCCTTGGTACTTACGAAGAAAACGGTGAGCTGATTCACGAAGGTCGTAACAACCTTGGCGTCGTGAGCTTGAACCTTCCTCGTATCGCTATCCGTGCAAACGGAAGCGAAGAGAAATTCTACGAGCTTCTAAATGACCGCCTACGTCTTGCTCGTAAAGCACTAGAGACACGTATCTCTCGCCTTGAAAACGTGAAAGCACGTGTGGCCCCAATCCTATACATGGAAGGCGCATGTGGTGTTCGCTTGAAAGCAGACGACTCAATCGCAGATATCTTCAAGAACGGTCGTGCGTCTATTTCTCTTGGTTACATCGGTGTACACGAGACAATTAACGCGCTATTCGGTACAGAAGCGCACGTTTATGATGACGCTGTTTTGCGTGAAAAAGCGGTCGCGATCATCAAGCATCTAAAAGATGCTGTGAATCAATGGGCTGACGAAACAGGTTATGGTTTCAGCTTATATGCAACGCCAAGTGAAAACCTATGTAGCCGTTTCTGCCGCATCGATGCGAAAGAGTTCGGCGTAATTGAAGGCGTAACAGACAAAGGTTACTACACCAACAGCTTCCACCTAGATGTTGAGAAGAAGGTGAACCCATACGACAAGATCGACTTTGAGATGCCTTACCCAGAAATCTCAAGCGGCGGCTTTATCTGTTACGGCGAGTTCCCGAACATGCAACGTAACGTTGAAGCACTAGAAAACGTATGGGACTACAGTTACACCCGAGTGCCTTACTACGGAACTAACACGCCAATTGATGAGTGTTACGAGTGTGGTTACAACGGTGAGTTTGACTGTACAAGTAAAGGCTTCACTTGCCCAAGCTGTGGCAACCATGATTCAACCAAAGTGTCAGTGACACGTCGTGTTTGTGGCTACCTAGGCAGCCCAGATGCACGCCCGTTTAACTTCGGTAAGCAAGAAGAAGTGAAGCGCCGAGTTAAACACCTGTAAGGTTAACTACCACTCGTTTTACACTTTGAAAATCAACTTTAAACAGGTTGATTTTCTCTTTCGCGATAACATAGAGACGCATTATGAATTACCACCAATACTATCCAATTGACGTTGTTAACGGACCGGGTACGCGCTGTACGCTGTTTGTGTCGGGTTGTGTGCATCAGTGCCGTGGCTGTTATAACCAGTCGACGCAACGTTTGGATTCTGGTGTACTTTTCACGCAAGAAGCGGAAGACAAAATCATCGCTGACTTAAACGACACGCGTATCAAACGCCGTGGCTTGTCGTTGTCGGGTGGAGATCCGCTTCACCCTGCTAATGTGCCTCATATTTTGAAGATAGTGAAAAGGGTGAGAGAGGAGTGCCCAGGTAAAGACATTTGGGTTTGGACTGGCTACACGCTGACGGAACTGAATGACGCGCAAAGGGAAGTGGTGCAATACATCGATGTTTTGATTGATGGTAAGTTTGAACAAGACAAGAAAGACCTCAATCTCGAATGGCGTGGCAGTTCAAACCAAATCATTCATCGATTTACGGACATCTAATCAAGCATTCTCCGCACATAAAAAGAGCTCACGCGTGCAGAACGGGTGAGCCCTTTTGGTGTGAGTTCGTTAATGTCTTTTTGGTTACGCTGTCACCGATTGGTCATCTTCAACCATATTATTTATCCAACGTTTAGATTGAATACGGTAAGTCGTCAGTACGCCTTTCACTAACTCTTCCGCGAGCAGAGACATCAAGACAAAATGCAAAGGCAGCCCTAACACCATGCCTGTGTAATAAGTAAGGGGGATGCCAATAGCCCACTGACCGAACGTGTCGATGAAAATGCTATAGCGAATATCAGCGCCACTCTTTAGTACGCCGCCAATCCCAACCATGTTAAACACCCTCAAAATCATACCTAGCGCCATGACTAAACATACGTTAAGTGCCATGTCTGCATCGGTTAACGGGCTCAGTACCAATAGGTGATGAATCATGGGCGAGCTCAACCACACTAGGAAAAACAGCAAGGTGGCTAAGATTGCGCTGGTTAACACATACCACCACGCCGTTTTCTCGACTCGGTCATAATGTTTTGCACCAATATCATTCCCAAGAAGAACGGATGCAGCGACCGCAAATCCCATAAAGGTTGAAATCAGTACCCCTTCAATCGGTGATAAGAATGAGATGATCGCCAGTTCTGAAACGCCCAATTGACCATAGATGATGCTGTAAACGATCAATCCACCAGTCCAAAGCGCATCGTGGACCAACATGGGTAAAGAAACCTTAAAGTACTTTTTTCGATACTGTTTTAAGCGGCCTTGTACCCAATCGAACTTAGTCGGAATTAGGTAAGCATATCGTTTGTAGAAAAAATAAATCAAGACGGCGGTTTGGAAAAATCGAGAAACAAAACTACCTACGGCTGCACCAAATACGCCCCATTGAGGTAAACCAAATAAACCAAAAATCAAAACATAATTAAGCGCGACGTTAACGACAATGGCGGAGATACTAACGTTGGTTGCCAGTTTGGTTTGGCCCACGGAGCGCAATACCGCTTCAATCGGTACTACTATCGCCGTAGCAATGAGGCTAAAGCCCGTAACCACAAGATAATCACGTGCATAAGTGACGTATTCAGGATCGTCTGACATAAAAGAGACGATCTCTTCATCAAAAATCGCATAAAGAACGATAAACGGCAGCGTCACCAAAATGGAAATAAACCAAGATTGCGCCAACGTTCTGCGAATTCCGGCTAGGTTTCCTGAGCCGTAGTATTGAGAAGCAAGTACGGTAACTGCACCGCACAGGCCAAAGACAACCGCTAGGTTGAAGAAAAAGATACGATTTCCAACTCCAACTGCTGCCGTTGCAGATTCTCCGAGTAGGCTTACCATGAAAATATCCACGACGCCGAGCAAAGCAAAAAGCATGGACTGAAGTGAAACAGGTAGGCCAATCGTAATCAGCTTTTGCCAAAATGCTTTATCGATGTATTCGCGTGTTAAGAGCATCGCATTTCTCCTTAAAGATTAATGCGAGTAGTTTATCCTCATGATTTGGCGGTGTATTTTTCAAAGGAATCCAAAACCTTTGTAAAACTCTCTACTAACGCACATGTGAGCCAATAAATCATGGAAGATAAACAAGAACGCTACGCGATTTCAGAAAAAACTTATCAAGAGTTTATTGATCACAGTCGAGTATTAGCACTTGAGGAGAGAGGCATTGTGCAGTGCGGCATTGCCACTTGTCGTGACTTCTTCTCTGTTTATCGTAAAAACCAAAAGAAACACATGCTGCTCTATACGGTGCGTGGTAAAGGGTGGCTAGAGAGTGGGACTTATCGATACGATTTGGAACCGGGCTCGTTGATTACAGTACCGGCAGGTGTTGAAAACGGTTTTGGTATAGAAGAAGAACCTTGGCAGATCGCGTGGCTTTTTCTTGCTCCTGATAGAGAGTGGCCGATATTAGAATGTGATGTTCGCTATCAGCTTTCATCTACACCTGAAGTGATGTATGCATGTATCCAAACACTACTACGCAGCATTCACCTTCCAATCGATTATGGTGGTGCGGTAGGTGAGCATAGTGTGGCTCAGTTAGAGCTGATGTTAAACATGCCGCCCTCAGAGTCGATATCACGCAGCCAATTGAGGCTTCGGCGTGTATTTGACCTTGTCCAACGTCAGCTCCATAAGGATTGGAGCGTTGAGCAGGTAGCGGCTCTATATCCATGTTCGGAGCCTCATTTGCATCGACTGACTCAAAAGCAGTTTGGTCGAAGCCCAATGGCACATTTAACGCGTATGCGCATGGAATATGCTGCTAGGTTACTTCGTTCAACAGAATGGCCAATTCAGCATATTGGAGAAATAGTCGGATATCCGACCAGCGCTAACTTTAGTACACGTTTTAAAGCGTGGTCGACCATGACACCAAGAGAGTTTAGAAAAAACGGTAGAGTGGATTGGTACAACGAGGAGTGAATCGTTCTTTTTCTGAACGATAGAGCGCACAAAACTCACCGCAATCCAGAATTTTGTTCTCTAATTGATGAAATAAGTGAAAAATCATTTCGTCATTTTTTGCGATGGTGTTAACGTGAGGTTCGGTACTTGAATTTCAAAGGGTTATGACTTTCATGTTTTCTAATCTCCCAACTCCCGTATTAGATCCTATTTTATCTCTATCCGTTGCATACCGTAACGATGAACGTCCAAACAAGGTTGACCTTGGCATTGGCGTATACAAAAACAGCGCAGGCGAAACGCCGATTATGAAAGCCATTCAAATGGCGCAGGATGTCGTTGTTGAAACTCAAAAAACCAAGTCTTATGTTGGTCTTGCAGGTTGCGAAGAATTTAATAAAAGCATGATCGATTTGCTACTGACGGGAACGTCTGCAATGGATCGTGTTGCAGCAATTCAAACGCCAGGTGCAAGTGGTGCGCTGCGTATGCTCGGTGATCTGATGAAGATCGCACAGCCAGATACGACGGTTTGGATTTCCAACCCAAGCTACGTAAACCACAAGCCAGTAATGGAAGCAGCAGGCCTTAAAGTTAAGTTCTACCACTATTTCTCTTCGGAAACGAAACAAGTAGACACCGCAAAAATGATGGATGATCTTGCGAAAGCTGGGCCTTCAGATGTGGTACTTCTTCATGGTTGTTGCCACAATCCAACTGGTGCGGATATTGACTTCTCTGCTTGGCAAGCCATTACAGAATTGTCGCAGAAGAACGGTTTCATCCCATTTGTGGACATTGCTTACCAAGGCTTCGGTGATGGCCTAGAAGAAGACGCAAAAGGTCTTCGTTTTATGGCAGATAACGTTGAAGAGATGTTGATTACTACTTCATGTTCGAAGAACTTTGGTCTGTACCGTGAACGAACTGGTGCAGCGATTGTGGTTGGTAAGAACATGCATGATGTAACCAATGCAAAAGGTAAACTCCTCACTCTAGCTCGCTCGACTTACACGATGCCACCCGACCATGGTGCAGCTTTAGTTAAGACCATTCTGCAAGATGACAATCTTACTTCCGTTTGGAAGCAAGAATTGAGTGAAATGCAACATCGTTTGGTTAGCCTTCGTCAAAGTTTGTGTAACGAGTTGAGAAACAACCATTATACAGATCAATTTGATTTCATTGAGGGTCACAAAGGCATGTTTACTGTGCTAGGCTTTAGTGGAAACCAAATGGCGCAACTGCGTGAAGATTATGGCATTTATGGTGTTGGCGATGGTCGAATTAACATTGCCGGACTTACCGAAACTCATATTCCATACGTAGCGGACGCAATTAAGAAAGTATCTCAAGCTTAATTGGAGTGTGGATGAAAAACTGGAAACTGATTCTGCCGCTTATGATGAGCGGCAGTTTAATTGCTTGTACGTCAACTCAAACGACGCAGGAACCTGTTGAGCCAGAGTCGCCAAAGGTCGAAGAGCCCGTTAAAGTAGAGCCAGAAGTGAAACCTGATGTAGATCCAAAGCCAGAGGTGGAGCCCAAACCAGAAGCGAAACCTGAGAAAAAGCCGGAACCAAAGCCTAAGAAGCCAGTCAAGGTCACAAAAACACCCGATGGCATGTTAATTCTTGGTTCTGAAGAATGGGTTTATGTTCCTGAAATTGACCAGACTTTCAAGGCTAGAGTCGATACAGGTGCGACAACATCATCAATTAGTGCGACTGACATTGTTCCGTTTGAGCGTGATGGTAAAGACTGGGTTAAATTTAAGATAGATTTAGGTGACAAAGACACCAAAGAATTTAAAGTACCCGTTGAGCGCTGGGCTAAAGTTAAGCAGTCTTCGTCAGAAGAGGTGGATAAACGAGCGGTGGTAAAAGCCTACATTACCGTTGGGGATCACAAAGAAAAGACAGAGTTTACGTTAGCGGATCGCGGACATATGACGTTTCCAATTTTGCTTGGTCGAAGCTTTTTTAGAGATATCGCCGTTGTAGATGTATCGAAAAAATATGTGCAAGATAAACCTAAAAAAACCGCTAAAAACTGATGTATTAAAGCTAGTTTCTGCTATAAGCTAATAATTCTTGATTAGCAAAAAATGGCCTCCAAAATCGGAGGCTATTTTTATTGAATCATATGCTTGCTTGTGATGCCTAGTAGTCATATCCACTAAAATGCAAAACGAGCAGACATTACAATTTGCTGGCCATAGACACCATTATTTTTAAAATCTGCACCAAGCGATAGTTGCTGAGTTGAGTGGAATCGTGCGCCTAGATTGTAAATGGTATTCGAATCGTCATTATCTATGATTTGGCCGATACGGCCATGTAGCTCAACATTTTGCATAAACCAAATACGAGTGCCAATATTCACTTCCGTGCGCCACTCGTCGCCCACTTTATCACTGCGGTTCTCTTTAATGTTGTGTACCAACATTTGGCCATAAATATCTGCAAATTGGCCTGCTGGCCCATTAAAGCCTATACCACCAGCAATGTCCCAGTCTCCGCTGAATTCACTGTCTGCGCGAGCAATGAAATGGGTATTCTCTGTAAAGTAGGTATTGAACTCGCCACCAAATGTACCAGGGCTAGTGCCCATGCGAAATTCCATCGTGTTGTAGTTGAAATTATTTGCATGTGCGGAAAGTGGCAAAATAGCACACAAACCAAAGGCTGCAACCTTTAGAGCTTTACCTAGCATGGTGTCTCCGGGCAAGATGAATAAAATGAACAAAAAAATGGTCTGCAAAAAGCAGACCAAGATTGATAAAGCTATCATTTTAAGTGCTTGCCGTCACTATTTAGCTGTAATCGTCACTACATCATGTTGATATGCACAGCAATCGGGGTTTGTTTTACATGACCACGAGTTGTTCGACTTCAATCTCTGGTTTGTTCCCGCCTTCAAATTCGCCAAACAGACGGACTTTAGTCGTGTGATCAATCGGAGTGTTTAGCTGAATATCGTCATCGAGTTCGACCATCACTTCACCGGAACCATCGCTAAAGACAAACTTATCCGCGCGAACTTGACGCAATAAGTTACCTTCAACGACCACTTCTTTTTCAGTAAACATATTGGAGTCGTTTAGCAAGGCATCCAATTTTTCCACAGTGACAGGACCGTTAAACTGCAAGTTTGATTGGTTTTGAGCGTTATCTTTCGCGAACGCGATAGAAGGAGCAATAGCTAAGGCGGCGATTGTTGCGATAATTGTATTCTTTTTCATGTTACATCCTCATCGGTTTGTTTTGATGGGTTCATTAAAACAGGGCTTGTTTGAACCAATGATGATTTCAACATTCATATTCTATTCATTTGCTTGAGTAAGTGGGGACGATGACGTTATGATTGTTCATCTTCCTCTATTCCTTACAAATGTTCATGAAATCAGCGATCCCATCTTTAATGGTTCAAGGCACCACTTCGGATGCCGGAAAAAGTGTCCTTGTGGCAGGTTTATGCCGTGTATTAGCAAGAAAAGGGATAAATGTTGCCCCATTTAAGCCACAAAACATGGCACTAAATAGTGCGGTAACCAAAGATGGCGGTGAAATAGGTCGAGCACAGGCCGTTCAGGCACAGGCGTGTAATATTGAGCCAACCGTACATATGAATCCGGTTTTAATTAAACCTAACAGTGATACAGGTGCTCAGATCATTTTGCAGGGTAAGGCGATTTCCAATATGGATGCGGCTGGCTTTCATGATTACAAGAAAGTGGCGATGGACACGGTGTTAGATTCCTTCTCTCTTCTGACTCAAGAATTTGATTCGATCATTATCGAGGGCGCGGGGAGTCCTGCTGAAATCAATTTACGAGAAGGCGATATTGCAAACATGGGTTTTGCTGAGGCCGCTGATGTACCAGTGATCATTGTTGCTGATATTGATCGTGGTGGAGTGTTTGCACATTTGTACGGAACACTTGCGCTACTTTCTGAATCTGAACAAGCGCGAGTAAAAGGATTTGTTATCAACCGTTTTCGAGGTGATATTCGTTTATTGCAATCGGGCCTCGATTGGCTAGAAGAAAAAACAGGTAAACCTGTACTTGGTGTACTTCCTTTTCTCCATGGTTTGAATTTAGAAGCAGAAGACGCGATCACTGCGCAGCAAGAGTTGCACTCTGAGGTAAAACTGAATGTTGTTGTGCCTGTTTTAACCCGGATTAGTAATCATACTGATTTTGATGTGCTGCGATTGAATCCAGACATCAATCTACGTTATGTAGGTAAAGGCGAAAAAATAGATAAAGCCGACCTGGTTATTTTGCCTGGGACCAAATCGGTCAGAGACGATCTGGATTATCTAAGAAGCCAGGGGTGGGATAAAGATATCTTTCGTCATATTCGTCTTGGTGGAAAAGTGATTGGTATCTGTGGCGGCTACCAGATGCTTGGAAACTTGATTGATGATCCAAACGGCGTCGAAGGCCAACCAGGTCAAAGCGAAGGACTTGGCTTGCTTGATATCACTACGACGCTAACTAACAGCAAACAGCTTACAAACACACAAGCACAGCTTTCTCTTAACGGCAAAACAGCCAATGTAAAGGGTTATGAAATCCACGTAGGGCGAAGTGAAGTACGGGGCCTGCAACCTCTTACATTCAGTTCCGGTGAAGCGGAAGGGGCGATCAGCGAGTGTGGCCAAATCATGGGAACCTACCTTCACGGGTTCTTTGACGAGGAAGATGTCTTAAGCCTGGTATCAGAATGGGTAAACGGCACCCAAATCAAACAACAAGACTTTGAAGAGTTAAAGGAGCAAGGCATTAATCGCATCGCAGATGCGATAGAACAACATATGCGCCTTGATTTTTTGTTTAAATAACACATTAACTGATTGAACTTTATATTCAAATAACCTGTTCTTTCGCTTGCCTTGTATTGGAGTATCTCTATGAAAGCATGGAAACAGCATGCTTGCCTTGCGGCAGTATTAAGCATTTCATTTTCAGCAAACGCAGCAACGAACCTAAAAGTGTATGCAGCCTCTTCTATGACGAATGCGATTAACGAGATCGCGCAAAACTTTGAAGAAAAGTATGACGTTTCTATCACTCCCGTTTATGGTGGTTCTTCTGCTATCGCTCGACAAATTATCAATGGCGCACCAGCGGATGTATTCATTTCTGCGAACACGAAATGGATGGATTATTTGGTCGAGAAAGACGTCATTCATCGTGACAGTGTCGCAAATCTAGTGCGCAATAGCTTAGTGTTGATTGCTCCCCAGTCTTCAGAATTAACCTCATTTAACTTTTCTGATGCAAAGGCATGGGAGAAGGCATTGCATGGAAATCGTCTTGCGTTAGGCAATCCGACATCAGTACCTGCTGGTATGTACGCGAAAGAGTCATTGACTACACTGGGTGTATGGAAAGCGGTTCAAACTCACGTCGCACCAGCAAAGAATGTGCGCTTAGCTTTGGCGTTGGTTGAACGTGGAGAAGCGCCTTTAGGTGTGGTCTACAAAACCGATGCTCAGTTAACTGATAAAGTCAAAATTGTCGGCGAATTTGCGAGTGATACGCATGCGGCTATTGTGTACCCGGCTGCAATTGTGAATGATTCTACTGAGTCGGAGCAGTTCTTCCAATACCTAAAATCGGACGAAGCCGCACGCGTTTTTGCTCAATATGGCTTTCAGCAATAAACCGGCCTTCAATTATAGGAACGAAGCGTGACAGAACTGGAATACCAAGCCTTAATGTTAAGCCTCAAAGTAGGCGCGTACGCAGTACTTTGGCTGATTCCTCTCGGCGTTTTTCTTGCTTGGCTACTTTCTCGAAAAACGTTCTTTGGTAAATCGATTCTCGATAGCTTAATTCATTTACCACTGGTATTGCCGCCAGTGGTAATCGGCTATTTATTGTTGATTTCTTTAGGACGACAAGGGGTCCTTGGAAAGTGGCTCTATGAAAACTTAGGGGTAGTATTTAGCTTTAATTGGAAAGGGGCAGTAGTCGCTTGTATTGTCGTGGCTTTGCCTTTGATGGTTCGTTCAGTACGCTTAAGCTTAGATAGCGTCGACCCTAAATTGGAGCACGCAGCCTCTACGTTAGGCGCTTCTCCTTTAAAAGTGTTTCTCACCATCACGTTACCACTGACCATTCCCGGAATTATTACGGGCACGATGCTGTCATTTGCTCGTAGTCTTGGCGAATTCGGGGCGACGATCAGTTTCGTCTCTAACATTCCGGGTGAGACCCAAACGATTCCGCTGGCAATGTACAACTTTATTGAAACGCCAGGTGCAGAAATGCAGGCGGCTCGTCTGTGTATCATTTCTATCGCGTTAGCCTTGTCTACATTAATGATCTCTGAATGGCTAAATCGTAAAGCGGCAAGCAGATTGGGTGCGAAGCAATGACGATTAAAGTCCAATTTAAACAAATGCTTGGTGAGACTGACTTCGACATCAAACTTAAGTTACCCTGTAATGGAATTAGTGCCTTGTTTGGACGATCTGGTGCAGGTAAAACGACGTTGATTAACATCATCAGCGGATTGGTCACTCCAAGGCAAGGGTATGTTGCGGTTGGTGAGCATGTTTTGTTTGACAGTGAACAGGGAATCAACCTACCAACGCACAAGCGTGGTATTGGTTATGTGTTTCAGGATTCACGTCTGTTTCCTCACTATTCGGTTCAAGGCAATTTGTTATATGGCGTTAAAGAAAAAGATGACGAGTATTTTGATGCAGTCACCGAACTCTTGTCTATCAAACCGTTACTAAAGCGCTTTCCGGTATCACTTTCTGGTGGTGAAAAGCAACGTGTTGCGATTGCGCGCGCATTGCTATCTAAACCCAATTTGCTTTTGATGGATGAGCCACTTGCCTCACTCGATATGCCAAGAAAGCGTGAGGTAATGCCTTTTCTTGAGGAGTTGTCGGAGAAGGTAAATATCCCTATTATCTATGTCACACACAGTCTCCAGGAAATTTTAAGGCTTGCTCAGCACCTTGCAATTATTGACCAAGGTAAAATTTCGAGTTCAGGTAAGCTTGAGGAAGTGTGGGCTTCTCATGCTATGCGTCCATGGCAATCTTTCTCAGATCAAAGCAGCTTATTTGAAGGCCGGATTGCTGAACATCATGCACGTTATGCACTGACTTGTATCAGCCTTGCACCTAATGTATTCCTGTGGGTGCAAAAGATCGACGGAACACCAGACACGCCAATACGCTTGCAAGTGCGTGCCAACGACGTTTCTATCACGCTCGAGCAACCCAAGGCGACGTCGATTCGAAATATTTTGCCTGCTATTGTCGATTCCATCGAGGCGTTTAACGCAGCCGATGACAAGCAGAGTATTAATGTATCACTCAAGCTAGACGAGAAATGTTATTTGTGGGCAACGATCACACCGTGGGCCCTTGATGATCTCAACCTAAAAGTTGGTAGCCGTGTTTTTGCACAAATTAAAGGTGTCAGTGTGACACAAAAAGATATGGCACTAGCGCCTCATTAACCGTTTAGACTGATTTACGCTTCATGATCAAAAAAGGCCGCAAAGTGCGGCCTTTGTTACTAGAAGAATGTCGGAATTACTTCGCGAATACTTCTTTGAATTCACGCTTAAGAAGTGGGTCACGACGTGCTTTCTTAAGTTGCTTAACCATGTCTTTCACACAGTTGTGAAGCACATTATCAAGTAGTTGAGCACGGTATTCTTCTTTATCTTCATCTGTCATGTTTTCTGGCAGATTAAGAGTCGGAAACTCTTCCATCACATTAATACCAGCGAATGCTTGGCCTACAGAAACTAGAGCATGAAACTGTTCAAAGTTGTCTAGAATGTTCTGTGCACTTGCTGGCATTTCGTCCCATGATTCACGTACCGCTTCTTCAGACACTTCATGGATAGAGGTAACCATTTCGAACATTTGCTCTGGAACTTCGTCAAATTCGATAACTTTACGTAGCTCTGGAGAAATGCTGGCTAGATCGATTTTTTTGCTTTCGCTGTTAGTTGCTTCTGACATGGTGTGTCTCTCATTACAAAAAGGCGGGAATATTAATACCAAATGCATCAAATAGCTATACCCATTAATCCACAAGATGACCAAAGTGAATGAGTTTGTTGAACTTCTGCTCACAGGCCATGATTAGATAGGGTAACGTCCAGTCTAACTGCTTTATGCAATGGATTCCGTGATATTCAAACAAAAATATAGCACTTAATTATGAGTCGAATGCAACAACTCTATGAGTATGGTATATGTTTAATAAAGACATAATTAAAAATGGAACGCGTTATGCAACCGACAGGGACATCGATGCGAATCCTTCTGGTTGACGATGTTCAGCTAGACAGGATGCAGTTGGCTATTCGTCTAAAGCAACTTGGACATATTGTAAAAGCCGTAGGTAGTGGACTAGAGGCGTTAAATACCTATGAGAGCTTTGATCCGGAACTGGTGTTACTCGATATATCAATGCCAGATATGAACGGTTTTGAAGTCTCTCTTCATATAAGAGAAACGTTTCCGGATTGGATCCCAATTATTTTCTTGAGTAGTCACGAAGAGCCAGAAATGATTGCTAAAGCCATAGATGCGGGCGGTGATGACTATTTAATTAAGCCGGTAGATAAACTGGTACTGAACTCTAAACTTATCGCAATGCAGCGTATTGCTCATATGAGACGAGAGCTTAAGCAAGCGACAGCTCAATTGGAGCAGGTTAATCAACTTTTGACTCAGCAAGCGAATGAAGATGGCCTAACCAAACTCTATAACCGCCGTTATATCGACCATAAGTTGGAATCGATGGTTGCATGGCATGGTCGTCACAATATGCCAATGGCTTTGATTCTATTGGACGTCGATTTTTTTAAACCGTTTAATGATAATTACGGTCATATTGAGGGCGACCGTTGCTTGCAAGCGATTGCGAATCAACTCAAGGCTACTTTTTGTCGCTCTGGGGAATATGTAGGTCGATATGGTGGAGAAGAGTTTGTCGTGTTGCTAGGGTGTACCGACACTCAAACAGCAGAAAGAGAAGCCGAGCGTATACAAGAGGCTATGTATTTTCTCGATTACCCACATGAGTATTCTAGTGTGTCAAATAGAGTGACAGTGTCACAGGGTGTTTTTGTTTTTCAACCGACAGGGAAAGAAGTGCAATCAGACTTGTATGCAACCGTTGATAAAGCACTATATACCTCGAAGTCTTTGGGAAGAAACACACATACTGTGGTCAATTCTTTTTAAAAACAAAATCTTATGAATGTCACTCTTTTTGTTGCGTTGTCACTTTTTGGTGGTTGTTTTAAAGCTAACTCAAAGTAAGATAGGCAACACAGTTCGAACGGAATGTCGCAATCGGGCGTATACCTTATACCTTTGATTAGATAGATAACATCGGGATAGTGGCAACGATGATTGCAGTTATTATGCTGATGGGGAAGTTCGGTTTTGTTGTAAACCCAGACAAGCTTGTTAACTTTCACGATTGGTGAGGGTCTAACGAAGCTTTATGCAGTTACGTCCGGCCTTTTTCGCTTTGTAAAGTGCTTCGTCCGCTGATTTAATGACGTCCAGAGGAGCTTGCACATTCCGGCTATCAGCAACTCCGAAACTTGCGGTAACAAAAACCGACTTTCTTTTCGAACTGTTGCTACCACGACGTTTTTGTCCTTGTTTATGGTTCTCAGGGCGAGATTCTTCATCGCGTAATATCATCTCGTATTCTGCAATCGATTTGCGAGCTTCTTCCAAAAAGTTCTTACATTCGTCAGCGTATTTGCCTTTAAAAACGATGGTAAATTCTTCTCCGCCAAATCGATAAACTTTTGCGCCGCCTGGGGTTTTAGTGAGGCGCGAAGCGACCATTTTTAGAACGTCATCACCAGTATCGTGACCGTAGGTGTCGTTAAACTTTTTAAAATGGTCAACATCAAGCATTGCGATCGTGAACTTCTTACCCATGTGTTTTAGATCGAGATCAAGTGCACGTCTGCTCGGAATCAGCGTTAGGCTATCGGTGAAAGCCAGTTGATGGCTAGCGGAAGCGGCATAAACAATGATAAGCAGCCCTGTTAGCGTAAACATGGTGCTTGATATGTACTGCACATCAAAGAAAATGAACGTCGCAGACGCCAATACCATGGCAGAGTAGGTCATCGCATGGATAATTTCATTCTTCTTTAAAACAAGAATTCCAAGAAAACAGACAATACCCACGCAATATAAAACAAGAATTAAAGGCAGTTTAGAGACCGTCGGTACAATAAATAAAATACCGCTTGTCCATTGTTCAAACCCTCCTTCAACGTAATATGCTAGCGTTAGATAAGACCAAAGAACGAACATTGCTAACATCAAGATGTAAGTCAACATGGCTCTAGAGTCAAAACCTTCTTTACTAAACAAAAATACCGTAAGAAACGAGACAGGAAGTAACGTGGCTAAAATGGTTAGCTCAAGTAAAGCGGTACCACTTTGAAGCGGGACTTGTAGGCGGTGCTGTATCACGAAGTAGGCTAGCAACATTGCCAAGCACACCATGGACTCTCTGCCTTGCTTAAATGAATAACAAAGGAGTAGCGCACAACCTAATAGTATGTACGGCAAGTTTGCGGCAATGCCCCAGTTTGCCTGAGTCATCTGAATAATGCTGTCCATGCCCGAACTCACTATGCCCAGTAGCAAAAAAGGGAATAAGAATCTGAAGCCTGATGAAGTCATTGACGATGAGGACATCTATTACAAACTGCCTGAAAATAGTTGATTATATAATTGGTTAGGTAAATCGTTTTATCAATATGGATATTTATCCGTTATTGAATTTCGAACTTTGAGAACTAGCAAGAATACGTCTATTTGTTCCTTTTCCCAAGTATTTTGGAAGACATTACGGCAAAAAGAGAGAGATTGATTAAATTAAGAGCAATCAATAAGTTGTTATAAACAAGTCGTTGCTATACTCATTTCATAGGAAAAAGGAGATTTACAGATGCAGATAAGCTCAGATGTGCACAACTACATGGAAACATTAGTAGGCCAGGTTCTCAGTTTGCCCGAATTTTTAGAACAGTATAACAACGAACAGTTAGCCGATATTGCTTGCCTTGCGCTTATCCAGCTCAAGCCTGTCTATATCCGTCATGATATTGATTTTTTGTCTTCACTTCCTGAACAAAAATTAAGCCAGTTTAAGCAAAGCGCGGATATAGCGGTGAAAAACGCCGCAGAAATGGTGAAAGAAGACAGGCGTAAGAACCGAGAGTATGATGTGCCTGTAATTTTTTCCCATACTAGTTATGATGATGACAAAGAGTTGGATTGGTATGAAAAACCGATCCTTAACGTTAATATTAAGTAAGAGTCGCTCAGTTGACTAGTGAGCTGACCCAAGGAGGAATCGTGGGATTTTTTTCGCGTTTGTTTGGTGGTAGTGAGAAAACGGTTGAAGCCAAAAATATCGAACCAGTTGAATATAAAGGTTTCCTTATTTACCCAGAGAGCCTTTCAGAGGGCGGACAATATCGCATCGCTGGTCGAATAGAAAAGCATGACGATGATGAAGTGAAAACACATCGGTTTATTCGCTCCGATTTGCTTGGCTCAGAGCAAGATGCCAATGACCTTATGTTGAAGAAATCTCAAATGTTTATTGATCAAATGGGCGATAAAATCTTCGACTAGCAATTTACTGCAATTTGATTCCAGTCATCTTAAAAAGAGCCATTAGTGTATATGCTAGTGGCTCTTTCTTTTTAACGCTTAAATCTCTGTTAAGTCAGTATTTAATCGTTACCTGGTTAGACCTCAGTCTAGTACGGTGTTGCGTTGTTATTTTTCGTGCACAGAGCGACAATCATTCATTACTTAGCGTTATATGTAATGAAATTTAGTATTTAAATTACAAAACACTTGAAGTAATGAGACGCGTTCGATACAAACAGAATAATAACAGGGCTGTTAGTCAAGGTGTTATTGTGCAAATGGGTGTCCCCAAACATCATCTTTCGTTTGCAATTGTCTTGCGTGGTAAACAGATAGAAATAAAAAAGAATTAGAGTAGAGCGACGCTCTGTTTTGGGACTAATTTATTGATATGTATACAAGGAGTATGCGTTTTGCAAATCGGTGTACCTAAAGAGATACTCGCGGGTGAATCGCGAGTGGCTGCATCGCCGAAGTCGGTTGAGCAGTTAATAAAATTGGGATTCGATGTCGCGATTGAATCCCAAGCGGGGGTGCTAGCGAGTTTCGATGATGCCGCTTATGAAGCAGCTGGTGCGAAAATCGTTTCTAGTGAAGAAGTTTGGGCATCTGGCCTTATTTTAAAAGTTAATGCGCCAATTGTGGATGATGAGCAAGGCATTGACGAAATTGCGTTACTGCAAGATGGAGCAACACTGGTTAGCTTTATTTGGCCGACTCAAAATTCTGAGTTGATGGAACAACTTTCAAGTAAGAACATTAACGTTCTTGCCATGGATTCCGTTCCTCGTATCTCACGTGCACAAGCCTTAGATGCGCTATCTTCGATGGCTAATATCGCTGGTTATCGCGCAGTGGTTGAGGCAGCTCATGAGTTTGGTCGTTTCTTTACAGGTCAAATTACGGCTGCCGGTAAAGTACCTCCAGCGAAAGTATTGGTTGCGGGTGCTGGCGTCGCTGGCTTGGCGGCTATCGGTGCTGCAGGTAGCTTAGGTGCCATTGTCCGTGCGTTTGACGTCCGCCCAGAAGTAAAAGAGCAAGTTGAATCGATGGGCGCTGAGTTCCTGACCGTTGACTTTCAAGAAGAGTCAGGCTCTGGGGATGGCTACGCAAAAGAAATGTCTGATGACTTCAACAAAAAAGCGGCAGAGTTATACGCAGAGCAAGCTAAAGATGTTGATATCATTATTACGACCGCGCTCATCCCTGGTAAACCTGCGCCGAAGTTGATCACCAAAGAAATGGTCGACAGCATGAAAGCGGGCAGTGTAATTGTCGACTTGGCAGCTGCTAATGGCGGTAACTGTGAATATACAGTGAAAGACCAAGTTATCATGACGGATAACGGCGTAAAAATTGTTGGTTACACTGACATGGTTGGTCGTTTGCCAACACAATCTTCTCAGCTTTACGCGACAAACCTTGTTAACCTTCTAAAACTGCTGTGTAAAGAGAAAGATGGCAACATCAATATTGATTTTGAAGATGTTGTTATCCGAGGCGTTACCGTGGTGAAAGAAGGTGAAGTTACTTGGCCAGCGCCACCAATTCAGGTTTCAGCTCAGCCGCAAGTGAAACAAGAACAGCCTGTGAAGCCAGAGCCTAAAGTAGAAGAACCTACGTCTCCAACGAAGAAAATTATTGGTGTGGCAGCGGCTGTTGGAGCCTTTGCATGGGTTGCATCGGTTGCTCCGGCAGCGTTTCTTTCTCACTTTACTGTATTTGTTCTAGCGTGTGTTGTCGGATACTACGTAGTATGGAATGTTACCCATGCACTTCATACTCCACTAATGTCAGTAACGAATGCTATCTCTGGCATTATTGTCGTTGGTGCATTACTGCAAATTGGACAAGGTAATGGCGTCGTTTCATTCCTATCTTTTATTGCCGTATTGATCGCGAGTATCAATATCTTCGGTGGTTTCACCGTCACCAAGCGTATGCTTGAAATGTTCCGCAAAGATAAATAGGAGTCACAATGTCTGCAGGATTAGTACAAGCAGCTTACATTGTTGCTGCATTATTTTTCATCATGAGTTTGGCGGGGCTTTCAAAGCAAGAGTCTGCTCGTAATGGTAACTACTACGGTATCGCTGGTATGACGATCGCGCTAATAGCGACGATCTTTAGCCCAGATGCGCAAGGTTTTGGTTGGATCATTATCGCGATGGCGATAGGTGGTGCGATCGGTATTTTCTATGCGAAGAAAGTAGAAATGACCGAGATGCCAGAACTGGTTGCGATTCTACACAGCTTTGTAGGTTTAGCTGCGGTTTTAGTTGGCTACAACAGTTACCTAGATGCGCCAGAAGCAGCAACACATGCTGAGCATGTTATCCACCTTGTAGAAGTATTCTTGGGTGTGTTCATCGGTGCCGTAACTTTCACCGGTTCAATTGTCGCATTTGGTAAGCTGCGTGGTGTGATTTCTTCGTCGCCACTTAACCTACCTCATAAGCACAAAATGAATCTCGCAGCGGTTGTTATCTCTACGCTTCTTATGATCTACTTCGTAAAAGCAGATGGCAGCATGTTCGCTCTTATTGTGATGACTTTGATTGCGTTCGCATTCGGCTACCATTTAGTCGCTTCAATTGGTGGTGCTGATATGCCAGTTGTTGTCTCTATGTTGAACTCATACTCAGGTTGGGCAGCAGCGGCAGCAGGTTTCATGCTAGCAAATGATCTATTGATTGTAACAGGTGCTTTGGTAGGTTCATCAGGTGCGATTCTTTCTTACATCATGTGTAAAGCAATGAACCGTTCGTTTATCAGTGTTATTGCCGGTGGTTTTGGTCAAGAGATAGTGATTTCAGGTGACGAAGAGCAGGGCGAATATCGTGAAACAACGGCTGAAGAAGTTGCAGAGATGTTGAAGAACTCAAAATCAGTAATCATCACTCCAGGATATGGCATGGCAGTAGCTCAGGCACAATACCCTGTTCATGAAATTACTGATGTACTTCGTTCACAAGGTATTGAAGTTCGCTTTGGGATTCACCCAGTAGCGGGTCGTCTACCGGGGCATATGAATGTGTTACTCGCTGAAGCAAAAGTACCGTATGATATCGTTCTTGAAATGGATGAAATCAATGATGACTTTGCAGAAACCGATACCGTATTGGTTATCGGTGCTAACGATACGGTCAACCCAGCCGCACTGGAAGATCCGAACAGCCCAATCGCTGGTATGCCCGTATTGGAGGTATGGAACGCGAAAAACGTAGTGGTATTCAAGCGCTCAATGAATACTGGTTACGCAGGAGTACAGAACCCACTGTTCTTCAAAGAAAATACATCAATGCTATTTGGTGATGCGAAAGAAAGTGTTGAGTCTATTTTTAAAGCACTTTAACCATTCTTGATTTAAAACTATACAGGGTCAGCAATCGCTGGCCCTTTTTTGTTCCGTTTCAATGTTATAGTAATGCAAATCCTTCTGTTAGCAGATGTCAATTGCTTGTAGATTGATGTATAGTTTTGGCTAATGTAACAAGTGACGGTAACAGTTTGATTAAAAAGTTTTTGCTCGGTTTTGCAACTGTATTGCCGCTTTTTTCGGCACCTGCATTTTCCGATTCACTACCAGAAAGAATAGATACGTTTACAGAGCTATTTAACTATGAAGTAGCTCTTAAGTCGTACGATATTCGTATTCTGCAATCAAATTATCCTACCAAGTTACTTGCGCCAGATTCGCTTCTGCCGCAAACGTCTGACTATCCGTTAAAAGATATCCAACAGCTTTACAGCTTGGCGAATACTTGTCGTGGCAAATTACCATTAAGTCCTTTAATTACTGAGCCTTTAGTATTTACAAGAGCGATTTGTAAAGGGACGCAGCTGACACCTCGTTGGTTCTCGCGTAGTGGTCTCATTCACCCTGGTGGTGGGACGTACGCGGCACGTTATGTGGATAAGTATCCAGAACTCAAACCCAAACTATCTCAGTACATGCATATAAAAGAGCGTGATAACGAGGAAGGGGATGAGTTGCTAGAAAGCTTGAAAAACATGGATGACGACGCCATTAATGCTTTGATTGCAGGCGCGAGCATGTTTATTGAAGGTAACGAACTTTGGCTAAGACGTGGTGACCGTTACTTTGTTTTCGAGAAAGATATCTGGCAAGAGAACGTAGCGAATGCGGGTCTGTCATATGCTCTAGCCTCTCAAAGCAAAAGTTGCTTTGTTAAACGAGGCAATATTTGTTGGGATGTAGAAGATCACTCGCAAGTTTTGCGGATCAGTATGATCATACTGGTAATCGCCAATATTCTTTTGGTGATTGGTTGGGCGGTGTACCGTTGGAATAGCAAGCGAGAAGAACTACGTAGTAGAATGCTCGTGTTGCAAATTTTAACGCATGAGCTCAGAACACCGATTGCATCTCTGTCACTAACGGTTGAAGGCTTTCGTCGAGAGTTCGAGCATTTGCCTGAAAGTGTGTATGACGAATTCCGCAGATTGTGTGAAGATACGCGCCGCCTGCGTCAATTGGCAGAAGCGAGTAAAGATTATTTGCAATCTGATAACCAAATGCTTGCAACAGACTGGGTACCATCCGTTGCAGATTGGTTAGAATTTAAGATCGAAGAAGAATTTGATAGTGCCGTGCTTTTTAACATCAATGAAGATGTGGCTGCTAAAGTTAATGTGTACTGGTTAGGAACTTGTATCGATAACTTGCTTCGTAATGCGCTTAAGTACGGTGTCGCACCGGTTGAATTGGATGTCTCAACTAGTGAAGAAAAAATAGTATTCCAAGTCCGAGATGCAGGAGGCCTAACGGCTAAAGATTGGGCAAATTTGAAGAAACCGTTCGTAAGTAAGAGCGGGTTAGGACTTGGATTAACAATCGTTGAATCTATGGTAGGCCGCATGGGCGGAAAAATGTCCTTAATGGGACCACCTACAACTTTTATATTGGAGATACCTTGTGAAACAGACACTGCTTCTCGTTGAGGACGATAAAAACTTGGCTGACGGCCTGTTAGTAAGCCTGGAACAAGCAGGATATGAGTGTTTACATGTGGAGCGTATTGCAGACGTAGAGCCACAATGGAAAAAAGCTGACTTGGTAATTCTCGATCGCCAACTCCCAGATGGTGACTCTGTACAATGTCTCCCAGAATGGAAACAGATTAAAGACGTACCAGTTATCTTGTTAACGGCACTTGTTACCGTAAAAGATAAAGTTGCAGGCCTTGATTCCGGCGCGAACGACTACTTAACAAAGCCTTTTGCTGAGGCGGAGCTTTTTGCGAGAATCCGTGCACAGCTACGAGCACCGGATTCAGCAGAACAAAGCAACGCTGATAAAGTGATTACAAAAGACTTAGAGATTGACCGCTCGACTCGTGAAGTGACTTATAAAGACGAGCTAATTACGCTTACTCGAACAGAGTTTGATTTGCTGCTATTTTTGGCGTCAAACTTAGGTCGCGTGTTTACTCGTGATGAGCTACTTGACCACGTTTGGGGTTACAATCACTTCCCGACAACACGTACGGTTGATACACATGTACTACAGCTTCGTCAAAAACTGCCAGGACTGGAAATTGAAACACTTCGTGGTGTTGGCTACAAGATGAAAGCATAAGTCGTAATGAAAATACTACTCCCTGTAGTTGTCTCATTAGCGTTAGTGAAACCAGTCCATGCGATGGACTGGTTTCAAACTAACACGCCTTTAACACAGGCACATCAACACTTACTTGAAGATGATCTTGCGGGTATGTTCAACTCTCTTGTTGAACTCTGGCAAACGGAACCAAGTAAAGATTTGACTCCTCACCTTAATGATCTTCTTGGTCAGTCACTATCCAAAAACTGTGGCAAGGCTCTCACTGGTGTAACGCTGCCTGATTGGATAAGTGGTGTGAACGTTATTCGTCAGACTATTCAAAGCCCTGGGCGAGATACATTTAGATTGGTGATCAAGCTAAGAGCTACAACTGACATCGAAAATATTTCATTTAATCGATGGGTGGATGATTCTATATCCGCGGACAGTTCATTCAGCTATGAACAACAGCCGAACGGGACAGAACTTGCCAACGAGCGTAGTTACTCGAAACGCTATAACTTAACAGGCAAGCTTGAAGCTGGTTTATATCACTTAACCGTTGTTTCTACTGATAAACAAGAGTATCGAACTTGGGTAATACTTGGAGATTCAAACTCTTCTCAATATGTTCGTTGGACATCTAAAGAGAATTGGAAAGTAGAAAAGAGCGCACTTCGTAATCCCCATTGTCCATTACCGCAACTTGAAGTTGGTTTGTATGACTACATTGATGGCCAGTACGAGCAAATGTGGAAAAAGACTTATGAGTCTAACTATCCAAATTCATTGGAGCTAGCGGGTGTCCCAAACGATAGATACGTATTGGCGGTAAGTATCAATAGTCGCCGTTGGCAGGGCGATATAATTGTTGAGCAGGCTCAAACTATTAGCCGAACCTATGATCTTTCCCAGGAAGAATAGTTAAAGAAATACTACTTGTGCCGATAAAGGTTCAGGACGAACTAAAATCACAAGTGTAGTATGAAAAACAAATATAAAATTCTTGCCACTTCTGTTGCTACTATTCTTTTCGCTAATGCTGCTTCTGCTGCTACTTATGCGATAGAGGCTCGTAGTGATGCAATGGGTGGCGTTGGTACCGTATCAGCAACTTATCTAACTGCGCCTTTTTTCAACCCCGCTCTTACTGCGATTTATCGCCGAAATGACGATGCAGGCATGATCGTGCCAAGTTTTGGTGGCAGCTACGATGATCAATATGATCTAGTTGATGAGATCGAACGCATCAGCAAATTGACAGACGTCGATGAAATCAAAAAATCGATGGATGCTATCGATGGGAAAAAGACAGACTTTGATCTTGGTGGTGTCGTTGCCATTGGTATCCCCAACAAATTCTTATCTGCAACTGCATACGGTAAGCTATACACTGAATCATTCGTACAACCAAATGTTGATACCTCAGGTACTAATCCATTAGATGATAGCTATGTACAAGGTGTTTCTATTGGCGTGGCTGAAGCTGGTATTTCACTTGCTAAATACACTAATTTCATGAACCAACACCTTTCTTTTGGTGTTACTCCTAAACTTCAGCGTATATACACATACTCATACGCCACGAGTTTTCAGAATTTTGATACTAAAGACTTACGTGAAAATGAGACCGCGGAAACGATGTTTAACTTAGACGCAGGCGCACTTTGGTTCTTTGGCCCATATCGTCTCGGTATTTCAGCGAAAAATTTGATCGGAAGAGACGTTAAAACAAAATCATTCCAATATGGCAGCGATACGATAAAATCATACGAATATAGCATGCGTCCTGTATACACCGTTGGGGCAGGGATTGTTGCCGATTACTTTACGATGAGTGTTGACTACGATCTTAACGAAGAAAAACGTTTTTCATCCTTTGATGATAATACGCAAATGATTCGAGCTGGTATTGAGTTTGATATTTTGCGTCAAATGGCATTACGAGCAGGGTATATGAAGAACTTAGCTCGAAGTAATGACGAAGGAACCATTACTGCTGGTATCGGGTTGTCCCCACTTAAGTTGTTCGAATTGGATATCGCAGCTCAGTACACAAACGAGAACGCTATGGGTGCATCCATTAATTTCCTTGCTACCTATTAATTGAATCGTTATAGTCAGCTCCTCAAAATGAGGAGCTTTTTATGTTTGACGATTTACCCCCTCTATCTCACCAAGAGCAACAACAAGCTGTAGAGAGAATTCAAGAATTGATGGCGAAGGGCACAAGTACTGCAGAAGCTATCAAAATTGTTGCCGAACGGATTCGTTCTGAGTACGCAGAAAAACAACAGCAACAAAACTAATCAATTCATGGACAGGGCATACGCCCTGTTTTTTGCCTTTCTATTTTCTATTCCTTTACACTCCCAAACACCACCCTGGTTACGCTGTAACTAAAATTTACTATACCTATATGATTTTAATCTTGTTCAATTGCCTTTAAGACTAAATAGCGAGTTAGTAAAATTTTACTTAATCTAGTTAACCTTATTTTTCGCAGTACAGGTAATTAGGCATTTTTAAAGAACCAACAAATTAAACTCAATAATATCAATTATTTAACTCGGTCATTTAATCTGTCAACCATATTGGTAGTGATTGATCTGGTAATTTAATTACAAAGTACGAGAGGGCTTTGTTCCCAGGCAGAGGATTATGCTGAAAAAAGAAAAAAGATACACCGTAACTTATAGCGGTAATTAAACTAGACTTATTAAATAAGCGATATAAGAACAGTAAGCACTCGCAGACATATATAATAGATGAATCGAAGTTCATCTTATTGAGCTGCTTTTTTAGCCGAAATACGTCTCCTGGATTTGAGCGGAGCGTTACATATTGAACACGCTTAACCTAAAGTAGTTTTACTAAACTAGGCGACGTTGAAGTGGGTAATATGAAACCTCAAGAGTAGTAGAAATCAAGAGCAGTAACGCCTATTACAACGTAACGTTTCCTGACGTCCTTCCTGTTAAATAGTCCGATAATTAGAGAAGAAATTGGAAAAACATCGTTGATCTTTGGATGAGTAGCAGTAGTTTTGATGTTGTGTTCGCTCTATGTGGACTAGACTTAATATGAGAACAAAAACTAACCAAGGGAGGAATGATGGGTTACAAGCATGTTTTGGTTGCTGTCGACTTATCTAAATCTAGCCAAGCCGTTATCGAAAAAGCAATAATGCAAGCAGATAACTCAAGCAGCAAACTCTCATTTGTTTACGTAGATGTTGATCGCATAGTCATGGAAGCTAAGGAAGAGCAAGAATTGGAAAGAAGGCTGCAAGAGCTCGCTGATAAATGCTTATACCCAGTAAACGAGACCATGGTAGTAATCGGCGATCTTCATATAAAACTATCGGGAATCGTCAAAAAAGAGGGGATAGATTTAGTTGTCTGTGGTCATCATCACTACTTATTGAGTCGCTTTTTTTCATCGATACCAAAGGTTGTGAACGAAGTTGAAGCTGATTTATTAATCGTCTATTTAGACGAGTGATCGACAACTCTTGTTCGCACTCATCATTTTTTATCACTAAAAAGCCGAACTTTTATGTTCGGCTTGGTGTATCGGTGATAATAAAAGTTTTTAGCCAGGAATGATTGATGCCTCATGAGATAAAACAGATGCAGACTCCGCGTTTGACTGCAGATCAAAATGTACGTTAACTTGCACGCCTTCTCGCTCAAAAGTGACATCATCAAAATCGGTCATAGCGATTTTGAATCCATTTCTAGCAAAAAAGCCAGTCACCATAGTTCGCTGCTTAATTTCTAATGCAGACGCGAGTAGCTTATCCATGGCATTCTCCTTGGTTATTGTGGGGATATGGGTAGAAGATACACATAGATTTGTATGAAATCAATTTTATATAAAGTTGCTTTTGATGAAAATTTTAATGTAAGTCAATCTATCGTTTACCCCACGTGATTTATTCCACGCAAAACCTTGATAACAAGACGGCAGAGCATCTCACATTGTGATAGCAAGCATAAAGATGGGGGTGTTAATAAATACCGCTGAAACAATATGTTACAAAGATTAGCGTTAGGCCTAGTTGAGTAGACAACGCAAAATTCTAAATCTGAACAACCGCCCTAAAATGACTCACTCTTCAATACTTGTGATAACTCAGACCTAATAAAAGTAGATATCTCAGCTAGCTTTCTTGGCAAAGGGTTTTGATAAGGGTAGGCAATATACATGGAACGTTCTATATCAAAAGTTTGCGATATTCGGATGTTTTTGTCTATATAGTTACTTTTAATAAGATAGTTTGGAATGACACCAACCCCAACTCCCTCAGAAACAAAGTTTATTAAAATAGAGGTGTTATCAACTTCGATAACATCAGTATATTGATTTTTAATTGATTCCTTATTCGAATGATGTTTGTAGATTAATAGTGTTTTGTTGTTGGCATTACTTACCCTAGATATCAAAACATCACTATAATCACCAATTTTATGTGCAATAAGATTGTCATCAATAACATTATTAAGCCTAATCGCTAAATCTACATTGCTTTCTAATAAATTTTCTACATTGTTACTTGACGATATTTCAAAATCAACTTTTGGATATCGTTCTTGTAAGTCTTTAAGAACAGAACCAAAAATAGAAGAGGCTATAGAGTTGGGCATTGTGATTTTAAACTTTCCATCAATGCATTCACTCAACGAGCTAGCTCTGTAATTTAACTCGTGCAAACTCTCTAACGTCTTGATAGCAAGCTCTCTAATGCTTTCGCCATGATCAGTTAAAACGAGTTTCCTTGTTGTCCTGTGGACGAGTGTTACACCAAGTTGTTTTTCTAATGCTGCTAGCTGCCTGCTGACTTGAGCTTTCGACTTTCCAAGTTCTTTTGATGCCTCTGTAAGAGAGAGGTGTTTACAAATGGCTGCAAAGCAGATCAGCTCATTGTTCATCAATTCCATGATTGTTACCTTTTTGCAACTCTGAGTCACGTTGTCTTTTAACTGGTGGGAAAGTATAACTTGCATCATCGGAGGGGGACAATGATATTTAAAAGCCGCCATGAAATAATGGCAGACTACTATCTTAATAAAACCATATTGGATATTAAGTTAAACCGATATCCTGAAGAAATTAACTCAATCGGATTAAATATAGAAAATAAAGATTTAAAAATAAAGAATTTGTCTCGTGAAATTACTAAGTTGGATTCGGGTGATTTAATTGTTGATTGTGCATCATTGATAATGACTCATTACATATCTAAAAAAGTAATAATAAAAGTTGAAATTGATTTTTTAAATTATAAAGTTAAATGTGTAAGGATATTAAAATATGAAGACTGCAATACAAAATTCGAAAAGATCTGTTTATCAGAAAGATACATTGTATAGAATAATAAATAATATTAATACTTTGTATACCAAATCACTAGCAAAATTATTTGGTGAAGAGTTGAGAATCCATCATTGCAAACATAAGATTAATGTAAGAACCACTAACGAGTTGAGTGAACATATGAAGAAAGATCTAGGTATAGATTGAAAAGTAGAGAGTTTACATCTGTTAGATTCCTTGTTCCTATAAAACTAATGTAGTACTTACACGTTTGGGTTAAGCAAATGCGTGTCCATGTTGACTCATGTTGAATGAGCAAGATGCAGAACCAACGTGTATGGTGTCGAACGTAACCCAAGATACAGTGCAGGAACTTAATCAGCTACACGGTTTTAAAGTTGATGACTGGTTCTTATCAAGTGGCCGCTGTGGTGAAATCGAAGTTCACGGCCCATACAAGACAGCTGATGAAGCTTGCAAGGCCGCAATAGCCAAATACGGTGTAACTAAGCTATCATCGCCAATGCTAATCTTCTAACTCTAAAGTGCGCATTATGCGACGTTATGTTGAATAATGTTTCATATCAATTACATATACACCCTTTTGATTATCAGGGTATATATGACGAACTTTCGAAAAATGAGCAAGAATTACGTTTTTCGTGAATTTGAGTGTGGTTTAAGTGTAGAAGAAGCAGCAAAACTATGTTTTAAAAGTGTGAGGATGGTCAAATTATGGGACTCAGGAAAGCCCATACCACCCGAATGCAAACGGCTAATGAGAATGACCAAGGGGAGGGAACTAGCCACCTCGGAAGCTTGGGAAAATTTCAAAATGCATAAAGACACGCTTGAACTACCAACAGGACAACTAGTTACACCCCAAGAGATCCTTACTGGAATAGCTTTACTTGAAATTCAGTCACCTAGTGACACAGGAACACTTACAAAACTCATGAAGTATGCTAGATGTATAGCAGGGATAAAAAATAAGTAGCATATATTTGAAGGGAAGGACTCTAAATGAAAAAAACACTTGTGATGTTAACTTTGCCTTTACTCATGCCTTTTCCAAGTCTAGCGAACTTTGAAGGATTTACCGAGAAGAGCTACTCAAACGGACAGTACTTAAGAACGCATTATACTGAAAGCAATCGCTCTCAATTTCATATTGGATGTGGAAGAGGAGCTGACAAGAAAGTATTCAGCCTTGTTGGGTTTAAACATCACAGCCTTTATGACTGGAGTGGTGTTACAAATGTGAAGCTTTCAATAGACGGCGGCAAAGTATTGTCAATTAAAGGTGGGTCAAACAAGTATGACGATATGTTTTACTCAAGTGGCTCAACTGATTTGTTGATTCGAGAAATGTTAACTGGGAAATTGTTGGAGATAAGCGTAATCGATAGTGAAAAGGAAAAAATACACTTTTCACTGGAAGGAATAGAAGACGCGTACACAACGCTCAAAGATAAGTGTAACTTACCCGAGAGCTAAATTTTAAGCCGAGCAATCACTGTTCGGCTTTTTTGTATCAGAGCACAAGGTTAGTAGTGAGTGGGAATTTACCCCCGTAATACATTACGGGGGCGCATAAAAGCTGATTTCAATAACACACCGAACAAAAACGATATGCTACCATGCACTCATTTTTTTATGAGTGAGGAACGGAAAGTGCCTGAATTACTGATACTTATATCCTTAGCGTGTATTGTGTATCTATTCACAAAAAAGAGTAAGAAACCTAAACGTAGGCTTAACGAATGGGAACAAGGTGCAGCAGTTAGAAGACCGAACAGCATACATTCTTTTGAACCTAAAGTTGTAGAACAGAACCCAAAGATAGTCGAAGTACCTTTTCCAAACACCAACAATAAGACCAATTCTGTACCTCACAAGAAAAGTACATATTTGGCCACCAAGACAGAGCGCAGATTCTATAAAGTGTTGCAGGAGCTTATACCTGATGAATACGTGATTCATAGCCAAGTTTCATTGATGGCGTTAGTTCAACCGACCAACTTTAAAGACAATTCTCGAACTTGGGCGAAAAGAATGGACTACGTGATAACGGATAGAGACACAAAAGTCTTGGCGGTCATAGAGCTAGATGATTCATCTCATAGGCAGAAGAAGAGACAAGAACGAGACATATACGTAAACAATGCACTTAACGGACACCATCCGTTGCTTAGGTTCGAAGCTAGAAGTTCTTATGACAAAACACATATCGCAACCGTATTAGAACGTGACACGATAATAAAGTGTAGAGAATTGGAAAGCGTATTACAGTACAGCTAAAGCAGAGCCGAACAGCAATTGTTCGGCTTTCTTTCTAACTCAAAGTATCGTGGTTCTTATCGTTACTTTAAGCTCTTTATCTACCGTATTGGTCTTTTCTGACCGGAATAGAGCACCAAGCAAAGGCACATCCATCAAGACAGGCACACCGCTTACTGAGTCGCGCTGCTCTTGGGAAATCAAGCCCCCTAAAGAGATCGTCTGGCGGTCTTTGACCTTGACCACGGTTTGCAGTGTTCGCGTATTGGTGATGATGTCGGATGCGATAGAGGAATCCGTCACCGAGTCGGATTTTTGCATTATCTGAAGCACAACATGATCACCAATTACATGAGGCACTACCTCAAGTGACACGCCCACATCCTTACGTTCGATTTGCTGGACTCTATTACCGCCATCTGTCACCTCAGAGGAAGTGAGGAACGGCACGTTCTGGCCAACCGTGATGTAACCGCGCTCTCTGTCCATGATGAACATGTTTGGTCGTGATAGGAGCTTAGTATTCTGATTCTTAGACACGGCTTTAATAAGCGCATTAAAATCACCACCCTCATAAAATAGTAGGTTATCAACGGCTTTCTTGATTGCAGTAGGCTGCGAAACAAAGCCTGCTTCACTCAGTGCCAAGTCCATATTCACGCCGACTTCCTGAGAATCACCAAGCTCAGTTTCGGTAATCACCGCCTCAATAAAGACTTGCTTTTGTGGTCTATCAATCCCTTTGATGAGCACATCAATGTGCTTCAATTGGTTCTCAGAGCCAGTCACGATAATGCTGTTTGTGGTCGGTAATACCTCAACCTTGTAATTCTTAATTGCTTTATTGTTCAGTGTTTGATTCTGCGTTGCAGCAAGCATCGAGGAAATCAAATCAACGACCTTGGTATTTCGGACATTCTCAAAGAAGTACAACTTCACTTGAGAGGGTTCGAACGTCTCCACTTTGTTGGCGTCAGCAATGATGGTAAAAACGCCGTGGTCATGCGTAAGCTCGTAACCGTGCGCACGAAGCACCGAAAGGAAAAAGGCTGGATAGTCCTCATCTTTCAAATCCGGTGCGGTAAAGGTGACCTCACCAGCAACACCTTGACCGAGCACCACCGTATTCCCAGTATGAACCGAGAACCACGATGCAAAGTCTCCAATCGGTGTGTTCTTTGCCTCAAAAGGCGCAGAGCTTGCAGCAAAAGAAGGGGAGCTGAGCAGGGTGCACGCGAGCAGAAAGGTGGTAATGCTGGATGTGGAAAAGTTGGAACAAGCCGTAGTTTGTTTCTCAACTTTACCACAGCGCATAGTGAGCAACGAGAGCGCTGATAATAAGCCTCTGACACAATAAGATTTTTTTTGTTTTTTTGAAAGACAAGCTGTGAGTTTTGCGATTATCCATGACATAAAGCGCACCTTATTCCCTAGCACATGACTTTGAATGATTGACCGTTGCCGCTAACCGTAATGGAGCAAGAGCCGTTAGATTGAGCCGTAAAGCCCTTTGCGTATAGTTGTGAGGACGACAGACGCACATCGTCCTTAACCAGCACAAAAGACGGGGCAACGTTTGGAGGATTCATTGAAGATTCGATTCGATAGCCGTCGAGCAAGTCACTCAATGACTCGCGAGGCACCGCCGTTCGAGTCGTTTCGGGTTCCGTCGACATGTTCGGCGTGCCAACTAAGGTGAACACCGCAAACGAGACGGCGACACCTGCCGTAAATACACTGAATCGAGAGTATTTACGGAGATAGATTTTCGTAATGCGCATGATATTTCTCAACGTATACGGGACAGTGTAACGTCCGTGGGTATAGTAGGGCGGCAATACTGAATAAACGCCGTCCTCATAGTTGTTTCTAAACATCTGCTTAGTGTCGTAAGAGCTGTATAAGTCCGTGCCCCAAAGCATCCATTTCTCAACGGTGAGCGAGTTCGCATTGTCACCATACTTCACAATGCCAACGTGCAGCTTAGGCATTTTCAACTTGAGTTGACCGAGCGTGAGAACGGATACCGCAGTCGAGATGATAGGCACTTGAAGGCGGTCTAAACGACGACAAAACACGGTGTGTTCTGCCAGTGCAAGACGCGCTTGTTTATCAACAATCGAAATGTCTTGAACGATGAAAATCACATCCCATCCAAGCTTTCGAATATGCAAAAGGTGATCAATTAACTTTTGTCGATTCTTGTCATTCCATGTGCGCGAGTTAAACCACGTTCCGCACTCATCGAGCACAATCAAACCGTCTTTTTTGGTGTCATAGCTCTTGTTTGCTGAGCCAATCACCATCAAATCTTCTACCTGAGGCTTGTCCGGCAGACGATAAAGGCGAGTATTGCGCTTGTTGCGTCCAAGCATTTCTTTCAAGTTGATATCGAGGTTTGTCGCCACAGGCACACCGCGCATAAACGCCTCACGAATCTTACCGACCGCCGTTAGTGTTTTGCCTGAGCCGAGCTTACCCGTGACAAAGTAGACCGATGCCATTACGCCGCCCTCACAATCGCGTAGAACTTCCACTCCCACACCCAACGCAGCAGACGCGCCGAGTAAATCGCACTCACGCAAGGAATTGCGTTATTTGGGATAAACATGCCCGCCGCTTGTGACCAAAACGGGGGCGTGACGTAAGAAAGCCCAGTGGCAAGCGTATAAATGGCAAGAGTGAGCGCGAGTGTAAGCCCAATCAATAAGGTAATAATCACCAAGTTAATCGTGACGTTGCGCGCCTTGGCGATAAAGAACCAACCAAACAGAGTCGTCGCTATTTGTGCTATAAACGCGACCAAAGCAGGTAAACGCAGTGCCGCACTAATGCCTGAAACAATAGGTAATAGCTGAATCATTAGTAATATCTCCCCGAACCTGGCTTGTTACTTGGTACAGGCGTGACCTCAGTCAGCAGGATTTCAACAAGCGTCTTAATCGTATAGATGTAAATCAGAATGGAGAGGATCATTTTTAACTTATGAGAGAACTCACAAGAGATTGAAACGTTCCCACCATTGAGTGTTGGCAAAGAAAGCCGCATACATTCGCTAGGTTGTGGAAGCAAGTTAAGGAATGAATCAGAAACCGCAGTAATATGCGCCTCAGATTCAGCCGTAATATTCTTTTCAAGCAAATCATTTGCCGCACCAACAACCGTCGATTCATAAGAGCCTAAAGCACCGGAAACAATCGAATCCGCTTGAGTTAGTGCATCACCAACAAAGTTACTATCCAATCCATGAGGGCTTTCACAGAATCTATTCTCAGGAGTAGGGTCGCATGGTTTTAAATCGTCTAGCTTGTTCAAAAGGTCATCAAAACCTTGTTGGTTGGTTTCCTGCAAATCTCCAAGGTCGCTAGACAGCTGACCAAAACCATTACTTAACTGGTTGTTTGCCGAAGTCAGCAAGCGATTTGTATTATTGCCAATATCAGACAACATATCGGACTGACCTTGAATAGCATTCGCTACATGGTTTGCATTATCGACAACGGTATCGGTATTCAAATCAACCGACGCCTTGAGCGCATCAAGGGCGGACTTAGTTTCCGCCTGATTCTTGTTCATATCGTTATTGATGCCAGTTAGCTGTGCATTCAAATCACTATTCATGGATTTAATAGCGGCGAGGGTATCACTCGTATTATCGACATCAGGCTCAGGTTTATCTGGGTCAGGATTACCAGTACCGCCACCACTTGGTTTATCAGGGTCGCCCAAATCACCGCCCGTTGGGGGGTCGATATCGGTATCAGTGGCACAAGCTGGCCAATTAGGACCACCAATAACACAAGATTCGGGTTCAGGTGTGTCACACCAGTTGTTTTCTGGTCTACAGCACGTACCGTACCTAGGGTCCCAGTCCGGCGAATCAGGTGTACATTCCTCAGGCTCCGGGTCTTTACATGCAGGCCAATCAGATGAATCAGGGGTACATTCATCTGGATCAGGTTTTGGCGGTGGAACATCACAAGACATGCGAAGGTCAGGAGGATTAACTTGGTCATTACAAATAATTGTTGGAGAACCACCATCCGCAAGGCAAGAGGCTTCATAATCTCTCATCTGCTGTTGTGTTGACTCTTGAGAACAAAAAGCAGGTGGAGGTGGAGATTCACATTTACGAGTTTCAGGATTATAAGTTTCACCATCTGAGCAGCCTGAAAAACGACTGGCGTAACCAACCTCAATATAAGAACCAGGAGCACTAGCTAAAAGCCTACCGCCATCATAATCCTGCAAACCAGTAGTAATATCACCGTATCTAGTTTTAAGACCAGCACAGACGCCCGGTGCAAATGGCCAACCTCCACTATTAGATGAAAAATCAATAATTTGCCCCGTTTGAATACACGAGTGTTTAGAGCTAGTAACAATCATGAGTCTAGCATTAGCACTAAACGAAACACTCAGCAAAATAACCAGTGACGCAATGCTTTGTTTAATACTCATTTATTTTCCTCATAAAAAACGCCCCCATTCGGAGGCGTTGACCAATGGGTGTATAAAACAACTGTTAGAATTACGTTGCTTTGTTTGCACCTTTCTTGAATAGCTTGATGCCGATGAAGCCAACCGTCATTGGCACGGCGATGCCCCATGTCGAGGTGAGCATTTCAGTGACGTAACTTGCCAGTGTGCTAAAGGCTTGTGTTGCCACTTCTGGCAGTGCTGCATTCGCAGAAGATGCTGCCATAAGAAGTGCACCACCAAATGCCGCACGTTTTGCCGTTACTACTGCGCCAGCCTTAGCCATTGCTGCGCGTACTTTGCTTTGCTTTTCCATAGTCTTATTTCCTATGTTATGGTTTATGAAGAAGTTGAAACCTCAGCCGCTTTCTTGAATCCGAGAATGTGGAAGCCAATCGAGAAGCCAAGGATAAAGGCTGTCGCGAAACAGCCGAGCATGAACTCTGATGACAGCATTTATCTTTGTCCTCCGACCATCCAACCGAGCGCAACTAGCAAGAAGCAAATGCCTAAAAACACCATTAACTGAAAGTTATCGAGTCGAGCCATTAGCTCTGCAAATTGCGTCTCGGTCATGATTTAGCCCTTACTTTTCGTTAAGTTGAGGTAGGGCGTAGAGGTGGAAACCGTCGATAGAGACGTGTTTACCCTCATCGTTACCAAAGCTGAATTTCTTGTGTTCCACATCAAACATCATGCGATTACCCACACAGCGCTTGAGCAGTTCGCCAGCCTTGCCGTTTTCCCAAAGCTCAGGAGAGACACGCACTTCAATAGTGTCCGTTGGGTTGGTCGTGATGAGACGCAGCTTGCCGTTTTGCTTTTGTTCGCCGTTACGGTCTGTTTTGGTTTCTTGAACGATGTCCGAAACATCTAGAATTAAACCTTCCATTCTCATAGTGTTTTGCCCTTATTTTTACGTTGTTGGTTAGTTGAAAATTGAAATGACAGTTATTGACACAAGTCCAAGGGAAATTAATGCATCATGTCGGGCGGGGCTGCGCCCACCCAACACGACGCATTAATTTCCTGAGGGTCGGTGAGCAACAGCGCTTCCATTTCGTCATAGAGCGCTAGGTGTTTTTCGTATTGCTCGTAAAGGTCGTCATACATACGCTCGTATTCTTTTTCACGTTCTAGTGCGTCAAAGTAATCGACCACGTTAGACATAATCCCTTGTTGAGCACGAATGAATTGCTCTTTGTTCTCGGTCTTCCAAGTACGGAAGCGAGTCGCGATAAAAATCTTATGGAACATCAAGCCATTCAAACGCGCTTGAGCCATATCGCCGTAGCGAGTCGATGAGTATTCACCGCCTGAAGCAATCAGTTTTTCGATAGATGTTGAAACGGAGTATTCCGCTTTTACTGGTTGGTCTTTGCGCTTAACGAACACACCGCCCATTGCGTAACAAAACGCTTTCCAGTCGCCCTCATCAGCAGAGCGGCGAACCTTTTCTAATAGAAAGTGTTCGTCTTGAGATAAATCTGTAAACAAAGCATCGTCCTCTTTGAATTCATCACGAAGACGACGAAGCTCACGCCATACCGTGACAGATGGACCACCAATAAATTGAAATTGACGAATTTGATTCACACGCGCCCAAGTTACGACACGTTCTGCCGCATCTGAGCCAGACAAAGACGAACCTTTGTCAGAATCAATGTGTTGACCGTCGATGTTTTTGCTCAGGTATTTAGCGACATAACCAACGGCTGAACCTTGCGACCAGTCGATAACTTCGGCTTTGAAACGGGCTTTCTTTGCACCTTTTTCGTCTGGCGAGTCAGCCATAGCAAGACGACGAAACTCAGACGTCACAAATTTGCGTGCGGATTTTTCCATGAACAGCAACAAGTGGTGATGCGGCGTGCCGTCTTGGTGAGGCTCGACAATACGCATCCCGTAAACCTTGATTTTGCTCTTATCAATCGACTTACGAAGATTCGCCCAAACGCCCATGAGGTAAGCGTGAGCCGCTTTCGCATCAGGCTTGCCAGCCTCAAGCCATTTAGGGTTGAGGTCACCCTTAGAAACAGAGTGAAAACGAGACGGCGCTGTTACCGTGAAGAACACCGCATCGTGACTCGATTCTTGAGCGATTTCCTCAAAGCCACGCAGACGAACGAACATTTCAGCGCGGCGAATCTCAGCGTTGGAAACCGACTTAGCGGATAGCTCACTGAGTGTGAAGTAGTTAGATGGGTCAGCCTCATCGTAAGCAATCGTGTTTTCTAGCGCGATACGGTTAGATGTATTGCGATCACGTTGACGGCTTAGAGAAAAATCCGAGCAGTAAACTTGCTTACGGCGTTGAACAAGCGCTAAATCACGCGCAACACATTCAACCTCGTAAGCACATTTACGACGCAGTTGACGAACAAGCCAATGCTCATCAAGCGCACGGTTCACCAATGCGAAAAGTTCACAGTTGTTTTCTGCGTATTGAATTTGCTCAGGTGAAAATGCCAAGCCTAATGAATCAAGAAGCTGAACCGATTTATCAAAACGCGCTTGTGATTCTTCAAGAGGAATCGCACTTAACACGCGAGAAAAGTCGCGTGATTTGCGCTTGGCTAGATTGGTAATTTGCTCATCTGACATCGCGTAGCTGTAGCCGTGCTCAGTCAAACGGTCGTGAGCGTCGTTAACTGCGCGTACAGCTTCCAGAGCGTTGCGTGTTTTCAGGATGTCGGTGTAAGCGCGTGTCATGTGTCGAGCGAAGTCGCCGTTACGGTGTAATGATTTCGGCAAGTCCAAACAAGGGTTAGAAGTAGGGCGCTCAATAAAATCTGACAGGTCGTGTGAGTAGATTGACGCACTCATTGCCGATTTCACAGCCGACGGAATGAAATCCTCAGGCGTTGTGAATCTGTGGTCGACGTACTCAAAACGATGGTCGAATAAGTTGTCAGGAATATGCTCACATGAAGCCCAAGAATGGACAGGAACAAAATCAATCCATTCTTGTTTGCCTGATGCCAAATCAATAACAAGTTCACGCATTATTGAGCCTCAAGCTCTGAGTAGAATTTACGCTTCTCATCTTTGCCAGAGCAATGTGAAACAACCAGATACTCATAAACAGTGACGCGACCGTCAGAGGCATAGTCGCGAGCCAAATCACCACAAAATTCATGGTCAAGATAAAACGAAAAAGTTTCGTAATCGTCGTATGGGATTTCAAACGAGTCGTAGATAAGGGAACCAAAGAAATAAATACCCGCGGCAATAACCGAGACAAGAAACAAACTCCAAGCGCGATTCAGATATATTTCTAGTTTTTTTGTATTGGAGACTTCTGACATAACAACCACCTTGACTAGTTGTGAGAGCGACCGCCGAAGCCAAGCGCGAAAGCGTCAAGGGCAAACGCCCAGAGCTAAGGCGGTCTTAATTACGATTTTCCGCAAGTGTAATTGCGGATTTTCGTAATTACTAGATGCGAATTTCCGTAACTAGTAAGCTAAAATCAAGAAAACGGAGGTAGTCCCATGTATCAAAGTGAGCTGTTAGATGCCTACAAAAAGGCAAAAAACTACGTACAAGACAAGCAAATCGCGCACGATTTGAATGTAAACGCGTCCAGAATCAGCGAAATGCGAAAAGGAAGACGCTATATATCTGATTCAGAAGCAGTTTTTCTAGCGGAGAATTCAGGAATTGACCCAGAGATAGCTTTGTTGGGATGTCACGCTGATCGCAACGAAAATCCGCACATAAAAGGAATGTGGGAAAACATAGCAAAAAAGTTTAACGGGCTAGGATTATCAAGTATTTCAATGATTTGTGGCATGTTTGCGTTGTGGCTTGGCGACCTTAAAGTAGCTATAGCTAAGTGCGCATTATGTATATTATGTTAAATTATGTATTGCTGTACGCTAAATGTTGTCTGAGTATGCTCCTATTCCCCTGCAGATTTTAAATTTAAGGGCCTTACTGTAAGTATTAAACATAATGGTTATTTACCATAAAATAGCTAATATCGATCTATCAATCTACGATTGCTTGCTCTTCAATTAGCAACTTATAAAAAATGGCGTCTATTTCTTTAGACGCCATTTTTGTTTACTGGAAATATTAAATTAGCCACCGGCTAATTTGACTGTCATGCCTTTCTTTTCAAGATGTGCCTTGATCTTGTCTCTAGCATCACCTTGAATCTCGATATTGCCATCTTTTACAGAGCCACCACAGCCACAGACTTTTTTGAGTTCTGCCGCTAATAACTTTAAAGGTGCATCATCCAAGTCTAAACCTGTAACAATGCATACGCCTTTACCTTTACGGCCTTTCGTTTGGCGCTGAATCCGAACAACACCATCGCCTTTAGGGCGAGATACTTTTTCTTCTTCCGGTTTAATTCGACCGGTTTCTGTTGAATACACCAGAGTCATTCTATTGTTTCTTTTGTTGTTGAGCTTGCATCGCTTTTTGCTTTGCAACCAAATAAGCTTCGATATGGCGTTGAATAGCGGCTTTACTGCCCTTAATCAGTTTACCATTAAACATACAGTACCAAGAGTTAGGTTGGCCTGTATCGTTTTGAATAGTATAGCCGTTAAAGACCTCTGATTTTGCAACACCAGTTTGCTGCACTCTTTGTCCGAGTGAAGCAAACTCTTTGGGATCAATAATCGATGCGGTGTCACACCACCAATCAATGCTTTTCTTTACCGCCGTCAAACTGCCCTGTAAAACGTGGTTCTTGATTTTAACCTTCCAAACACTGCCATCTGATCCGACTGACTGCAGGTTAAAACCTCTATAATTTGAAATCGCCATACCACTGAGTCATCTGTTTAATGCGTTGATATAATCATAATTGCTACTGAGCAATATTCAAATACGGCTTGAATAATCCTTGCTCTAGAAAACAACTTGTATCATAAAACGCGTCTCGATAACGTTAATCACTTTGCACTGTTTATACAATCTTCCAAGAACTCATGAAATTTGTGCCCGTTGTTTTGAAGCATTTTAGGGAACATTGAGATCGGAGTCATTCCTGGAAATGTGTTTACTTCGTTTAAGTAAATCTCATCATCTTCCGTTAGGAAAAAGTCGATACGAGATAAATGACGAAGATTCATTTGTTTAAATACCGTCTCTGACGCGTGTTGGATGGAATCTAATTGTATTTGAGTTAGATTCTTCGCCTCAACTTCTGTGAGCGAGTGACTTGAACTGCTGTACTTTTCATCGTACGAGTAAAAAGCACCATCAGGCGCGATGACCTCGCCTGGCTTAGTGATATGTAGTTGGCCATTCATCTCATATGCAGCAACTTCAAGTTCTCGAGGTTTTACTGCTTTCTCAACCAACACTTGGTCAGAAAACCCAAAAGCATCATTTACTGCATTAGAAAGCTTGTCTTTTTCTGTGACACTGTAACAGCCAACGGAAGAACCTTGGCGAGCGGCTTTAACAAAAACTTTTCCCCACTTTTCAAAGGCTTTATGAGCTTGAACGTGAGCTTCTTCATCGTTTCGCGTTAAGAATAAGTATGGCGTATTGGGTATGCCAATAGCGTCGTACCAAAGCTTAGATGTGATTTTATTGAAACTATTGCTACTCGCTTCTGGCCCGCAGCCAAGATAAGGAATACCTGCGATTTCAAACAGAGATTGAATGTCGCCTGTTTCGCCAGGAAAACCATGTATACAAGGCACGATGAAATCAATGGTTTGATTAGATTCACTTGAGCACAACTGCTTGGTATTGAGATCCAAGTAAACCAACTCACCTTGGTTGGTCATCCAACCTTCGTTTTTTATTTCTACGCGTGTAACGTGAACGTCTTCAATAAGATTTAGTTGTTGTTCGACAAAGTTTGCAGACAATAATGAAATCTCGTGCTCAGAAGAGCCACCGCCGCATAGTAAAAGAATATTTTTAATCATGAATCCATCTTTCCGTGACCTACAAAAGATACTATTTATTATGATAAACCTTTGAAGTGTGACGTACAGTAATTTTAATGTGAGGAATGTTGTTCGAATAGGATTTGAGCAAATAAATAAGGGAGCTATTCGCTCCCTTATTTGATGTGTTAATTTAATTTGTTAAGCGTTGGGTAAGCTGAGTTTTTGATTGCATCAATGCTTTTAACAAATGGTCTTAACTGCTGAAATTGAGCTGGCAAAGTCGAAATCGCTTGCTTGGCTTCTGCGCTTGTTGCGTAGTCTCCGTATAAAACTGAGAACCACTTAGTACCGTTTACAACTTTGTAGTTTTCCCAAATTGGCTGACCGTTCTGTGGCAGCTTATTTGCAAACTGATCGACTTTAGCTTGGCTACCCACAGCTGCGACTTGAATGGTATAGCCGAATCGTTGAATGCCAGCTTGCTTTTTACTTGGTGGTACGATCTTAACTGGCTTCGCCTGCTCTTTTGGCGTTAGCTTGACTACTTTCTTTTCTTCAGGCTTTGCCGTCATTTTCACAACAGTTGGTTGTACGTCTTTTTCTACTACAGCGTTTTCAGACGCCATAATTGGTTTAGAGATACGATCTGATTTGTAGTCCTCTCGGTAACTTTCTGAGGTCACATCCGTGATGTAAGTTTCAGATGCACAAGCAGAAAGCAGAACTGACAAGCCGATGATTGCGATTTTTTTCATGAAGTAACAAATGCTCTGGATAAATATTACGATAAATCATGCCGATAGCAGGGCCGTTTATCAAGCATCAAATACAATAATCTGTGATTTTGATGTGATGAATAACACAAACTCCATAAGCATCGTACACATTTTCTGCAATGTCTGGTCTGAAGATGTTTTATCAGTAAATTATTCGTTTATGATTGATATGAAACCGAGAAGCCAACGTGACTTACAAACGGCCAGGAGTCAGCATGAATAAACTACATAAACTCTTTAAACCCAACTCTGTGGCCGTTATTGGGGCATCTCAAAAAGCATTGCGAGCAGGACATGTTGTGATGCGCAACCTTCTACAAAGTGGATTTGGTGGCGCGATTATGCCAGTAACGCCGCGATATAAAGCCGTATCTGGCGTGATCGCTTACCCTGATGTAGCTTCCCTGCCCTATACGCCAGATATTGCAATTTTGTGTACGAACGTTTCACGTAACGAGCAATTGCTTAAAGAGCTAGATGAGAGAGGCACACCGTTTGCGATTGTTATCTCTGATGACCCTAACCCTTTAGATATCTCATCATTGAACATTCGAGTCTTAGGCCCAAACAGCTTAGGTATCATCCTTCCTTGGCACAATTTTAACTGCACGTTTTCCCCTGTTGCAGCTAAACCCGGAAAAATTGCTTTCATCTCACAATCCGCGGCGGTTTGTACCACGGTTTTAGACTGGGCAAATGATAAGAACATTGGTTTTTCTTCGTTCATTTCGATTGGGCGCGGACAAGATATCGATTTTGCAGATTTGCTCGACTATTTGAGTATGGATGGAAACACTGAAGCTATTCTGCTTTATGTTGATAATATCCAAGACGCTCGCCGATTTATGTCTGCTGCGCGCGCCGCTTCACGTAACCGACGTATATTGGTGCTAAAAGCGGGCCGCTCTAAAGAGATGAATACTTTTGAGCAGCAAGACGGAGATACACTTGACGTAATTTACGATTCTGCTATTCGCAGAACTGGTATGTTACGAGTCAGCAATACGCATGAGCTTTTTGCCGCGGTAGAAACACTCACGCATTCTGTGCCACTTCGTGGAGAGCGTTTAGCGATCATCACCAATGGCGGCGGCCCTGCTGTTATGTCCGTTGATACTTTGATTGAACGTGGTGGCCAACTCGCAACGCTTGATGACGCTTCCATTGAGCAATTACAAGCAGTACTTCCATCCAACTGGCGTGCTCGAAATCCAATTGATCTGTCTGGTGACGCAACCCAAAAACGCTATATTGATACCATTAACGCACTGATGAATAACGACTGTGCAGATGCGATATTGATTATGCATAGTCCTTCTGCTGTTTCTGATCCTCTTGAAACTGCTCAAGTCGTTATTAATGCCATCAAATCTCACCCTCGGCATAAGCATTTTAATATCTTGACCAACTGGTCAGGAGAACAAACGTCGAGAGAAGCGCGACTGGCCTTTACTCAAGCAGGCATTCCAACCTATAGAACACCTGAAAGTGCGGTTGTAGCATACATGCACTTGGTCGAATACAGACGAAACCAGAAACAACTAATGGAAACGCCAACGACGGCAGAGCCATTACATTCTGGAAGTGTGAGTTCAGCAAAAGAATGGGTAAACGAACGACTACTGGATAAAAACACAGTCACCTTGGATACGCATCAAACCAGCCCATTATTTAAGCTGTTCGGGTTTAACGTTTTGCCTACGTGGATTGCATCTGACGACATTGAAGCCGTTCATATGGCAGAAAATATTGGATATCCTGTTGCGGTTAAATTGCGTTCTCCAGACATTCCTCATAAATCGGATGTTCACGGTGTCGCTCTAAATTTAAGAAACAGTCGAGAAGTTTCCAACGCAGCGCTATCCATTTTAGATACCGTAAAGCTCAGCTACCCTTCCGCCAATGTACATGGGCTGTTGGTACAAGGGATGGCAAAGCTCGGCAGCGCTGAAGAGCTACGGATTAGTATTGCAGTAGATAAAGTCTTTGGACCAGTGATCTTGCTTGGTCAAGGCGGCTCTGAGTGGAATATCGCCCAAGATGCCGTCGCTGCACTTCCTCCTTTGAACATGACGCTTGCGCGCTACCTTGTCGTTGTTGCCCTAAAGTCTGGAAAGATTCGCCTGCAGAAACACAAAGATGCGCTCGATATTACTGAGTTGTCGAAGTTCTTGGTTCGTATCTCCCAAATGGCAGTTGAGTTACCAGAAATACAAAGGCTGGATATCCATCCAGTACTGGTATCCGGAAGCGATTTAACTATCCTTGATGCAGATGTCACACTGTGTAAATACGAAGGAGACGCCCAAAAACGGCTAGCGATTCGCCCTTTCCCGGCAGAGTTTGTCGAAACTGTAACGCTTCGAGATGGCCAACCTATCCTGCTTCGCCCTATCTTGCCTGAGGATGAACCGCTGCATGCTCAATTCATTAATAGCGTATCGAAAGAAGATCTCTATAAACGTTTCTTTTCTGAAGTTGGAGAGTTCAACCATGAGGCTTTGGCAAACTTTACTCAAATCGACTACGACCGCGAAATGGCGTTTGTTGCGGTAGCGTTTAATACTGACGGACCGTCTATCATAGGGGTAGCCCGCGCATTGATTACACCAGACAATAGTGACGCTGAGTTTGCTATTTTGGTTCGTTCAGATTTGAAAGGAAAAGGTTTAGGCAAAGTGCTGATGCAGAAAATAATCAGCTATTGCAAAGTTAAAGGCACAAAGCAAATGTCTGGAATGACCATGCCAACAAATAGAGGAATGTTGATGTTGGCTCAGAACTTGGGGTTTGAGATCGATGTCCAGTTTGCAGACGGTACGGCAGATATGGTGCTCCCTTTAAATTGAAAAGCTCAGCATTAGCGATGACTTTTACTTCTTACATTCGATAATCAATGGGAATTTAAGAAGTAAAAGTTACGTTGTTACTTTAGTTTCCAATTCTTTTTTAGGTACTGAATACACCAGGATTTTGCTTCACCCATAGTGTTCCGGCGCCATGCCAAAATAATATCCATCGGCTGTTCTTCAGTGCCTTCGATTCGTTTCAATACACCACTATCAATAAGAGGTTGCGCAATTTGGCTTGGTAATGTACCAATGCCTAAACCTGCAGTGAGCGCTTCTACTTTTGCCGTAAAGTTGGTGACGGTCAAGCGAGGCTGTTTTTGAATGATATTAATTGAGAGCGCGGGTTGCTCACGTGCGGTATCTGCAATAGCAATAATCCGATACTTTTCTCGCGCTGCTTCATCAAACTTACCACTACGCTTGTGAACATAGTGATCAGCGGAAGCTACCCAATACATACTCATTTTACCAATTTTTTCTGACTTAACTTCTTGAGGAAGCGTATCCAGTGATGGGCAAATCAGTAAATCAGCTCTCCCCGTATTCAACGACTCCCAGCTACCAGCCAGAATCTCCTCTTGCAGCCTGACTCGAGTTGAGCTGACCTCGGCCAGCGCATCAACCATCGGGAAAAAGTTGGATATAGGAATAATGCCATCGAAGGCAATGGTAATATCCAGTTCCCAGCCATTCGCCAATAACGTTGCATCGTTCACTAACTTTTCACTGGCTTGTAAAATGGCTCTTCCTCTTTCAAGAATAAGCTTACCTGCTTCAGTAAAATGGGCTTTGTGACCAGAGCGATCGAAGATAATAATGTCTAAGTCTTGCTCGAGTTTCTGGATTTGATAGCTCAGCGATGACGGGGCTCTGTCTAACTCATTCGCAGCAGCAGCAAAACTCCCTCTTCGATCAATAGCATCTAGAATATGGAGTGCTTCTAACGTAATTGGACTCTGCACACGGCCTCTCTTAATGTGACATTCATCACATTCGTTGTATTTGGATGAGCTTATCAAGAACTAACGACAAATAATATAACATATTGATAACTAAAGACTAGGAATGCTCATAGCCTAAGAAGAAGATTCAATACAAATCAATAAATGACAATGGTAATGATAGTAATTACCATTTAGATCCATTAATATCCGCGTGTTGTTACCTATTATGGATCTAAGGTATTGAAGCCAATGTATAAAAAATCAATTTTGTCAGCCTCCATTTTAGTTGCCCTTTCCCATACTGCTTATGCGGAAGAAGCTTCTAAGTTTGAAGAAGTCGTTGTGTCGGCCACCCGTACCAACCAAACCATAAACACTGTTGCTGCTTCTGTTGCTGTTGTATCAGAGAAAGACATCGAAGAAAACATGGTAAAGGACTTGAATGATCTATTCGAGTATACGCCAGGTGTTACTGTTAATGGCACTCAACGCCAAGGCGTCCAAAGTATTAACATTCGCGGGATGGAAGGTAAACGAGTTAAAATCTTAGTAGACGGTGCATCTCAACCAGGTGTATTCAGCGGTGGACCATATTCGTTTATCAATTCTAGTGCCGTTACTGTCGACCCCGATATGCTAAAGAGTGTCGAAATTGTTAAAGGAGCAGCTTCTAGCCTACATGGTAGTGATGCAATTGGCGGTGTTGTCGCATTCGAAACAAAAGATCCGAAGGATTTCCTCAAAGATGGTAAAGACTTTGGTGGTCAAGCTAAACTCTCTTATTCATCGGAAGATAACTCTTTTAGTGAGCATGTAGCTTTAGCAAAGCGTTTCGGTAATACAGAAGCACTTATAGCCTTTACACGCCGTGATGGTGCAGAGCTACAAAATTTCTCTAAGGCGCCTTACGATAACTATTCTGTGGACAACCAAGATTATTACAAAAACGATCTATTGGTAAAACTTCAATCTCAATTGAATGACGCTCATCGCTTGGAGTTCTTGGGAGAAGTTATTTACAACGAGACTGACTCAGAGATCGCACATAAAAGTTACAAAAACTTCAACGCTGAAGACACAACCAAGCAAAATCGCATTGGGCTCAAGCACATTTGGTTTGCAGATGCAGCTATCTCGGATACGATCACGTCCAAGCTTACATGGATTGGTAAAGAAGAAAACGGCGTCTCTAATCGCTTTATCGAAGCCAGCCCTGGTTACCCACCTTACGTACCGCCTAGTGGTGACAACCAACAGAAAAAAGATTACGAATATACTGAAGACAAATTTGAATTCGAAACTCAGTTAGATAAAGAGATTCAAAATCACTATATTGTTTACGGAATATCGTACAAACATAGTGACATCAGTAATACCAATCGCGAGTTTAATTCCGATCCTGGCACGCCAGATACTGTTTACGTTTACACACCGGATGCAAAAGAAGAAAGCTTTGGTTTATTCTTGCAAGATGAAATTTCGCTTCTTAATGACAAGCTAATTCTGACTCCAGGTGTGCGTTACGATTACTTCTCTACTAATCCTTCAAATACTTCTGAAGAGTCATTCGAGAAGTTTAGCGACTCTGCATTAACTGGTCGTTTAGGAGCAACTTACTCTGTATCGCAACCTGGCACGATCTTCGCGCAAGTGAGCCAAGGGTTCCGAGCGCCATCGTTCGACGAGCTTTACTACACCTACGATAATCCGGCTCATGGCTATACCAACCGCCCTAACCCAAATTTGGGATCTGAAAAGAGTTTGTCTTATGAACTTGGTTACCGTCATAACACTGCAGCGTCTGCAACTGAAGTAGCGTTCTACTACAGTGATTACAGTGACTTTATTGAGCAAACGTCATCAAACAATGGTGGTTTAACTGAATTCACAAATATCAATATTAGTGAAGCAAACATTAAAGGGGTTGAGCTCTCTAACCGTCTTGATTGGCATGCCATTGCTGGTCTTCCATCAGGCGTGACAACTCGCTTTGTTGCAGCATACACAGAAGGTGAAGATGGTGATGGTAATCCTTTGAACAGTGTAAACCCATGGAATGCCGTAGCTGCTGTAAATTACGATTCACCAAATGCACTTTGGGGGACAAGCCTAAAAGTAAACTACACGGCTAAGAAATCGAACAGTGATATCAACTCTGATGGTGATAAAGGCGGAATCAAAGACCAAGTTGCTTTGCCGTCTGCGACAGTCGTTGACTTAACGGCGTACTACAAACCAATGAAAGATATAACCATTCGTGCTGGTGTTATGAATCTAACGAATGAAGAATACCATCTTTGGAACGATGTTCGCGGTAAGACTGAGTTAAGTCGAGACAAAACGCAAGCTGAGCGTAATTATAACATTAGTGTTAAATACGAGTTCTAAACCTTAAAAACACAAAAGCCAGCGTAATGCTGGCTTTTTTTATGGCTTTCATTTCAAAAATGTAAAGAAAAGTATGAAAAATGAAAGTTTACTGTTTTGCCATCTCTTTTTTCACCATTACTGCTGCTGCAATGATGAAAGTGATGATCAGACCGAGTTCCATGAACTACCCCAATAGCTATGAGAAAATTTATAACCCAAATTAAGAGTCGGGCATAGTTTAACAGCTCTATATATACTTGCTACCTTTTAACCAGTAATTTACGATTTTTTCCGATTTGGATCAAAAAAGACGCAATCACGCGCCTTTTTGTTACTATTATGTAAATTAAAGATTAGGCGTCTGGATAACCTTGAGGGTTAGTAGACTGCCAGCGCCATGTATCGCCAGTCATTTCTTCTAGAGTGCGAGTTGCTTTCCAACCTAACTCATTCATCGCTTTTGATGGATCCGCCCAACACTCTGCAATATCACCTGGACGACGCTCAACAAGTTGGTATGGGACATCTTTACCACTTGCGGCTTCAAATGCTTTCACCATGTCCAGTACACTGTAGCCGTTACCAGTACCGAGGTTATAGATATGAAGGCCAGCTTTGCTACCTACTTTTTCTAATGCAGCAACGTGACCATCAGATAAGTCCATTACATGAATATAATCACGTACGCCTGTGCCATCTTTGGTCGGATAATCACTACCAAACACAGAAAGGAACTCTCTGCGCCCTACCGCAACTTGAGAAACAAACGGCATTAAGTTGTTTGGAATACCTTGAGGATCTTCACCTAGCTCGCCTGTTGGATGTGAACCTACCGGGTTAAAGTAACGAAGAAGTGTAATGCTCCAGTCAGGGTTCGCATTTTGGAAGTCGGTTAAACACTCTTCTACCATTAATTTGCTGCGCCCATATGGGTTAGTTGCGCTAGTTGGAAAGTCCTCTGTGATGGGTACAGATGCAGGATCACCATATACAGTCGCTGATGAACTAAATACCAACGATTTAACTCCGGCTTCACGCATTGCATCAACCAATACTAAAGTGCCATTAACGTTGTTGTCGTAATACTCTAAAGGTTTTGCTACAGACTCACCGACGGCCTTTAAACCTGCAAAATGGATAACAGCTTCAATATTGTGCGACTTTAGTGCTTCTACCATCGCCAATTTATCTCTGATATCGGCTTTAATGAAGGTTGGCTTTACACCACATACCTTTTCAATTCGATCTAATACCGTAGATTTACTGTTGTACAGGTTGTCTAGAATCACTGGCGTCATGCCAGCTTCGATCATTTGAATACACGTATGACTACCGATATAGCCCATACCACCCGTAACGAGTACTTTCATTTTATTATTCCTTCTGACGCGAATTGGGTTAGTTTAAAGCTTTGACGTTACGATTTAAACTGTCTCTTGTAATTCGCATCCCATTAATATTGCTTGGCCTTTTCCGGCTTTCTTTGCTTGATACATTGCCGTATCCGCACTTTTTAAAACTCGAGTAGCATCGCGCTCATTTACGCCAACTAATTTTACACCGATACTAACGCCAACTTTGAGTAAGTGACCTTTGTACTCAATTGGAGCACATATGCTCTCGAGCAACTGTTCTGCTATTCGGGTGACCACTTTTTGATTGGCGGGATTTACCAACATGACAAATTCATCACCAGAAAGTCTTGCGATTAAATCACTATGTCTCGTCGCAGATGTTAGACGCTCGGAAACTTTTTTCAAAACTTCATCACCTGCATCATGACCGTAGGTATCGTTAACTTCTTTAAATCCATCCAGATCGAGGTACAAAACTGCAAATTCGTCACGCAAGTATCCAGAGCGTTGTACTAGTTGTTCCAACTCTAAATGGAACTTAGATCGATTGGCTAACCCCGTTAAAGCATCGTGATGAGCTAAATGCTCCAATCGTTCCATCTCTTTTGCGCCGGAAAGGTCGGTAAGAACAATAACCAGATCATAGAAACCATAGTCTTCACACTTAACGATACGATTGACTCGAGCAAACATCGGTACAAACTGACCAATATGGTTCTTCTCGATAACTTCACCTTGCCAAACGCCATAATTTTCTATCGACTCGATGATACTAGGCATCATTTCCTGTAACTTGCGCCACTTTAGCGTTTGGATGAATGATTTCCCAATAAGCTGATCCACCTCTAAGCCGACTAACTTAGTGACGGCAGGGTTTGCCATCGTAATGACACCGCGATGATTAAGAACAATGAGACCATCTTGGCTGCTTTCAAAAACACGTCCCGCAACACGTTGCCGGTTTATGGCTTCTTCAATTTCGGTGATATCTTGAATCGAAAACAGTAAGTATTCATGTGTCGAGAGGCGACGACTGGTTAGGCTCAACTGCTGTTCGTTATCTGCATTTTTGAGGTGAATATCATCGCACTCTAGGCCTCGACTCAGGATCTGACTCAGCTCATTCGGTGTTTTGGTTTTAATTAGATCACGAATATTGGCATATTTAAGTTCATCTAATTTTTTTTGAAATATTTGCTGGGTCGCCGTATTACAATGAATAACACGTCCGGAATTGTCTGTAATAACTAATGCATGCTGAACAGATTCGATAACCTCTTCTGAAAATGCGCGCTTTTGTTCTAGTGTGTCTAGCGAATGTTGCCGCTGCTTCTCACGTACTGTTAACCTATTCATCATTTGATTGAAAGAGCTCGCGAGGTCTCCAATTTCATCCTTGACGTAATAGCGAGCTTGATGTTCCGTGTTTCGTCCGTGTGTCACATTCTCTATTACGCGGTTGAGTTCCATCACGGGCTTGAGAACAAGCCTCTCGATACTTATGTAAAAAACAGTGCCACCAGCGATAAGAAACAGAAGAAGTAAAGCGCCATCTTGAAGTAAAGATTGTATGGCTTCTACAATTGGGCGATGAGAAAGCGTAACTCTCATGCTACCAATGACATAGCCATCATGGATAATCGGCTCTAGAACATAAAGAAATTTGGTTGATAAGGCATACCCTAGAGCGTGCAACCTACTTCTTTCGGTTTGACTTGGAACGGGTGCCAGTGCCCCACTTATCTCCATAACAGCGAATGGTTGGTCATCTTGGTCATAAAGTTTGACCCGCGTTACATTTGGCTGGTTTAAAAAGTTGGCGAGAATAGTTTGAGCTTTTTGCTTGTCCTTTGTCGTCAGCGCATCTTTAATTGAGAAAGAAACGTTGTTAATCAACTTTCTTGTCTGCTCGACCAGTTCATGCTTAGACGATTGGTATACAGTATACGAGGTGTAACCTTTTGAGATAACAAAGATAGCCGTTAAAAAGACCAGAAGAGGCCAAATAAGCTTCGCTCGTAATGACATATATATTCCTGTCGCAGACAACCACAAAAATGACAGAAGAACCATTATGCAATCTATCACCCATGAAGGGCGACAAGATTAACACGATGCTAATGCAAAATAACCTTAAATTCTCAAAAATTGGATGGAAAAGAAACGAAATACCTTAAAATTCGGATCAACTCAAATAACGGCAACATCTTTATGGACTAACGTGATCTTTTTCGTCAGCTATCTGCTCAAAAAGCTTCGTTTTCATGATAGAAGAATGAAGTGAGTCACTGAACCTAGATGCATTTTCCTGCATCGTAAACCCATTGCTTGTGTAGAAATAAAACGTATGACATTGAATAAACAGCAACTTACATTGAACTGTGATATGGGCGAGAGCTTTGGCTCTTGGAGTATGGGCGCAGATGAAGACGTGATGCCCCATGTTGATATGGCGAACATCGCGTGTGGTTTTCATGCCTCCGACCCTAATGTCATGCACGACACCATCACCCTAGCGAATGACAACGATGTTGATATTGGCGCACACCCAGGTTACGCCGACCTACAAGGCTTTGGCAGACGAAGCATAAGCATGACGGGTGATGAAATTACGAACATGGTTATATATCAGGTTGGTGCTTTACAAGCATTATGCCGGGCGCAATACACAGACATCAGTTACATAAAGCCTCATGGTGCTCTATACAACGACATGATGAAAAGTGATGCGATATTTAGAGCGGTAGTAAAGGCGGCAGCACTGTTCAAAGTACCGTTAATGATCCTAGCTTCACAGGAAAACGAAAAATACTTAGAAATCGCAGACGATTATGATGTTCCCTTGCTATTTGAAGCATTTGCAGACCGTTTATACCAAGATGACGGCTTACTGACTCCTAGAACACAGCCCAATGCCATGTTAAAAAGCGAACACGCGATACTTGAGCAAGTGCGGACCTTAGCTGACTCTGGGCGTGTCAAAACCGCTTCAGGCGGTTACATATTATTGGAAGCCGACACAATTTGTGTTCATGGTGACAATGAAGAGTCGATCGCGCTGATCCAAAAGATCCGCCAAAGCCTATCCGCTGGAGGAAATTAATGCATAAAGAGAAATTTAATATCTCTTTGATCTCCGAGTGCAGTATTTTCATTAAGTTTGATGAGAGTATTTCTGAAAATGCAGTCGGAGAGCTTGCTCGCAGCATAAGAGAAACTTTCGCTTCAATTGTTATGAACGTTGTCCCCTCCTATCAAACTATTCTCATTGATTACTTACCTTTTCGAATCAACGAAAAGAACTTAGTCAATGAGCTGCAACAAATCGTGAGCCAGTTTGATACTCAATCACTTAAGCTTTCCCAGCCGAATCACATTACTATCCCTGTATATTACTCTGAAGAAACCGCGTTAGATCTATCTCGTTTTCAAAAGCGAGGTCTGTCATTAGACGATCTTATTACCCTACATACGAAAACCGAGTACGCGGTTTCTGCAATTGGATTTGCTCCAGGCTTTGCATTTCTCTCTGACGTTGATACTCAATTGCACATGGCAAGGCTTGCCACACCAAGAACTCAAGTGCCGGCCGGAAGTGTAGGAATCGCAGACTCTAAAACGGCCGTCTATCCATCAGATAGTCCTGGCGGATGGAACATTATTGGTAAAAGCCCGCTTGCGCTCTTCTCCGACTCTCCTCCTTTTATACCGTTTGAAGTGGGTGACAAGGTCACCTTTAATGCTATTTCAAAACAAGAGTTTATCGATTTAGGAGGCGTACTATGAGTTACGGTGGATTACTGGTGGAAAAGCCAGGACCGCTCTCTTTAGTTCAAGACTTTGGTCGTTTTGGCTTAGCGCATGTCGGTGTGACTCAAGGTGGCCCGGTCGACGACTATGCTTACAGTTGGGCCAACCATTTGCTTGGTAACGTAGTCAATTGCGTTGCGATTGAAATTACTCTGGGTAACGCTTGTTTTATTGCATTGCATAACTGCCACCTTGCTATATGTGGCGGTGATTTAAATGCAAAAATAGATGGTGAACCTATTTCAAATTGGTCTGACTTTACGTTGAAAAAAGGACAGAAGCTTCAGTTCGGAGTCGCAAGGAATGGACTTCGCTCCTACCTAGCGGTTAAAGGTGGATTCAATGTTGCTCAGCACTTAGGAAGCGCATCGACCGTCTTGCGAGAATCTCTAGGTGGTTATGATTCAAATGGTGGCGCTTTGAAAGCTGGTGATATTCTTCCCTTTGTCCCTCATAACTTACCGAAACGTAAACCAAGGCAAATGACGTTTCGCTTTAAGCCAGATTACAACTTACCCATTAAGCTGAGAGTGATTGAAGGCTATCAGAACGAGGACTTTGATGAAGACGCTCGCCAAGCATTTTATAACAAAGCATTCATCATCTCCCCAAATTCGAATCGCATGGGCTACCGTCTTGAGGGCAATAACATTCGTCCACCTTACGAAGGCGTCCTATCAGAGGGAATTGCATTAGGTTCAATTCAAGTACCTAGCGATGGTAACCCTATTGTGCTGCTCAACGATCACCAGACTATTGGCGGGTATCCTAAATTTGGCTGCGTAGCCCGTATTGACTTACCTAGACTAGCACAGGCGAAACCCGGACAAAAAGTCAATTTTGTGAAAGGAGATAGACTAGGCTTGCAAGAAGTATGGTGCCAATGGGCTCAGTTTTTTGGGTATTAATACAACCACTGAGCCCAAACACAGCCGATTATGCAGGCATACCATAACGCACTGCTAAAGCTTGTGGATAGCCTCGCTCTTGAGTGAGTTTAATCGCGTACTGCTCGACCTCTTGTTCAGACCACTTTACAGCGACCGGATGCTGTGTTTCCACATTTTGGTTAGGATCGATGTCAAACCAGAATTGAAGCATTTTTTGCGCTGCGAGTAGTGTCGATGACGCTTTTACCACCTCTATTCTCGCGTAGTGGTTATCTTCAAAAGTCACATCTGCCGCTCTGAGTACTGGGTCTGTTCCGGGAATTTGCTGAGCGCCAAACAATGCTTTTCCTCCTTTTACAGCAGAGTGATAGTCGGGAATAAACTGCGCCATGTGTTTGATGGCGTTGTTCGTTCGCTCTTCTAACACTTCTTCTCTCCAGCCGTAACGGATCTTCGAGAGTAAAGGCATAGGCAGTTCAGGTTGAGCAGATGAGTTCGTGCTCTCCACTAAACCATCTTCAAACAGCGTGATTCCTTTTGTCATACCATGAAGTTGAAAGTAACCATCGCCATAAGGCGTCAATTGAGCCATTCCTTTATCGGTTCCACGCGGGCCATGAAAAATAACTTCTGGCCATTGTTGTTGACAGTCTGCCCACCTCGTAACGTAAGCGGCTTTAAACTCCACCAACCTGTCTCGCTTGGCACCAACTGTGTTGTCAATTGAGCCTGTTTCAAAGCCACACGCGTTAACCAAGTAGTCGCATGTCATCAGGTAATCGATACCTTCACGTTCATAGCCAAGTTGCCAGTGTTCCCCCATCCAATCGGCTTGCTTAAACGTTGCTTGTGTGAAGACCGAAGCATTAGGAAGCGTATCTAGTGTTAAGTTGGCAATTGCGGCGAGGCGAAAAACACTCCAACCATATTCTTGAACTGCGACAACCGGATACTTTAGCGCTTCAAGATCAGCATGTTGAGCAAAAGGAATGCACCACTCATCGAAGTTTGTAGGATGACTTGGTTGAGTACGTTGCGCGAGAGCTTCTAGCTCCGCTTTTGAATACAGTTTGTAGTATTCGCTTGGCTCGCCGAGCACTTTATTACTCTCATCTTTATCAACGAGCGTCTGATAAGCACTTTTCACAACCTCTAATCGCGGAATTAGTGTGGATGGGTCTCCACCATCGGAATGAGGAACCGCGATGATTGTCGGACGAATATTCAGTGAAAGCGGATACAGGCGAACAGTATCGATAGATTGTGCTAACAAGTCTAAGCATTGTTGCTGGGAAATCTCTCGATATAAATTACCACCAGCATGCAAATGACAAATGGGTGGACCATTTACTAGTGATACGCCCTTCTCTATTACGGAAACTTTAAAACCCAGCTCCGCAAAATGAATTGCTGCTGTTGCACCTGCTACACCGCCACCAACAACAGCGATATGCTTATCTTTATAACTTGGAAACTCAGACTTCATTGCTTCACTAAAAATTTTATAAGGAAAATTCTTTACAAACGGTGAATTCTACTCGTGTTTGGACTTGATTAAAATCACAAAAAGTTCATGGGTTTGCGAAATATCCAACAGCGCCTGTAAAGTGCATTAAAGTAGAAAAAATTTGCGAAAAAGTACTTGACGACATGGTTAAGAAGACACTTTTTTGTGTCTATGTGAATAAGAATTTCACTGTAAGACCCATGGCGCAAAGCCTGCAGAAACACCCCACTTTTTACCCCATTTAGTTATCCCAAAAGTTATCCACTGTTTTTGTGGATAACTAAAATAAAAGTGTCATGGAGTGTTCCAAACTTGATAACACTCGCTGCGATTAAGTGTTTACTGGAGTTAACAATCTTTTCAACAAACTCATCACTACAAGTGCCAACGTAACAAATGTTGCAAGCGGTAAAGCTATCCACAATTCGGGGTGAATTTGTGCATTGAGATCGAATCCATATGTCATGACTGCGGCCACACAAACTTCCGCAGCGAATACCGCAACACCACTAGCAATCAACGCCATAATTCCGTACTCGGCCCACAGGGTTGTGTTGATCCGTTTCTTACTTGAACCTAATGTGCGATACAAACGAATCTCTTGTTGTCGTTGGGACAAGCTTAACCTCAGTAGCGTAAAGATGAGCAGCAGACCAGCAACAACGCCTAAAAGAGCAAGGATGGTGATTGCTGATACGATTTGCTGAATCAAAGCCTGAATTTTCTCGCCCATAGTTCGGATATCTAAAACAGAGACCGTTGGGTGAGCACGTGACATTGACGTCAACAACGCTTCATTTCCTTCTTCAATCCTATAACTGATGAGGTAAGAACCAGGTAAATTAGCCATCACGTCAGATGAGAAAATAAAATAAAAGTTAGGCTTCATGTCACGCCATTCGACATAACGGATGGTATCTACTACTGCATCGTAATTCTGGCTGTTTATTACAAAGCGCAGCGTATCACCGAGTTTTATGCCTAAGTCATTTGCTACATCCGCTTCTACAGATACACTCCCTTTGTTTGTCCATTCACCCGAAAGCACATCATTATATTCTGGTAGGGTATCTCCCCATGTCAGGTTTAGCTCTCGACGTATCGCGTCAGAACCTTCTCCTTCGTAATCAATCTCTTTGACGTTTTGACCGTTAATCTCTGTTAGTCGTCCACGAATTATTGGATAAGCTTGTGACCGCGTAACTCCATTTTTATCTAGGGTTTCTAGGTAGTTATCGAGCTCATAATCACCAATGTTCAAAGCGAACACATTTGGCGCGTCTGCAGGTAAGGTTCTCTCCCAATCCGCGAGAATATCGCTGCGCACAAGCCAAATGATAGACAGCAACATCAAAGATAATGCCAAAGCACCAAACTGTAGACCGCTGGTTACTGGCGTCCGGTTGATACGACTCAACGCAAGCTTCATTGCAGGATGGGTTGAAACACGTGCAAACAGTTTTGTGAGTATGACGCTAACTGCTGCGAGTACCACAAACAGTACCGCTATACCAGTGAGCACGATCCAAACTAAGGTGTTGTCTGCATACAGTAAAAGCAATGGAACAACGGGAACTAGAACAAGTAACATTCGCTTCCAAGAACGTTGCGCTTTGCCCTGCTGTAGCACTTCTAACGCGGGAGTTTTAATCAAGCCTAACAATGGTATACCGAGAGCGGGCACCGTAATCAAGACTGCTGAGATAAATGCCACCAAAAATGGTGTGACGCCGTAACTAGGGAGTGGATCGGGTAATAAGTCTTTGAGTGGAATGCGTAATAAATACTCCAGCCCGCTCCCTAGCAGTAGGCCGACGACACTGGCACTAATGAGAAGGATTGTGACTTGAATAAATAACCACTTTTCAATCCATCGGCGGCTCGCACCAAGACTTTTCAACATCGCAATAGTTTGTGTCCGGCTGTTCACGTAATTTTGACAAGTAAGAACCAATGTTGTCGCCGCCATAATGATGACAATTGCTACGGTCAAAGACAGATACTGCGTCGTGCGTTCAAAAAACTCATTACTACGACTGGCAGTATCTTGCGTGCGCCAGCGATCGCTCGGAGAAAGCCGCGTATCATCTTGTAAGCTCTTTAGTGTTTTATCATCGGCTTGTAAAAACAGACGGTATTGAACTCGGCTCCCAACTTGAATTGCTCCTGTTTTATCTACGTCACTTTGATGAATGTATGCAGAAGGCATTTGCTGAAATGGATTAAAGCTCAAGCCAGGTTCCATCAATACTGCGCCTGATACAGTAAACTCGGCATCGCCTATCGTGACACTGTCACCTGACTTTACGCTTAGTTGAGTCATAATCCGTTCATCAAGCCAGAGTTGGTTCTCTTTAACGCGACCGGCTGGATTATTTTCAAGAACGAGCTCTCCCATTAAAGGGTAATTATCATCCACCGCCCTTACAGAAATAAGCTGCATACCATTATCGCTAAATGCCATAGTGGCAAAGCGTGTCATCGTCGAACGGTCAAGACTTTCAGTCGAGGCTAACAACGTGTCCGGAATGGGATTAGCAGACACAAACACCGCATCTGCCGTTAATGCGTCCTTCCCCTGCTTGACGATCACCTGCTCCATTCGTTCTGCTAATGCAGAAAGCGCAAAGATACTCGCAATCACGAGAATAAGAGCAACGCTAATAGGCCAAAGATTCCCCTGCCTTATTTCGCCGAAACTCCAGCGTATCAAACTTTTATTCGACGAGTGCTGTGATGTACTGTTTTGCTCTGTGGATGTTGCTTCACTTGATGATACTGCAGACATTACATCTCCTCCTTAAGCTCACCCGCCTCCATACGATAAATACGGTCACATCGGCTTGCTAGATGACCATCGTGTGTTACTAAAATCAGAGTTGTCCCGTGCTGTTCATTAAGATCGAATAGCAGCTCAATCACTTTGTCTGCGGTTTGATGGTCAAGATTGCCGGTAGGTTCGTCTGCGAACAACAGTTCAGGTTGTGTCATAAATGCGCGCGCTAGTGCAACTCGCTGTTGTTCACCACCAGATAACTGGCTTGGTAGATGGTCGACACGTTTTTCCAATCCAACAGCAGCTAATAATTCCGCTGCTCTTGCTTCATCTTCGGCTTCACCACGTAAAAGACAAGGAAGTGTGACATTACGTAATGCACTCAAACTCGGGATTAACAGGAAACTTTGGAAAACGAAACCTAAAGAGTCAGCGCGAATTTTCGCACGTGCTTCATCGTCCAGTTTTGATAATTCATGACCTAATAAAGTAATTTCGCCTGATGTCGGCGTATCAAGACCAGCTAGCAACGTCATCAATGTTGACTTACCTGCACCGGAAGTTCCGACGATGGCGATTTTTTCTCCTTTTCGGATGTCAACATTTACGTCTTTGAGGATTGTTAATTGTTCTTGATTAGTAGAGACTTGTTTAGAAACCAAATTGGCTTGAACAATAGGTGCATTAAGTACAGGTGTTTGCATGATTCGTATACTTTCCTTAGTTCTATTTTTTTGTTTTTCCGCTACTGCACATGCGAGCGAAAAGCTACTTGTCTTGGGTGATAGCTTGAGTGCAGGCTATCAGATGCCGATCGAAGAGAGTTGGCCTAGCTTACTCCCTGATGCGTTGTCAGAACATGGTCAAGATGTAACAGTTATTAATGCCAGCATTTCTGGCGATACAACCGGCAATGGCTTAGCACGGTTACCTCAGTTGCTAACTCAGCATAGCCCTGACATGGTACTTATTGAGTTAGGTGCCAACGATGGCCTAAGAGGTTTCCCTCCTAAACTTATTACGTCGAATCTTTCAAAAATGATTACCATGATAAAAGATTCTGGTGCGGACGTTGTCATGATGCAAATTCGGGTTCCACCTAATTATGGTAAGCGCTATAGCGATATGTTTTACGATATCTACCCTAAGCTTGCACAGCATCAACAAGTTGCCTTGATGCCATTCTTCTTAGAGCATGTTGTCACCAAACCAGAATGGATGATGGATGATGGCCTTCACCCAAAACCAGATGCACAACCTTGGATCGCTGATTTCGTTGCTCAAGAATTAATTAAACATCTCTAATTTTAATGGTCTAGCTCAATAAGTTTTACGTAACTTTACGTTAATCTATTTTCAATTCCACTCATCGAGGATAGATAACAACATGCGAATAGAACCGTTAATTCAAGGTGTTGTTGCTCGCTCTGCGCACCCCAAAGGGTGTCATGCATCTATTAAAGAGCAAATTGAATACGTAAAGTACGCCCCACAGATCAAAAAAGGCCCAAAACGGGTTTTGATTATTGGTGCCTCCTCTGGTTTCGGCCTAGCGGCACGAATAGCCCTAACGTTCGGTGGCGCTAACGCCGATACCATTGGCGTCTCATTTGAGCGTGGCCCTTCAGAGAAAGGGGTTGGGAGTGCGGGTTGGTATAACAACGTCTTTTTTAAGCAAGAAGCAAATCAAGCCGGGCGTACCGCAATAAATATTGTTGGCGATGCATTCTCTGGTTCGGTGCGCAATCAAGTGATTGAAGCCATTGAAACGTACTTTGAGGGTGAAGTTGACTTAGTCATCTATAGCTTGGCAACCGGTGTTCGACCTAAACCTGAATCTGATGAGTTTTGGCGCAGTGTCATTAAACCTATTGGTGAACCTGTCACTGGCGCTTCTATCATGCTGGAGAACGATAAGTGGATAGAAACCACCTTAACGCCTGCAACAGAAGAGGAAGCCAATGCCACCATTAAAGTAATGGGAGGCGAAGACTGGGAAAGCTGGATTGACACACTCATCAATAACGACTCTATCGCAAACGGCTGCAAAACCATCGCCTTTTCTTACATGGGCCCTGACATTACGCACCCAATTTATCTCGATGGTACGTTAGGTCGAGCGAAAATCGATTTACACCAAACCAGTCATTCATTAAACCTCAAACTCGCCAACTTTGACGGCGGTGCTTACGCAACCGTGTGTAAGGCGTTGGTGACGAAAGCCAGTGTATTCATACCTGCTCTAAGTCCTTACCTGTTAGCGCTTTATCGAGTGATGAAGGAAAAAGGTACTCACGAACGCTGTATTGAACAAATGCAGCGACTGTTTACTACGAAGTTATACGATCAAGAGAAAGTGCCAGTTGACGGTGAACGCTTGATTCGAATAGATGACTTGGAACTTGAACCGCAAGTTCAACAAGAAGTCCACGCTCTTTTAGAACAAATGAATGCTGATAACTTTAAAGAGATTGGTGATTACCAAGGTTTTAAAGATGAGTTTATGAAGCTCAATGGCTTTAACTTTGAAGATGTCGACTATTCGCAAGACATTTCTATTGAATCGTTAATGTCGCTTAAGCCTTGATGCTTGTTATCTGTTTCAAGGATGAGATATGTGACAACTATTCCTAGTCCTGAACACTTTTCAGGACTTTTTTTTGTTTCGAGCCCTAGCCACCCTATACTTAATTAAAAAGCGAGAACAAAATAGAGCAGTCTGCATTTTTAATTCACAGGAAGTGAAACCACGTAAAGGATGACCTATATGGGGAGATTGCAAACATTAGACTACGAAATCCCTGAGTCTATGCGAAGAAGTTGGCAGGAAATCGTCAACTTACTGGCTCAAATAACGCACGTACCCACCACATTAATTATGCGTATCCATCCAGATCGCATAGAAGTAAATACATCCAGCGAAACTATAGGTAATCCTTATCGTACTGGCGATACTGAGTTGCTTGGCAACGGTTTGTATTGTGAGCATGTCATAAAACACAAAAGTGAACTTATTGTCCCAAACGCGCTTGAAGATGAAGAGTGGCAAAATAACCCTGATATCAAACTAGGTATGATCTCTTATTGCGGCTTACCGCTATTCTGGCCAAATGGAGAGACGTTTGGAACTATTTGCATGCTTGATTTTAAGGAGAATGAATACTGCGACACTTACCGGCAATTGCTTGGGACTTTTAAAGATTCAATCGAAGCGCAGCTTTCCATCGTGCATCAGCAACACAAACTTCAGCGTCTTAACAACGAACTCAAAAATAGAGTTGAGAATCGCACTACAGATTTGGCGCAGTTAAGTTATTCCCTAACGCAAGAGATTGATCGTCGCAGAGCCGCTGAAAAGCAGGTGAGCTACCAAAAAACACACGATCAAGGAACTGGATTCCTAAACCGAGCAGCACTCGAAAATATAGTCAGTGACACACTCAGAACGTTAGATCACAGTCAGCAATCATTAATCGTAATAAACATTGGTTTTAGCAATGCACGCAGTATCCAAACCCGTTATGGCTTTGAAGCTTTCGACGAAATATTGAAAGAGTTTCGGTATCGTCTTGGTAAGCGGGAGTCCAGACATTTTGTTACGGGGAGGCCTAGCTCCAATGATCTCGTATTGCTCGTTTGGGGCACAGACATCGATATAAAATTGCATCAGCTACTGAATGATATTACCGATATTGGTATGGGAAGTTTTTATGTAAAAGACACAGAGGTTCACCTAAACTCTTACATTGGTGTTGTACAAGCTCACCGAACCAGCAATGCTAAACAACTACTCCAGAACGCATGTTATGCCATGCTTTTGTGTAAAGAATCTGGCGAAGCGTATAGTTATTTCTGTGAAAGCCATTCAAATGAACTCAACAACCACAATCAACTGGAAAGCTACTTATTGCAAGCGGTAAGAAACGACGACCTAATGCTCTACTTTCAACCCAAAGTGCACCCTCAAACCCACAAGTGGATTGGCGCAGAAGCGTTATTACGCTGGAGGCATCCAATACTTGGCGACGTATCCAACGAAGCATTAATACATATGGCTGAACAAAACGGGCTTATCTTTGAAGTTGGCTCTTTTGTTCTTCGAACCGCGATAGACAAAGCAAAACAATGGTCTGAGTTAATCGATAACTTCAAAATGGCCGTCAACGTTTCTCCCATTCAATTACAAAACGTAAATTTTGCAGAACAAGTGCAACACCTACTCGAGTCTTTTCATTTGCCAGCACACTTTCTCGAGCTCGAGGTGACCGAAAGCGCCTTAATTGCCGATGAGGTCGTAGCACGCACTACATTAAATAAACTGCACAAACTAGGCGTGACATTGTCACTTGACGATTTTGGTACAGGATATGCCTCGTTCAGCTATTTAAAGAAATATCCATTTGATGCCATCAAAATTGATAAAAGCTTCGTCCAGCAAATGGAAAAGTCGGACGATGACCGCGCGATAATTTGCTCTATCATACACATTGCGAAAAAACTGGAACTCCAAGTCGTGATCGAAGGCATTGAATCTCCCCAACAAGAACAGTTTCTCATTGGTGAGGGCTGTGATATCGGACAAGGTTTTCTTTATGGTAAACCTATGCCTTGTAATGAATTTGAGCAAAGTTTGTTTAATCAGCGCCTTTCTGGCGGGCAATACGCCTACTCTTCCTAAGCATTCTCTTTACTATGAGGGCGGTGGTTTCTATAATCGCCGCCCGCTTCTATTAAAAGGCCAATATCTTCATGGATCAGTTGACTGCCACGCTTAAGAAAATTGAAAAGCAGAACTACCGAGCTTATCAGCAAATCAAAGGTCAATACGACTTCACTGATTTCACTTTGTTTATCGATCATGTACAGGGTGACCCTTATGCATCGGCGTCACGTTTTCGTGCGACTCGCGCATGGTCTTTGACTGGTCTTGAGTGGCTAAGAGACGAGTCTCCTGCATTTCAAAGAGGTGCACGTGATTTTATTGCGCGTAGTTTTGAACAGTTTGCTAAACAAGAAAACTCAGTATCAATTTCACTGACAGGCCAAACTGTACTGGATAGCACCGCGGTGTTGTTTACTGAAGAAGGTATTGAACTGCGTTTTCGAGTTAACTTACCAGCCGAAGGTCGTTCAGTATTGGGGAAAAAAGCCAACAACATACTGACTTTCCACCTGCCTAAGTTTATCCGTCGAGCAACTTTAGAGCGTGAACTCGACAAAGCCGCTTTAATTAAGCACTGCCAAGTTGTTGAAGACCAAGATGCCCTGCGAGAACAGTTGGAGGCCAATAACTTAGTCGCGTTTGTCGCAAACGGCAGTATTCTTCCTCGAATTGCAGGTAATTGCGACCTTCCTATGAAAGAAGCCGTTGAGTTTAAAGCCCCTGAATCTCTACAAGTCACTTTACATGCGCCAAACAAGGGCCATGTAACAGGATTAGGAATTCCAAAAGGTATCACACTGATCGTAGGTGGCGGCTTCCACGGTAAATCTACCTTATTAAATGCAATAGAGCGTTCAATTTACGATCATATTCCAGGAGATGGTCGCGAATACATTGTTGCCGATAACAAGGCTATGAAGATTCGTGCCGAAGATGGCCGATGCGTACACCACTTGAACCTCTCGAACTACATCAACCATTTACCGATGGGTAAAGATACGGCGGACTTTTCTACTCAAGACGCATCAGGCTCAACGTCGCAAGCCGCTTGGCTTCAAGAGTCTATTGAAGCGGGTGCAAGCACATTATTGATTGATGAAGATACTTCTGCTACCAACTTCATGATTAGAGATGAGCGTATGCAGGCATTGGTGGCAAAAGGTGATGAGCCAATTACTCCTCTCGTCGACCGCATTGGTCAATTACGAGATGATCTTGATATCTCTACCATTATCGTTATGGGTGGGTCAGGCGACTACTTAGACGTTGCCGATACCGTCATTCAAATGCACGACTACCAAGCCGTTGACGTGACTGAAAAAGCGAAAGAAGTTATCGCTCAGCACCCTACTCAACGTCATAACGAGTCGGAAGAACGTTTACAGACCTTCCCACCTCGAGCACTGAACCGCGTTGCGTTGATGAATATTCTCACTGACGGCAAGTTCCGTGTGAATGCGAAAGGCAAAGAGTCACTTCGATTTGGTAAAGAGTTTACTGATCTCAGCGCTTTGGAACAGATAGAGTCAGCCGATGAAGTCAACACAATTGGCTGGTTATGGTTCCAAATTGCTCAACTTCCAGGTTGGTGTAATCATCCAGCGAAGGAAATTGAAGAAATGCTGTCTGGTGAGTGGCATGCCGCTCTTCCTAAGCAAGGCGACTTAGCCAAACCACGCACACTAGACGTTATGGCTGCCCTCAACCGAATGCGAAAATCTCAGTTTAAGCCATCATGCTAGTTTTGATACGCTGACAGAGACAGTGCAATCAAAAGGCAGCTATAGTTAGCTGCCTTCCTTTATCTTTATTCTTAGCGAATCATTCGTTTCTCAGTACATTCCACGCTTCACAAAGAACTCTAAATCTTTCTGCATTGCCATTTTCCCGATCAGGATGCCAACGAAGCGCGAGTTTTCGCCATTGTTTTCTAATTTCCGCAGGCGTAGCGTCAGTGTTAAGTTCAAAGAGTGACAGTGCCTTTGTCTTATCTACGCTGGCTACCGACGAACCACCGATGAACTTTTGATAAGTTGTCCAAAATTCATTCAACAGTCGACGCACTTCATCTTCGTCCGCTTCGTAATTGCGCCAATCTAAGTAATACTCACGCAAAGGATCATGAATATCGATCTTATGCCTCAAAGCTTCCATCGAAGACATGAGCTGAATATCCATGGCTTCGACTTGAAGCCAGCTATCCGGATACAGAGTGTCTTGCAGTTGATATAATGCATTCATGATCAGGAAATTTCTTTTGAATAAATCCTTATCGGGAGAGTCGTCCAGCTTTGAAATATAACCTTGTTCACCCAACGAGCTTGCCAAGGTGTGCACTTTCCAATTGGAGGGCTGTTTTCTCAGAATTTCTAGCATTGGCCAAAGCAGCGGATTTTCTATTGCATGAGGCTCAATACTATTGACAGTACGTTGTCCTTCCATTCATCCTCTCTGACACGAGTTTAGGGCCCCATTCACGGCACAAAAAACATAGTTTCCACTTTGTAGCATAAATGCAAAAAGGCCGATAGTCATTCACCATCGGCCTTTGTAAGGAGATCACGTAAAGGTTAAATAACCCCTAGCTCACGTAAACGTTCCATAAGGTAGCTATGTGCAGTGTAGCGCTCAGATAACACCACTTCCGGCTTTGGATGCAGGAACAACGGTAATGAGATACGTGACTTTTCTTGACGGCCACCCGTAGGGTTGATTACACGGTGAGTCGTTGAAGGGAAATAACCACCTGACGCTTCTTGAAGCATATCACCAATGTTGATGATTAAGTTCCCGAAGTCACATGGTACATCGATCCAATCACCCTCTTTACTCTTTACTTGCAGTCCAGGCTCATTGGCAGCAGGCAAAACCGTTAGCAGGTTAATGTCTTCATGCGCAGCAGCACGAATAGCGCCTGGCTCTTCTTCGCCTGTCATCGGTGGGTAGTGAAGCACGCGTAGTAATGTTTTGTCACTGTTATTGATCATTTCTGACAACGCGATAGAGAACTTCTCTTGAACGTCCTTAGGTGCGTACGCTTCAACCCAGCCTAATAGCTCTTGAGCAAATGCATTGGCACGCTCGTAGTACTCTAAGATTTCAGCTTTGAGCTGCTCTGGGATCTGCCCCCAAGGGTAAACATGAAAGTACTCTTTGATGTCTTTCACTTTGTGCCCTTTCGCCACTTCAGACACTGAAGGTGGGAAATAGCCATCTTGGGTGTCTACGTTAAAGTGAAAATCATTCTTTTGATCTGAACAGAAAAACTCATGCCAGTTTTTGTAAATTGACTCTACAAGCTCTTGAGGAATCGGGTGGTTTTTCAACACACCGAACCCCGTTTCGCGTAGAGAGGTAACGAACTGTTGAGCAGCATCGTCAGCAAGATAATCGACAGTTTCCAGTTTCATGGCTTTACTTCTTTTTTATTAGACTGAATCATGGATTCTATGGATGGGCATGTTGTAAATCAAACTTTAATGAAAAGTGCACGCGCAAACGTTTTAATGTTGAGCAGTTTGCCAATAAATCAACATTTTCAGTGATCAAAAAACCCATTAAAATATCAATTGCACACCGTTCAATTAAGTGTAATCATTAACACAATCTATGGAGTCCCACTGTAAGATAAATTGAAGGATCAAGTAACTCTATGAAAAGCACCTCGACACTCTTAGGATTAACGATTTTTTATGCCATCGTGTTTTTATTTTCTGCGTTGGAACCTAACTCACGTGCAGTTTGGTTTGCGGAGATTATCCCGGCGATTGGTATTCTTGTTGCTATTTGGGCGATTTCGATTCGCTATCAGTTCAGTAATACGGCTTACTTTTTAATGTTCATCTGGCTCTGTTTGCACACTATCGGTGCGAAATATACGTTCTCCGAAGTGCCGTTTGACTGGTTTAACGACATGATTGGTTCAGAGCGAAATAATTTTGACCGCGTTGCGCACTTTTCAATTGGCCTTTACGCATATCCGATCGCTGAATACTTGATAAACAAAAAACGGTTCAACAAAGCGTTCTCTTGCTGGTTTGCTTTGTTTGCTATCATGTCACTTGCTGCTGGCTATGAGATTATCGAATGGTGGTATGCGGAATTGGCTGGTGGCGATGAGGGAATTGCCTTTCTGGGCTCGCAAGGTGACATATGGGATGCCCAGAAAGATATGTTGTGCGATACCGTTGGTGCAGTGTTATCGTTATTCTTAATGTCGGCTCAACGTCGATTCTCTCAACCATTCTAAATAAGGGTTAAACCCATTAACAATTGGAACCTGTACGATTTGAGCTACCTCGTATTCGTGCAGGTTTTCTATTTTCTCTTCCACCAATTCATAAAGTTCTCGACGAGTTTTGATGACTAGCAACCATTCGTTGTCAGTACAAACCTCCCCTTTCCAAACGTAGTGGCTTTCAATAGGCATTGTTTGAATACACGCGGCTAATTGGGCATCTAGCAAACCTTTAATGATCTGATCTCGATTTTTTTCATTACTGGTTGTACTTAAAACCATGCAATAGTCATGTTTCATACTCATTTTCTAGCCCTTTATTATTTCATCGTCACTTTGCCGCCAATCATTTTGTAAGCGGGGGTTCCTCTTACTAGGGTATCTCTTGCAAACTCTTGTCCGCAAGCGGGGCAAATACATGGGGTTTGTGTGAAATCGTCAACAATGCGCTCTTTGAAGCACTTGACCAGTGCGCCTTTCCCGCCTTTACGGTACTCAAATAGTTGAGTTTTACATTTAGAGCAAAAGATATCGACGGTTTTCGTCGGTTGTTTTTTATTCGGGTTCGCCATGGTTACTTTCTATATCCGGTTTGACCCATACATTATTAAAATCAAACCAACCTAAGGCATTACACTTTGCATTTTGTAACGCACCGCTGTGGTCTTTATTCACGCCTAGCCAGCAGTGAAACATAGGAATCACCTGACAGCTTTTTACTAATTGTCGTCCTAGCTCACGCGCAGGAAAGTCTGTGTGCATGCCGGCACGCCATTGATCGACAAGTTTAGCCCATTCACTAAAATCGTAACCTGAACTGAACTTCTCAATATCACTGTAATCCAGGAGCCAGCCCGCCAACGCGTCATTTCGGTTCGTTGCAATGCCCATAGCTTTCACCCAGATATCCACTTCCTCCGGCGCGGGCGGTTGAGAATCATAACGAATAAACTCAACCTCGATACCGTGCGGTTTTAAGAGTGTCTTGATGGCCTTGGCAACTACTGGAAACATCGGATGCTTTTTCTGATACGCTACGGAAATTACCTTATTAGCCTGTGGTACGCTGCCCGCTTCTGCTGGCCTAAGATCAATCCAACCGGGCTTAAGGCCAAACGCTTGCAATACTCCCAGTTCCATCACTTTATCTTGTGGAACATGCGCGTAAATCTGGTGACTGTTGAGGGTTTGCGAGAGGAACTCTGCCCAACGAGGATCTTTTGCAATCCCAGTGTTTTTGTTTAGTAATAGGAATGTACAGCCAGGGTCCAGCTCGACTTCATCGGATGAACCTTGTTTATCCATCTTCGGTTTTGACAGGCTTGGATAAACCATTGAGGAATAGGCTTCATCGATTACCCACACCTCCACTTGGTCAAGTAAAGGGCGAAAACCAAAGTAGCCATCAAAAGCAGTCAAAATAAGACGCTTATCATCATTCATTTTAACTTGGAACGGCCCTGTCCCTATCGGTTGTCTATCGAAGCTTTCAGAACGCAAAGCACTCGGTAGCAAAATTTTTGCTTGCGACTCACTCAGAGCCAGAGGCAGGTAGCGATCAGGACGGACGAGCTCAATATCAACGGTCCACTCTTGTGGTGAAGACACCCGCTTTATGTGAGAAAACAAGTTCAAGCCATTTAACGCAAGCACACTTTCAAGAACACAACTGGTTGTTAACGGTTCACCATTATGAAAGCGTACTCCACGACGAAGATAAAAACGCCAATGAGTATCAGAAATTGCTTCCCACGTGTGGGCTAAATCTGGTTGAAGTTGTTCATTTTCATCAAGGCGAGTGAGTCCGCTAAAAATTTGTCTGGCGATGTGCTGTTCAGAACGCCGCATCGGTTTCTGCGGGTTTAACATCGACAATGGTCGATAATAAGGCAAACGCACGACCTGCTCGCCCTGTCGATGTTGAAGCCCTAAGTAACCTTGGATAACCTGCGTCAATCGTGCCGCATCGTTATCAAGCGCATCTAGAGCCTGACCGATTTTCCCTTCATCGAGATAACGCCTGGCGAGGTTTTCGCTGACATCGCTTCGATTACGTTTAAAAACGAGTTTCGAAAGTTTTCCTCGACCCGCTGCCGGATGCCACTCAATCCAGCCCTCTTCTTCAAGTTTATTTAGAACAATACGAGCATTACGACGTGTACAAAACAACGCTTCGGTGATGTCTTCGAGCTGAACGTCCGTATCGTGACCGGAAAATTTTTCAAACAGTGTTTCGAACTGAACACGTAAACGAGGGCTACTCATAAAGAGGAAATTCTTATCTTGTTGTCGATAAGCTAAGTTTCCTCATTTTTTCCAAAAAGTGCAAACATCACACTATAAATTATTGAATATCGATACCAATTTCTCGCGAAAGTTCAGCCAGTTGTTCCTCGTTGTCCAGCTTGATAGACCATTTGCACTCTGCTCCATGAGATAAAACAACGTTCGCTCCTCTACCCAGCAACTGAATTGCATCGGTTTGCGCTTGCAAGGTTACCATTGCACTACCGGAGAGCTTAATCACTATTTCACGCTGGGTTGCAATGATTTTTCCTAATGAAAACTCAATCACCATCTTAGTTTATACCGACTTTGTTTTGTGTTGTTTCACAGCGATGGTCAAGCGACTGGTACACACTAAACGGCCTCGCTCATCAGTGATATCGATTTGCCACACTTGCGTTGAAATACCCAGATGAAGCGGTTTTGCCGTACCAATCACATGACCACTTCGCATGGCTCGCACATGGTTCGCGTTAATATCTAAACCGACGCAGTAGCTGCCCTCATCGACAGAGAAGTTTGCAGCCAATGAGCCTAATGTTTCTGCGAGCACGACTGATGCACCACCGTGAAGCATTCCTAAAGGTTGATGAGTAAAGCTGCATACGGGCATGGTTGCTGTAAGGGAGTCGTCAGTGAAATCTGTATATTTAATTTGTAGGTGCTCGATCAGGGTATTTTTTGACGTGGCATTCAGAATCTCTATGCTTACGGGCTTTTTCCATATACTCATTGTTTTACTCTTAGTTTCACAAACTGGTTTGTTAGGTTGTAACGATGTGCTAGGAAGCTAGCATAGACGCTACTTGGGCATAACTTCAAGACGTAACATCTCACCTTCTTTATTAATCAGATGAATAACTTGATCCATGCATCATGTTACTATTTGGGTATATACTATTGCTTCAAAACAAAAAATTAAATGGAGCCTGTTATGAAGGTATGGATGAAAGCCTCTGCTCTTTTAACTATCGCGGGTTTAACAGCGTGTAGCGCATCACCGACGGGTCGCAACCAGATCCTGATGTTTTCAGATCAGGAAATGTCATCGCTTGGCGCTAAATCTTTCGAACAAATGAAGAAAGATATCCCAATCAGCAAAGATCGCAAAACGAATGCCTACGTTCAATGCGTTGCCAAACACATCACTGACAGCATTCCCGCTCAATCTGGATTTAAAGACTGGGAAGTCGTTGTTTTTGATAGTGAACAAGTCAATGCGTTTGCTCTACCAGGTGGGAAGATCGGCGTGTATACCGGGCTTTTAGATGTCGCGAAAAACCAAGATCAGTTGGCAACAGTCATTGGTCACGAAGTCGCTCACGTCCTCGCTGACCACAGTAATGAACGTCTCTCACAAAGTCAGTTAGCAAATGCAGGGTTGTCTCTAGCAAACGTTGCCATTGGCGCTTCCGAGTACAAACAGTATCAACAAATGACGATGGCGGCACTTGGTGTCGGTGTTCAATACGGTGTTATCTTGCCATACGGTCGTACTCAGGAATCCGAGGCTGATATTGTCGGGCTGGAATTCATGGCAAAAGCAGGTTTCGACCCACGTCAAAGTGTCGATTTATGGAAAAATATGAGTGCTGCATCAGGTGGTTCTCAACCACCTGAATTCTTCTCAACCCACCCATCGCACAGTACGCGCATTAAAGATTTACAAGCAACCATAAATAAGCTGCCTGCGTATAACGCGAAAGCACCAAGATGCGGCTAATTGATTGCTACTATCGTCTACCTACTTACTTGCCAAATAACAAAAAGCTCCCTAGGGAGCTTTTTAATGATTCTAATCAAGTGCCCAATATCTGTAGCGGCAAACTTAACAAACTATCTCCGAGAGTGGCAAAATACCAGATGATAGAAACAAAACCTCCGACAGAGACCAAGTACCAAGCCAGTGAGAATAGCTGCCCATAACGGGTTAATGGCAATAAATGGCTTTGATGTCGAGCTCTCCATTCCATCACCACTTCCAACATTCCCATTAACAATAAAAACCCTAGCAACGTCAGACCGAAATAGTAACTGATAAAAATGCCTAATAAAGCGGTCGCAATACTGCCAACTAACCCGACCCAAGTATTCATTGAGAAGGTAATACTTTTGAGCACATGGCCACCATCTAATGGTAAAATAGGCAGCAGATTAAATAGGTTAAGCAAGGCGTTAAACACAGCAAGCCCAGCGAAGATTACCTCACCAGTCATCCAATAAAGCAAAGTAAAAACAATACTAAGTACTAAACCGAAAAATGGTCCCATGATTGAGATAACCACATCCTGCCAGCGCGTGTTTATCTTTTCGTCACTTAGCGCCAAACCACCTAGGAATGGAATCAAATAGATTCCTTTGGTCTTCATTCCAAAATACTTCATCGCTCTAATGTGACCATATTCATGAAAAACCAAACAAGCGATCAACGCTAGCGCGAACTCGATGGAAAATAGCCAAGAATATGCAGCGAGACTTGCAGACGCTAACGCCACTTTAATAACTTTCGCACTTTTAAGTGCTTTCATCCCAAGAGATACGAGGCCTATTACACTTAAACGCTTTTCGGATGGTGGCGTAACTTCTGGCACTTGGCGCTCGATGTCTTTTTCATTTCGACAACCTTCATTGATGAGCTCACCGTTAATTGTGACCTTGTAACTCAATTCAAACGGTTGCCATGTTAAAGAACACTCTAAATGACAGTTCAGGATTTCCTCACCCGCAGAGAGCCTAAACTGATGTAGACAAGTCTCTGCGGTATTGTCACTGGCATCGATTTGAGACACCAACGTATTATCCCAATATAACTGCTGCCACCCAGCCATCGATCCTTCGAGCCTTAGCGAACGACCTAAAAATTCAACATTCAGTAATTCCAATGCGGTTCCTATTGCGTCTATTGAATAACTACATAGCGAGCGCGAATTATGCCTGTGAAGTGAAGAAACAGCAAAGCGAGCTATCTCTTGATTTGATCGTCATTTAACTATAAAGCTCGCAAAACAATTCTGGTCGTACCATTCTCTTCAAAAATATAACGATAATACATGCCCTTACAAGCCATCGTTTGACCTATGCATCATATTTAAAACGCAAAATACGCTCAAACTTTGACAAGTTATTAAACATACAATTAACATTACATTTACATCACCGTTGTATTTCGCGTATTAACAATTGGTGTAAGTACCACACAACAATTACAAGGACTTCGGTCCAGCATTATGACACCCTAGGAGGGTCAAGGATGAACAAGAAGCACTGCTCTCTGCTTACAATTTCAATATTGTTTGCGTGTAATGCCCACTCAGCGGGCTTCCAGGTAGCTGAACATTCGGCATCTGGTCTTGGTCGAGCATTTTCAGGTGAAGGGGCTGTCGCAGATAATGCCAGCGTCCTTGCTCGTAACCCTGCAGCAATGACACTTTTCAAAGAAGCTCAATTTTCGGGCGCGTTATCTATCATCGACCCTGAAGTCGATGTGTACGACACTGTAAACAATGAACACGCGAAAGATGTCGCCCCTTTACAGATCGTGCCAGCAGGTTATTACATCAGCCCTATCAATGATAACTGGGCTTGGGGTATCGGTATGTTCACAACATACGGTGTTGCTACTGACTATCCAAATGATATTTCCGCTGGTGATATGGCGGGTGACACTTCCCTACTTTCAGTAAACATCAACCCTAATGTCGCTTACCGTATCAACGAGTCTTTCAGTGTCGGTGGTGGTATTAACCTCGTATACGCTGAAGCAGAGCTGACTCGCCACAAAGGCGCACTCGCCGGTATTTTAGGTGGTAATAAGTCCGATAACCTTGTCGGCATGGAAGGTGAAACTTTCGCTTGGGGTTGGAATGTCGGCGCTTTATTTGAGCTAAATGAAAACAACCGTTTTGGCTTTGGCTACCGCTCTAAGGTTGATCTAGATTTTGATGACGGTGAGTTTAGTAGTTACGACTCTGGTCGAGCTTCATCACCAAAAGTTGATGGCCGTTTAAAAATCTCTCTCCCTTCAATTATCGAATTATCGGCTTTCCATCAATTGAATGAACAATGGGCTGTACATTACGGCTGGCAACAAACCGACTGGAGCACATTTAAAGAACTAAAAGCGACCAGTAACGAATGTAATGACGGAGTATGTTTCTTTAAACCTGAGAAATATGAAGACAACAATCGCTACTCCATTGGTGCAACTTACATACTTAATACAGACTGGACATTCCGTGCAGGCTTTGCGTACGACGAACAAGCAGGTGAAGCAACATTGAGTATCCCTGACAGTGACCGTTTTTGGTACAGCGCGGGCCTAACTTACGCAATGAATGAGAATTTAACTTTCGATGCAGGCTTTGCACTTGTTAAGAGTAAATCAGGCTCTTTCACTGAGAAAAATGCTCTGGGTGAAGAGATTAAGTTTGACTCAGAAGGTACTGCTTACATCAGCGCGGTACAGATGAACTACACCTTCAAATAATGGGATTACGGAGTAAACCAATGAAACACACGTTTAAATTATCAATGCTTTGTTCTGCAATCCTTCTTGCTGGTTGTGGTGATGATACCTCCAGCTCTGGTACTTCCGACAAAGTTCAATTTGAAGATGAAGTCCAAGCATTGCTTGATCGCGAAACATCCATCAGTTTTACGCTTCAAGGAGCGAACGCAGATGTACCGGCACCGTCTTACTTATTAATGGACACAAGCGATGGTACGCTTGGTCTGCCAACTGATGGCGATGATGCTTTAACCAACCCTAGAGCCTCAATGAACACGATGGATGGATGGTCAACGTCTATGCCAATCGTTCTTAACTTCAACGGCGACGGTTTTGCAACGGGCATGCTGTCGTCTGGTGTTAAAGTCATCAAGATTAACCAACGCTTAACCGAGTGGGACGGTAAATCTAACCCAATCGAAGAGGTACTCGTTCAGAATCAGGACTACGTAGTTCAAGCAAAAGGTAGCTCTCTATACATCCAGTTCTTGGCTGCACTTGATGAGTCAAGCGAGTACATTTTTGCGGTTACACAAGATGTTACTGACGTGAATGGTGAGCCAATTGGTACATCAGCCAGTTATGCGACAGGTAAATCGAAAGAAATCGTTTATGAAACTGGCGACCTTGCTTCTGTTCAAGCAGTCACTCAGGCGGTTGAAGGCATTTTTGGTCTAGCTCAAGTTAATCCTAACGACATCGTTTACTCCTCATGGTTCAGTACCCAGTCTGTAGGTGATACGTTAGCGGCAGTCAAAGGAGTAACCGCTACTGGTTTTTCTACTGGCGCAAACACACTAAATACCGTTTACAAAAATGACTCAAACGAAGGTTCAGTAGACTTATCAACGGCCTACACAATAACGCTCGGTGAAACCCAAGACTTTAGCACTGCGCTAGACTCTGACGATGACTTTAGTAAATACATTAGCGATCTAGACGCAGCTAAAACGGCAATTAAAGGCCTTTACATGCAATCAGGTGCCGATGTAAGCGTGACACAAGGTGTGGTAAGACTGCCTCATTACTTGGAAAAAGGCGCAAGCTGGAACATGCAACCAATGGTATCTGCGATGCCAAGCCTAGCGAAGCTAAGCGCAGCATTAGCGGATCCGAACGAGCAAGCAAACATGGTTCAGCAGCTATCAACAGGCGTTTTTGCAAATGATCCTGTTGATGTGACAAAGCTTGCTACAGATCCTACAGAGCAGCTAAAACTTGTTGGAGCTAAGCTTACTCTTACCGATGGTACCCAGCTTGATAGTGAGCGTATTATTACTCGCTACTCGCCTGTTCCCGTAGTGAAATCGGTTGAAGATGTCGAAGTACTGGTCTTCACACCTAAATCTGGCGTCGCGACAGACGTTGTGATTTATCAACACGGCATCACCTCTGCGAAAGAGAATGCGTACGCGTTCGCGTTCAATATGGTAAAAGCAGGTGTGGCAGTTATCGCTATTGACTTACCTATTCATGGTACGCGCAGCTTAGATGAACAACGTTCCGCAAATGCGAATGTACTGGCTTATCTAAATCTTTCCAACTTAGCCGTTGCGCGTGACAACCTACGTCAAAGTGTTCTGGATGTGTTAGGTTTGCGCGCTAGCTTGGTAGTATCTGCTCAAGGCGGTCTTTTAGCTGGAGGTCCTCTGCGAGGCTTCAACCCAATGACGGGTTCAAAAGTCAAAATGCTAGGTCATTCACTTGGCGGTATTGTCGCTACATCTGCCGTCGCAGCAGCAAACAATACATTGGGCAGCCCTACTGCGGATGCACTGTACACCTTTAGTTCTGCATCAGTACAGAACTCTGGTGGACAAATTGGTAATTTGTTACTGGGTTCAGACAATTACGGCCCTCAGATCAAACATAACCTCGCTTATGCAGCATCTAAAGACTATGCGAGTTACGCTGATGCATCATGTGCGGATCTAGAAGATAAAACATGTTACGAAGCATTTGAGGCTGCGGCAACGGAAGCTCAAGTAGCAGCGCTAGAAGCAGGTTTTTCACAATTTATCTATGCAGCACAGACTACACTAGACACTGTCGATCCGTTCACAAACGCTTCAGATTTAGTGGCATCTGGTTCGCTAACGACACCATTCTTTATGACAGAAGTGGATGGCGATAGCACAGTACCAAACAGCGTTCCAAATGCACCATTCGCGGGTACTGAACCGCTCGCTAATAAGCTAGGGTTGAAGACTGTGAACAGTACGGACACTACTGTGAATGCAACTGCGAGCTTTGTACAGTTTAATGCTACTGCATCGCACAGTACTTTTGCTTCGCCAAATGGCACTTTGTCTGATATTGATCATCATGTAGAGATGCAGATGGAAAACACTGACTTCTTAATGGATGACGCACTAACAGGTGTCACTAACACTTCTGTTTTGAAGTAATCGCAACACCCTTCCTACCAAAGCCCAGTTTCTACTGGGCTTTTTCATTTCAATTGTATTCAAACCCACTCATATTTCCTCTGCTATAGTTAAATCGATGTCTTTGCCTAACTCACTTGTTTAAAAGGAAAACTCTATGCGCGTATTGACTGTTATTGCCACTGTATTACTTCTTGCTGCATGCGGAAGTAGCCAATATCTGATGTCGACAAATGAAGGGAAAATTATTACCTCTTACGGTAAACCAGACCTGAACGAGGAAACGGGTATGTACGAGTATGAAGACATGGATGGTAAAGAAATGAGCATTTCAAAAGAGCAAATTGTCCAGATTGTCGAACGTTAACAACAGGCCCTCTGTAAATTAGAGGGCTATGTTCTAGCCACCCTCTCTCTACATTTACCTCTTTTAGGCTTGTAATCGTTGTAGAAATTGACACAACCAATTCATAAGCCAAAACAATTAATAGAGTCTTTTATACTTCCGTATTATTTATTTAGCGAATATTTTACATCTTCACCTTAATCAGGTTGGAGTATTGTAAAATCTAGTCTTTAATTCGCTAACACCCTTTTATTTCTCAGGATAAAGTGGATAATACCGCCACAAAATAACATTACTAAGGTGAGTCCTTATGTCTATTGAAGCTACTCTGCTTGCGCGCTGCGAGTCAAAATGTGAACTGTGTTCTTCTGAATCTCAACTAACTGCATACGCTGTCCCACCTCACGGTAATGTGACGGTTGATACTGCCATCATGGTTTGTGATAAGTGTCTGGGTGAGATCGATGAGCCAAAAGACATTAACCACTGGCGTTGTCTAAACGAAAGCATGTGGAGCCAGGTTCCTGCTGTACAAGTGACTGCATGGCGCCAACTCACTCGCCTAAACACAGAAAGCTGGGCTCAAGATGCTCTTGACATGATGTACATGGAAGAAGAGCAAATGAACTGGGCAATGAAAGGGATGTCTGCTGACGATAAAACGGTTGACTGTAACGGCACTGAACTTAAGAAAGGTGACGATGTAACAGTAATTAAAGACCTACCAGTAAAAGGCACTAACCAAGTAATCAAACAAGGTACAGTGATTCGTGGTATTAGCCTTGGCGATGATCCAAAGCTAGTTTCGGGTAAGGCAAATGGTGGTCAGTCGATGTACGTGATCGCAGAATACTGCCGCAAGAAGTAATATCGCACTTCAGTCATGTCAAAACGGGGCACCAATGGTGCCCCGTTTTTCTATACAACACTTAATCTACTATCATGTCTACCTCCTCTAGAGTGTTTCTTTTCTAGGGCGTAGGTTGAGTAGGCATGTTTTACAAATAAAAAAATACCGGCTCATAGGCCGGTATTTCTTACACTATTTCAATATTAACGGTACATACCGATGTCTTTTTGAATATGTGCTGACAAGTCTTCTGCGTAGTAACTGCGTGGCGCAGTGTTATCTACAAATAGAATGTCCAGTAAGTGAGCAATCAGTCCTTTGAAGTTAACCGCGTAGGTTTTCTTATCCATAGAGGTTGGTAAAGCTACATTTGTCATTTGCATTGCTTGTGCCATGATTGCCTCTCTTTAAAAGCAGTAGTCTGTTTAGTTGGTTGTATATTAGTCAGTTTCTTATTGTTTAAGAAATGACAAATTTTACCCATTCAAATTAGAATTTCTAATAAAACAAACTCATTACAAAACTCAAAAATACAAATGAATAATAACGGCATAAATAATCACAATTGCTGTAATTACATTGAATAACTGAACATTACCTGCATAATCGCCCCTTAATCAACAACATATATTTAACAATATTTTTCGTTATTTCTTTTGATTTTAGTGCTTACTTTATATTTTTTGATTAGTAATATTAACGCTAGTTTGACGCTTCGCTTTATTTTTTAGGAGTGATGCCACCACTGCCGATGTCATCACAACAACTAAAAATGTGAGAGACCATGTTGTCGGAATCTCATATTCTGTTCCAACCAATAGCATTTTTACCCCGATAAACATCATGATTACTGATAATGCTGGTTTTAAGTACACAAACTTGTCTAACATTGCTTGAAGAACAAAGTACAGCGATCGCAAACCCAATAATGCAAATACGTTCGCGGCTAAGACTAAAAATGGCTCTCGCGTTACCGCGAATATAGCTGGTATAGAATCCAACGCAAACATAACGTCCATTACTGCAATGACACCGACAACGATCAGCATCGGTGTTGCCACCCACTTACCAGTTTGCTTTAAGATTAAGTAATTTCCTTGGTAGTCATCTGTAACTGGCAATACCTTTCGAATCAACTGCTCAGGATATGGATTAACCTCTTCTGCTTCGCCTTTGTCGCGAGCTAACTTAACACCCGTCCAAATAAGGAAAGCAGCAAATAAGTACAATACCCAGTGATACTGTGCAAGTAACTGAGCACCAACCGCAATCATGACAGCGCGTAAAACTAGCGCACCTATCACCCCCCAAAGCAATGCTCTCGGACGCAAGTGCTCCGGCACACTGTATTGTGCAAAGATGATGGCAAACACAAACAAGTTATCCACGCTTAGCGACTTCTCTAGTAAGTAACCAGTTAAGAATGAAATCGTTGCTTTGTCGTTCGTATAAGCGCTATGTGGCGCGTAAAAGTCCCAGAATAAATAAATAGAACCTGCAAAAACAAAGGCAAGCAAGAACCAAAAAACACTCCAAACGATGGCTTTTTTCATCGTGATAATGCCACCACGTGTTTGATAGATATCAAGCGTAACAAGAACAAGGGTAAATAAACCAAAAGCACCATACATCGCTAATGATTCTTGAAGAGGCACCGATTGGCTCAATTGGGTGGTATTTTCGATAAGAGACATATTTCCTCCCATGGCGGAAGGACTTCGTTTGGTGACCTTCCGCAGACAATAACAACCAACAGCCACATAACGATTATGTGCTGCTAGTCAATGAATGCGTTGGTCTCGTTGAAGTGTTGACGTGAATGAACCACGTAACACCTTTACTTACCGGATAAGCTGATGCTTAACGAGATGACGATAAGTAAACTTGCGCTAACTACTCCCCAAACGCCGACATAATAACGCCGAGCGTCAGGCTTTCCAACAAAAAAGCCTTGTCTTATCGAAATAAAATTCTTATCAAAAATCAGGAAGCACTATAAAAAGAAAGAAATGGATTCAACCACCTGAACTTTAGTAAACAGACAAAAAGCAGCAAATGGCTGAAGACAAACTCTTCATTGGTTAGAGCCCTAACGGGGAAGATAGATACAAAAAAGGAGCATTACTGCTCCCTTTTGTAGCATCCACATTCTTAGCAATTCAAAAGCCGCTTAGAGGCACAAAGTAGACCAGTGTTGACCAAATTGCGATCCAGGCAACCACGACTGCCGTATCTGCCCAATCTTTATTCCACATACTGCCATCCTCATCAACCCATGTAGTAAGTGGAGAGCAGCAAAATCAATACCAGTATCTATTATCGACGTCGCTTTGTGTAAAGTTTGTGACTTTGATTCAAACAGTTTGGCTCATCGGTCAGGAGTTCAATAAAACAATCAGCCATGGACAAACTGGTCACACGCCCTTCTCCTTTCATCTCCTGCAATGCGTCGTACCCCTCTTTCCCTTTCATCGTATAGGCAGAAGAAGTCCCTCGATACCAAACATCATCTTGAACACCAACCCATTGTTTGCCATCAAAAATCACTAATGATTGAACTCTTTCACCTTTTGGGGCATCTGCGTGGTACTCGAAGTTTAAATTGTAAGTGTACGGATAACTGCCAGATCCAGTGCCTTCTACGCCATTGTTGAGTGCATTATTTATCGCGCCTTCAAGTGCACGGCGAATAGCGCTGCCTTTTACATCGTAAAAGCCGATAGGAACGGCAAAAGGCAACAGCCGTCCGGCAATGTCTGCCACTGTAATGTTGCCAGGGTTCAAAGAGGTTCGCACGCCACCCGCATTATGAATTGCAAATTGAACGTCATATCCACGTTTGTTTAAACAGTGCAGAAATGATCGGGCAACGGAGGAAGCCAACTCACTCTCACCAAATTCATCGGGAATTCTCACATGACGCTTTTTGGTGTCAACACTAGCAATGACTTGTGACTGTAACTGCCTGACCTGAGGAATATATTTATCGCTCAGGATCGCTTGAGTTTCCGGGTGTTTCTTACAAACCACGACATTCGGTTGACCATGGATGAAGTCGCACGCGGTTTCGAATACACCTTGGTCGAGCTGTTGGTTTAGCGTCGAGTCCCAAAAAATACGTCGACCAAGCAACAGTTCATTTTGTCCACTCAACATCGTTGCTTTACCGTGTTCATCAAACTCAATGACGCAGTGCCCCATTGTCAAAGCATGGAAACCCGCTTGCACCACATAGGTATCATTAATTTTGATACCGTAGGGATCGTCTTGTCCTAACCCTATTGATGAAAAATCACCTTGCAACCGGTGGCTGTGTCCACCAACAATTATACCAATACCTGCGACTTGCTCAGCTAACTCTAAATCACCTTCATAACCTAAGTGGCTCAGAAGAATAATATTTTTTATACCTGATGAATGGATTTGTTTTACGGTCGCCTTGGCGGTTTCAATTGCTGAGTGAAAAGGCGTGTCTGCATCAGGGTTTGCGATGTCGCTCATTTTATCTATGGATAATCCGAAAATCGCGACCCGCTCACCATGGAATTCTTTAACAATGTATTGAGCGCTCTGTGTATCCGGTTGGTAACTATATACATCCTTGCAATCACTGATACGGTGAATTTTTTTAAGTGATTCATTGGATAAATCCCAGTTGCCAGCAAGCAATGGGAACTGAGTACGTTGGCAAAACAATGCAACTGGCTCATTCCCCATATCTAATTCATGGTTACCTAACGCCATTGCATCAATCTTTAATGCGTTCAATAAGTCGGCATTGGCTTTGCCTTTAAATAGTGAGAAATACAGCGTGCCTTGGAAGCAATCTCCGGCATGGAGGAACAACATCCCATGACCTTGGCGCTGAGCATCATCTCTTAACTGCTCGACTCTGGTTGCGATACGAGAAAAGCCGCCAGCACTGACATAGGGTTCTAGCGTGAGTTCATTGTTTATCTTAAGCTTTAACTGTAATGACGTTGGTTCAAAGTAGGAATGTGTGTCATTGATGTGTGCCAGTTTGATTCTCACTGGCTTATGATTGTTATTCATCTTCATCTTCTCTTTTTTCATTCCTTATAATAATAAGAAGTGAATCATGACAGAATCATGAATTTTATGAAACTGCGATTTAGGATTTCATGTTTAAGTGATCACGATGCTGTCCCCCAGCTTTGAAAGCAAGCCTCGCTTGTAACGGTCTCTATTCAGTAAGAGGCTCTCGTAATTTTGTGAACTGAGCTTAACTCAAAAATTCCGAATTCATATATGCTTAGGAGTAGCAAAATAACTCTCGATAATTCAAATAATTGCAAGGAGGATTGAGATGAGACTAGAACGCATCGAAATCTCCGGGTTTAGAGGCATCAAACGCCTTTCACTCTCTTTTGACGAACTCACCACGCTTATCGGTGAAAACACGTGGGGCAAATCATCATTGCTCGATGCCCTTTCCATCGCACTACCTGCCAATGGCTCATTGTATCAATTCAAACTGAAAGATTTTCACGTTGACTACTCAATTTCTCATCCACAAACACAACACTTACAGATCATTGTTTGTTTTAAAGCACAGGATAAAAACGAAGTAAAAGCGGGACGCTACAGACGCATAAAGCCTACATGGTGCACCAACGAAGATGGTGAGCAAGTCATTTACTATCGTATTAGTGCGTCTCGCGATGAGCACGGCATTAATACAAAGTACGCGTTTTTGGATCATAACGGCAAACCCAAAAAACTTCACCACTCAGAGAAACTCGCTATTGAGTTAATGACACTTCATCCTGTAATCCGACTACGTGACTCCCGACGCTTCCCAGATTTAAACCATGTCAACGGCGATGGTAAAAATGCTCGGATTGAAAAACGAATCAACAACACCTGTCGACGCTTATTGGCTATGCCTGGCCATGTGAATAAAGGTGAGATTCGTAGTAGCCTCGACTCAATGCAAACGCTTGTTGAACACTATTTCGCGTTCAGAAGTGTCAGTAAAGGCAACCCACGCAAACCTCGTGATGGTCTTTTCTATACAAGCCCTTCCTCTGATAAAGGCTTGAGTCAGTTCTTGAAAGAAACCAATGACAAACAAAGCCGCTTGCTTTTAATGGGGTTACTCAATGCCTATCTTCAAGCTAAGGGTCCCACCGATTTAAGGCGCTGCGCGAGACCAATACTGATTATTGAAGATCCAGAAGGTCGACTGCATCCAACTCATCTAGCGAGAGCGTGGTCCTTATTGCAATTGTTGCCAATGCAAAAGATATTAACCACCAACAGTGGCACGTTACTCGGTTCTGTTCCACTGTATTCAATTCGACGTTTAATTCGGCTATCAGACAGAACCATCGCTAAGAGTTTAAACTCAACAAAGTTTGGTCGAGATGAGTTGCGCCGAATTGGTTTCCATATTCGTTTTCATCGTTCAGGAGCATTATTTGCGCGGTGCTGGTTACTTGTTGAGGGCGAAACCGAAGTTTGGCTTTTTCATGAACTGGCTCGTCAATGCGGGTATGACTTGGCTGCCGAAGGGGTTCAAATCGTTGAGTTTGCTCAATCAGGTCTAAAATCACTCATCAAAGTAGCAAAAGAGTTTGGTATTGATTGGCATGTCGTTACCGATGGCGACCCAGCAGGGAAAAAGTACGCGCATGCAGTGCGAGCACAGCTCGACCATGATCAGGAAAGGCATCGACTTACGGAGTTACCCGACCGAGACATCGAGCACTTTCTGTACAACAATGGTTTTGAACTTTTCTTTAAGGACATCATCAAAGTTCCTCATGACCACCCTATCCCTGCTAAAAAAGTCGTAAATCGTGTTTTGAAAAAACATGCAAAACCGGACTTAGCTTTGGCTATTGTTTCTCATTGTGAAGAGAAAGGCATGGAATGTATTCCTGTACTTCTGCGCTGGACACTTAAACGCGTTGTTACCATGGCCAACGGCAATACATGAGTTAGGCGTATTTCACACTCAGCGTATTGTCTTGTAATACAAAAAAAGCACACCAATTTGGTGTGCTTGTATCAAACATCATTAATTTTGATTAAGGGTATTGAGAGGGATAAAACTCAATACACAGTGGATACCAATAAGATCGGGGGTTCACTACTGTGCTTGCTCAGCAAGCGAAGATGAAGTAGCGGTTGATTTCGTATGCAACCATAGCCCTGTCGCTTTCATTAGATAGCCAAACACACCACCTAGCAACAACGATGGAATAACAAGTTGCCAGTTTCCATCAGCCGCAAATGTTGCGCATGAACCAATAAAAGTACCAGGGATGTACGCGAGCCAAGCCTGTTTAGCTTGAATACACATGAAGAATGCCACAATAGCGGTAATCACATAGCCAATAATTTCCAACCCAACGTAAGTGGAACCGTGAATAATTACCATTGCCCAGAATACGCCTGTCATATTGGTGATTAAGCTGATGCCTAGTCCTTTCAATCCGCTCGTTGGCGCTGCAAAGTAGCTAGTGCAACCTAAAAAACCAGCCCAAGAAAGCAAACCTAAAGAGATGGCGATCCAACCCCATACGCCAGATAAAATTCCAGTAGTGATAGAAATAGCTAAAAGTGTCGTCATGGTAGTCACACCTACTCGGCTATTATCGTACCTATATGGTTCAATAACTGCCTTCATACATTGAAATCAAGGACACATGTTAGATACATCAGCTCAGCTTATCGGTGATATTGATCACAATAAGATATTATTATTTTCACAATTTACATTAAAAGTTTGACGCAAACGATAAATCAACAGATTTGGGGAATAAACCCAACTCATCTCGTAGGCATGTTTAATCAACCTTTAAAGAACTGAAGGCTTCCCTTTCATCATTCGCAGCCCCTCTCTTTTAATGCAGTCGACTAATGGGTTTTCTGCCATATCTGAGCGCCATATAAATGAAAGCGTCCTTTCCATTTTTAACTCAGGTACATTTAATGCCACAAGATGACCTGCTTCTATATATCGCTCTACATCTAAATACGGTAAGCAAGTAAGGTACTGACCATTAGCAACTAAACTACGTAACACCGGAACGTGTTCATACTCGCGCCACACATCCAAATCTTCAATAAGGTGGTGAATGGAACTATCAAATGTTTTTCGTGTGCCAGAGCCATGCTCTCTTAGTACCCACTTCGCTTGCTCTAACTGCGCAAGGCTAACAGACTGATTACGCGCAAAAGGATGATGAGAAGCTGCGACAACAGTAAGATGATCACGACACCATACTTCTTGGTGTAAACGGTTATCATCACAGCGCCCTTCAATAATCCCTAAGTCATACTTGTAATCTAATACCCCATCAATCACCCCTTTTGTACTTTGTACACCGAGGGAAATACGCATTTCTGGAAAGTCATTATCAATGATACTGATAAGGTCGGGAACTAAGTGCTCTGCTGGGGTTTGACTCGCTCCCATACGAATCTCACCACTCAATAAATGTTGCTCATAGAAGCCCATTTCAATCTGCAATGCATCTTGTAGCAAGCGTTTTGCTTTTGGTCGTAACCACATCCCCCAATGGGTTAACGCCATTTGCTTGCCTTGCCTCTCAAACAACGGCCTGCCAAGCATCTTCTCTAATTGCGCAAGCGACATACTCGTCGCTGATTGTGTTAAAGCCAATTTTTCTGCGGCTTGGCTTACACTGCCGGTATCTGCAACTGCGTCGAAAACCGCTAATTGCTTAAGTGAGTAGCGCAAAGTGTCCTCCATTATTAGTGGGTATTTCCCAATCCCCACAATTGTTAAAGCATGCCCCAATAAGCAATAGAGTTCATTTTACCTAGCCCCGTAAAGTTATCAATTAATTTGATGAGGTTTCTAAATATTATCAATTTTACCTTACTAACCGTTCTCCCTATTCTGAGTACGCGGTTCGGGAACACCGCAAGCCTCAATGGTTTTGAAACCGAAGTCATTGAGGCTCTTAATAAAAACAACAATTTCATTTTTGAGTTAATAACCAAGGATTTTTTATGCGATTACAAATTAAGGAGTCAATATGGCGGTGACCAGTTCTCAAAATCACCAGTATTTTTCTCCAAAAGAGATGATGGTTGAAGCGGAAAAATTTGCGTTAAGTAAGGCAAACAAAACCAGCAGTATGACATTAAGCCTCGCCATTATGGCCGGCGCGTTCATCGGGTTAGCATTCTTGTTTTACATCACGGTGACCACCGGCAGTACGGGCGCTGGTTGGGGCTTGAGCCGCCTAGCTGGTGGACTCGCATTTAGCATGGGATTGATCCTCATCGTGATCTGCGGTGGTGAATTATTTACCAGCTCCGTCCTATCCAGTATTTCTTGGGCCAATAAGCAAATCTCGTTCGGTAAGATGCTTTCGATCTGGGGCAAAGTTTACGTTGGTAACTTTATTGGTGCGATGTTCCTACTTGCGCTGGTTACTGCTGCTGGTCTTTATCAGATGGATGGCGGTCAATGGGGATTAAATGCGCTTAACATCGCACAACACAAACTTCACCACACTCTTATTCAAGCGTTTGCACTCGGTATTCTCTGTAACCTGTTGGTCTGCCTAGCGATTTGGCTGACATTTAGTTCTGCAAATGCAATGACAAAAGCAGCAATGACAATTTTGCCTGTGGCAATGTTTGTCAGCAGCGGTTTTGAGCACTGTGTTGCGAACATGTTTATGGTTCCACTTGGTATTGTTATCGCTAATTTTGCACCTGAATCTTTTTGGGCATCTGTCGGTGTGCCTGCGTCACAATACGCAGACCTAAACATTAGCCACTTTATTACCGCTAACTTAATTCCTGTCACGCTTGGCAACATCGTCGGCGGAGCTGTATTAGTTGGCCTTTCAAACTGGTGTATTTTTCGCCGACCAGAACTAAAAGCAGCGAATATTTCTTCTATCACTACAACTACAACACTGTCGTCAGTTAAGGATTTCACCATGAAAAATGCCTCTTTTGTTAAAGACATTATGAACCCAAAACCAGTCACCATTCGTGCAGAAACGCCAATTGCAGCCGCTCTGGATGTGTTACTTGATAATCACGTAACGAGCGCACCTGTGGTCGATGTACATGATCGCCTAGTTGGCTTTTTCTCTGCTCACGATGTAATGGTAGAACTATGGTGTGAAGACTATATTCCGGTGAAAGAACAAAAAGTTGTCGACATCATGAGCAGAGATGTGGTCGCAATTGACGCTGATGATCGCCTCGTTGATGTTGTGGAGTTCCTATGTATCGATAAAGAGCAGTTGTACCCAGCGAGCAGTATGGGTATTGCCACTCGCTTGACGTCTTTGTCTCTCGAAGAACGCGCTAAAAGTATCAAAGTAAGTAAGCCACAAGTGCTTCCTGTGCTTGAAAATGGGCAGATGGTCGGGGTGGTTACTCGTACTGAAGTATTAAAAGCACTACGCCCGATTTTTGGTGAGCGTTTAAACCTAGTGGAAAAAAGCGAGTTAGAAACAGCGTAATTCGCTAAACATTTACAACGTCTATTGGCTTTCAATCGCTATCACTGACGGGTTTATCGATGTTAGTGATGTGATTAAGATAATAAAAAAGCGCTCTTCAAGTGAAGAGCGCTTTTAGTGTATCTAAAAGGAACTGATTACTTCTTAATACCTTCGATATGAAGTTCCATATCGACGTAGCTTGAAGCACCCATTACTGGGATGTCAAAGTCAGCAAGCTCTAGGCGAGTGTTGCCAACAAAGCCAGCGCGCTCGCCACCCCATGGGTCACTGCCAGCACCAACGAATTCAGCCTCTATAGTAATAGGCTTAGTAACACCGTGTAGCGTTAGATCACCAGTTACATCTAGTTTGCCATTGCCTTTATCAACCACTTTTGTGCTCGTAAAGGTTGCTTCACTGTATTTACCAGCATCGATGAAGTCACCACTACGAATGTGTTTGTCACGTTCAGCATGGTTTGAATCTAGGCTGGTTGTATCAACAACAACATTTACTTTTGAGTCAGCAATGTTGTTTTCATCAAAAGAAAAGTCACCAGAAAATGTATTGAAACGACCTTTGATGAAACTGTAACCCAAGTGGCTAACTTTAAAGTTGATTGAAGCGTGAGCACCTTTGGTATCGATGACATAATCTGCAGCTTGCGCACCAAATGGCAGTGCCATAGCGATAGCTAATCCTGTAGCGAAAAGTGACTTTTTCATTTTGAAGCTCCTAACATTTTTCTTAATGTGTTGTCTTTATCGATAAAGTGGTGTTTTAGTGCAGCAATAGCATGTAAACCTGCAATCAGGATGACTGCCCAAGCTGCATAGAAGTGAATCTCACCTGCAATATCTGATTGGCCTGGGAATAACTCTCCCGCTCCTGGCACGGTGAACCAATTAAACACTTCGATGCCGCGTCCATCAGACGTTGAAATGAGGTAACCTGAAACAAAGATGGTGACCAATAGTAGGTACATGACACCATGCGCTGCTTTAGCAGCAAGCACTTCGTAACGTTCGCCTTCTACCTTTGGTGACGCCGTCACATGTTTCCATACGATGCGTGCCAAAGTTAAAATAGCGAGTAAAATACCGACAGAGCGATGGTAATGCGGCGCAGTTCGATACCATTCGCTGTAATAGCTAAGGTCGACCATCCACAAACCCACTGCAAATAGACCAATAATGCACAGCGCTGATAACCAATGCATCACGCGTGCAGTAAGGTTGTAATTCTTTACCAGTGTATCCATCTCAAGTTCCTAGATATATTCCTAAGTTAATGCTGAGCAAGAAACACTACATTAACCTATTTACGTCATATGAAACAGATTATTTACCATCATTTACATCCAGCCAATGGTACCGTATCTATCAAGTTGTTCGAATTTTTTGAAGGAACTTTAAATCGTTTGTAAAACTGAAACTTACAGCTTAATTTCTTGTTCTATCTCATACAGCTCTTCGGAAACTTCTAACATTCTGCGTTCAACCAGTAACTTAGCATCTTCAACACCCTTGTTATAATAAATTGGCCCTAGTTTTTCTGTAATAAAATCAATTAGAAACTCACTATCGAACTGGCCAATTTCAACATCTAGCTCGTCTTGCATGTAATCTTGAATGGCGGTGGCCAACGCCTCTTTTTGTGCGCGTTCTAGCTTTATCATTTTTTCCCTTTCAAATTTTTGTTCAACTTCTGCTTCTTTCGTGTTGTTCTATTAAAGATTAGACACGGTCATTTGTGAGAAATTTGGTGTTTAGATCAAGAAGTTGCCGAAGTAAATTAGTCTATTCTCAAAAGACTATGCTAACCTTTTGCAGTTCGTTTTGTAATTATTAAGGGATATTCTTTGCTACTCGACCTAGTTATTCAAAGTGTTAATGATTTTCAAGACGACTGTCTTAAGCTGTGTGAAAAGCATTACCCTGCGGTGCATAACCAAGGCATGAGTGAGCATCATCTTGGTCTCGCGTTTTCAAGAAGGATGGAACATACTTTTCGTCACTTTGGATACAACTGCGTGATAAAGCCAATCGAAGTGTTGGATTCTCCAGACCTTCCCCATCACTATCGAATTTCATCCGACATCGGCACTGTCTGGGTTCTGAGTCACCATATGGTCAGTGCCGGAAAATCTTGCCGGGAAAACTTACTCTCATCAATTACGGAATGGCAGAGTGAATATGGCTATGCCTTACAGCCTAATGACCTACTCTTTTTGGTTTGTGATCATTGGATAAGTCGCAGCAAAACGAGCCGAGAATTGCTTCATTGGTGGATGGGGGAACTACCCGATCAGATCAACGAATACACAGAACAAGGAATCACACTGTACACCAGCGAGTCGCAACTCACGCAATCGTTGGACACTCGATTCGGTATTAGCCCTTGTTACATTAAGTTTGGGCATCCTTTACGGCGTTCGAACAAACAGCAGTTAGTCAGAAAATATTTGCAGTTGTATGCCGTACTGCAATGGTAGCATCAAATTGAAGTGCTGAGATTATCAATTATTTCATCAATTTGTTTGATATCACTCGACAAAACTACCCATCCATTACCATCGTTCTTGCTTGAGTTAATGAGCACACTTAGATTCATTGCCAATGAAATAGAAAAATTAGCGCGATAACGCTGATGTTGAGACATTGATTTAGGTTGTGGTAACAATGATGAACATCTCGCAACTACTTAGTTGCATCCGGAAAGAAGCCGACGGGCAGTATATTGCGAAATACGCGAACTTCACTCTCCGCAGTGTCTTTCAACCCATATATAAGAACGATATTTCCATCGTTGGCCTTGAAGCACTGGTAAGAATTAGCAATGCCAATGGCACCATGGTTAGGCCAGATCAGTTTTTCCAATCCAAAGCGAATCCCACTCAAGATTTGCTCAATGTTGAACGCTTAAGTCGCCTAATCCATATCAAAAATTTCTCTCAGTCTCGCTTTCACACAAAACAATTGTTTCTCAATGTATTACCGGTAGCGGCAGAGATACTAGTCAAAGACATCACTTATAACCGACTGCTAAAACAAACCATTTATGAATCGCATTTGATGAATGAACAAATCGTCATGGAGTTACTTGAATTGAAGGTGGAGGATGAACTCTCTTTGTCTCAAGCTGCTCGGGAGTTAAGTCTTGAAGGATTTAAATTAGCGATTGACGATTATGGCGTCAATGCATCGACAACTGAGCGAGTGAGAAGCGTTTGCCCAGATATAATCAAGATGGATCGCTCTTTATTGCTAAGGTATGAAAACGGTGATTTTAAAGCGCTTAACGATGCATTATCACTCGCAAAAGCGTTATGCTCTAAAACCGTTATCGAAGGAATTGAAACCGAGCATCAACTTCGCTTAATGAAAAAGCTCGGTTTCGATATGTATCAAGGGTACCTACTTGCTATCCCCCAAACGTTAGACGTCTATGAAGAGGCAAAAACAGCCTGATTATGTAAGAACAAAAGTTTGCGCGGTTTAGCGAGAGCTACGTGATTTACCACGATTCTTATGAATCGCCAATTTTGCTTTTAGCTTACGCTTCTCTGATGAACGACTACGACGGCGCCCACCCCCATTTTGTTCAGGCTCAACTTCTTCTACAAGACTTGGTTCGAAACCTGCCAGCCATTCTTGGGGTAAGCGTTGATCAAGCAGGTTCTCGATAGCTTGCAACAAGTACTCCTCATCTCTACTCATCAGAGAAACCGCCAAACCTGACTTTCCTGCTCTTCCAGTGCGGCCAATTCGATGGACATAATCTTCTGCTTTGAATGGCATATCAAAGTTCACGACTTGTTCTAGCTCTTGAATATCTAACCCTCGTGCTGCCACATCGGTTGCAATCAAAGCACGTACCTTACCTTGTTTAAATTCATCCAAAGCTCTTTGGCGGGCACCCTGTGATTTATCACCGTTGATAGAAACCGCTTTGATGCCATCTAACTTGAGCTCTTTCGCTAACTCATCACTGCCTTGCTTCGTTTTTGTAAATACAAGCACTTGCTGCCAATTCCGCGAGCCAATTAAGTACGCTAGCAGTTCACGTTTCCGTTTTTTATCCACTGGATAAACCATTTGTGTTACCGTTTCAGCAGTCGTGTTTGCTGGTGAAACTTCGACTTCAACTGGCGATTCCATGAGTTTATACGCAATAGTTTTGATTCGCTTCTCAAATGTCGCAGAGAACAATAGGATCTGTTTCTCAGCAGGCAAACGTCGGAAGATGCGCTGCAAGTCAGGCCAAAATCCCATATCTAACATACGGTCGGCTTCGTCTAACACGAGCATACCGGTTTTAGAGATGTTTACGTTACCATTAAACAGGTGATCCAAAAGGCGGCCTGGCGTGGCAATCAAAATATCAGCGCCCTCTTCTAACTTTCTCTTTTGTACGCCAATGCTTGTACCACCATAAACACACACAATGCGAAGTTCTGTTTCTGCCGAGTACTGATTCAAATTATCAAATACCTGCTGTGCAAGCTCGCGTGTTGGAACCAAAATCAATGCTTGAGGTGTGCCGTTAAGTTTCTTTTGCTGAACGGTTTGTATGATAGGTAAACCAAACGCAGCCGTTTTTCCCGTACCAGTTTGTGCAGCAGCAAGTAAGTTTTTTCCTGCAAGGACGTGTGGAATTGACTTTTCTTGCACTGGTGTTGGCGTCACGATATTTAGATTGCCTAGCGTCTCGATTAGCTTTTGTTCGATGCCTAAATCAGCAAAATTAACAGACATGTGTAACCTCATTATTTTTGGAGCGCAGAGTTTACCAGAGCCCCTAAAGCCATACTACTTTTCTATCTCATTGAGTTGAGTCATTAAGCTGTTGCTGAAAGTCATACGACTGGCGCAAAACATCTCGATAAAGTGACGAGAACTTCTCTTCTAATTCGGTGTAATCACTTTCAATCACTTTAAATGTTGTGGTTAAGTCTGCCATTCTAGGGCTTCTTTGCGACATCCGATGTAGTGCAAATTCTATATTGTCTAGATCTTGATAGGATTGAAGCCATCGGCCATGCCACATTCTGCTGTGGAGCACCAAAAAACGTGGCGGCAAATGTTCATGAACCTCTCGGTTTACTCGCTCGTATGCCGTTTGGACAAAGTGTTCGAGAGGCACGGAATGAAAGTCGTTCCAGTGTTTTGCGAGGCAATGATCCCAAAACATATCCAAAGCGATAGGTGCAAAACGTCTCGCAATACCAGTGAAATGAGGCTTACATTCGTTGACGATTGGATGATGGTCAGTAATACGGTCAACAAATCTATGTAATCTGATACCATTTGAGATATCGCGATCATACAGCTTGCTTGGATCTCCTTTTACGAAGTCTCCAAGCAAGTTTCCCAATAAATGGCTGTTACTGTGATCTGCGATATGCAGGTGGGCTAGAAAGTTCATTCGACGCCAGTTTTGGCCTCTAGGGCTTGGTGTGACATGAACCTAGTATAACGTCAATTACGACGAGATGAGAGTGTTCCGCTATTCGGCTTCGTTGTCTGAGCCAACGTATTCCGACAAGATAATGCCAATTTCAAGCGCATCTAGCAGCTCTAGGCTCTCATCGTTTTGGTATTGGTCGCTCATTGTGACCTCCTTTATTTTAAGCTCTCTTGCTTTTACTTGCTGACGGCCTGGCTCTTGCCATATCCACATCAGCAACTCCTTTTTATAGTCTTTATATGACACATTCATGACAGCGAGAAGTAAAGATTTAAAAACCTATGAGCATAATCAAAAGTAAACGATTGCAATTAGATTTCATATCCGCTTAACACTTTAGAGAAATGACTCTTTTATCAACATTCATGTCAATTTAAAGATATAACATACTGTTATAGGCGTCCTTAGATCTCATTTCTTAAACTAAATTTAGTATTCGTTACATATTTTGCTGATTAACTTCGCATATTTTGTTTCGATATAGCAATAGATTTGGTCAATATCTTTTATCTCTAATGGAGCTTTAAATGAGAGAAGTTGAGTTTAGAACGATAGACAGGCTGTTTATCAAGATGTCTATCAACGACAAAATGTGGGTTATATTCCTACTGTTTTTAGTAGCCCTCACTTCAGTGGCTGGAAGCCGCTACTTCAATGAAATACAACAATTTGAGCAGCAAGCCATCTCGGCGAGCGAAGCGAAGCTTTCTGGTATCGTTGATGCTCAATCAAACCGCGCTACAGAAATTGACGGCGTATCGAAATCGAACCGCGTAAGCGAGAGTTCTTTTGTCGATGGGTCTGTCACCGCTTATGCCAAGTTGCATTCTGGAGAAGTGATTAAGCTGACTCAAAATGTGTCCACACAATACGAATCGGTAAAATCATCAGCTCTATCGTCACTATTACTCAGCTTCTTATGGGTTATTCCTTTTGCCCTATTCTCTTACTGGGTGGCAACGTTTATCGGAGGAGCTCTGTGGGTTTTATATACAACAACCGAAAAAATTGGTGACGGTGACTTAACCTCTCGTCTTGGTTTTCACCCTGGTCGAGATGAATTCGGTACCATCGGCTGTGCGCTAGACAAGTCTATGGATACCTTAAGTGAACTGGTTAATAGTGTTAAAAATAATGCAACGATGTTGAGCGAGACATCTTCTGCATTCGAAAAAGATATGCAGTTGAGTGAAACCCAGATATCTCATCAATATCAAACGCTTGATTCAGTCGCGACGGCAATGGAAGAAATGACAGCCTCTGCAAAGGAGGTATCAAGTATTTCTCAACAAGCAACGACGCAGTCAGACCAAGATGCCCAGAAGATCGAACTAAGCAGAAGCCGTGTACAAAACGTGATTGGCGAGATAGAGACGTTATCTAGCTATATTGAACAAGCCTCTACGTCAGTAACCAATTTAAACGAGAATACGACGCAGATTAATGACGTGATCACAACGATTAACGCCATTTCAGAACAAACTAATCTGTTGGCACTAAACGCAGCAATCGAAGCAGCCCGTGCTGGTGAACAAGGTCGTGGATTTGCAGTGGTTGCCGATGAAGTACGTACATTAGCAAGCAGAACTCAACAGGCAACAGTAGAGATCCAAGCCATGATTGAGAAGCTTCAAATAGAGAGTCAGAACATTGCTTCAATCACCAACCGAACCGTTCAGCAAGCTCAAACCAGCAGCCAGCTTATTGATGAAATCGGCCATGATGTTACCTCTATTGCCGAGTCAGCACGCTCATTAATGGACATGAGCATTCAGATTTCCACATCTGCTGAAGAACAAAGCGCAGTGGCTAACGATATTGCATCGGAACTTTCAGAAATTCGCAGTCAATCAAGCACAATCAGAGAAGTGGCGGAGCAATCTACCGCTGGCGTCGCTAATCTCACGCAAGCCTCCGTTTCTCTTGGTGAGATATTACAACGCTACCGCACCGCATAACGTTGTGAGGCTTATGATCAACAAGGGCTCCTTAAGGAGCCCTTTTCTTTAGACCGTGTTCAACTATTACCTTCGATATTTTCTACGACATCCAAGTGGATATTTGAAGTGAATCTCAAGTTCTCGCTGTACCGGATGAAATAATGTTCTTAAACAAAGCGTTCCGCTATGCTTGATCTTGCCAATTCCAATTTGCTGCTGGAAAACAATATGAATAATTACAAAGACACAAAAGACATAGAGAACCTGAATTGCCCACTCTGCCAAGGAGATGAATATCTCATTTCATCGGATGGCGAGAAATTCACATGCGCTGCTTGCGGATTTCATACAAAAAACTTCTCATCTATCCAATGTCTACATCAAACGCCTTACCTACAGTCTAAACTTAAGCACATCCACAGCTTAAGTCCGGTTTGCCATTAATAGGTCAAACAGAGCAGCCACACAGCTGCTCTTTTAATTCATCTAAATGATGGATGCGAATTACACGCTCGTCATCAACACGATTGATAGCTTCACCATTAAATAACTGCACCGTTTTGATACCGGCGTTTAGTCCCGCCTCAACTCCTTTAGGAGTGTCATCAATATAAAGACAGTCACTTGGTAAAAAGCCCATGCTCATAGCACTGTACATGATTAAATCGGGCTCAGGCTTCCAACTATTCGCATCGAATGCCGAGAACACTTTCCCTCGGAAAGCATCGAGTAAACCGGTTAACTCCAAAGCGTATTCAATTTTATCTTTAGGTCCATTAGACGCCACACAATATTCGATATTATGCGAATCCAAAAACTGAATTAATCGTTTTGCGCCATCCATCGGCTGTAAGTGACGCACAAAAAGAGACTGGACTTCTTCTCGGTATTGCGGCTCTAAAACATCAATTGGGACTTTGATATCTTTCAATTCTTTAGTATCTAAAAGGATGTCAGCGAGCTTTCCTCCTTTAAAGTGAGAAACGCACTCTTCCATCGTTAACTCAGCCCCATGCTGGTTAAATACATTGACGAGCGCTTGGCAACACAGTCTTTCGCTGTCGACCAACGTACCATCACAGTCAAATATCACGCACTTAATATTGGTAATTGCCATAGCCATCTCCAGACGTCTTAAAGGCTCAAGCCCAAGCGATTTTAAGAATGTTTGGATTAATCTTATTTGAGTTTGGGATTGTTGAAACGACGAGCTTGGCATTTCATGGAAATAGAAGGGAGCAATTACAGTTTTTCTAAGCAAGATCACCCAACGTCATCTTGCTTTACTTTTTATGCACATTGATGTGTAAGTTAGTTTTCGATAACCACTGAGTCTAACAGTTTTTGCTCGGTGCTTAGTCTTTTAGCCAGATCAGCCACAAACGAGCTTTTGTATTTTGATTCAGAAACAGCAACATCAGAGATGAGTGTATTTCCTTCGAGATGGCTAACAATAGCAGCACCAATTGGGACTCCAGATTTAAAACCAACATATAATTCAAAATCTGGCGTGAGGATAATCTGTGTCAGATATTCAATGATCATATCTTTATCATACTGCTGTTCCCAGCGCTGAGATTGCAAGATAGAGAACATAATGGTCAGTCGATGAAAATCGACCAGAAAAATATCGTCGGGGTTAAATTCAGAGTCACTTTCCAGTAGTGTGTCTTTGTCGACTACTTGATACGTTGCTTTTTCTAGCGTTTTGAAATAGACATCGCGCCCTTTCAAACTCTCTGGTGTCGGAAATTCAACTTCGACCAGATCATACAGCCATGTATTTTTACGCTCGATACTGGCTAACTGTTGTTCATTCATCTTGATACCTTCGTTTAGAGCAGTACATTAGCATGAAGCCCGCAACAAACCTAGCGCACATAGACCTTTCCGTGGCTAAATTTTGTTTTAGGTGCAAACCTCTGATAGATTTCATCAATATCTTTCCTAGTTAAGGACAAAAATAATGAAAAAGATGCTGTTAAGTGCATTGCTTGCTACTACTCTAGTTGGTTGTTCAGATAACGATGTTGCTGACGTGGGGCTCGGTTGGTTTACTTTGAAAGACATCAAAGTCGGTGAGTTGAAAGACGAGGTGGTAACAGGTGTCACATGTCACATCGCCTCTATCGAAGCGGATTTCAGCTTAGCAGATCCAAGTGATAGCTCAATATCATGTCGTCAGACTGGCGAAATCACACCGGAAATGATTGCAAAAATAGATAAGAGTAAGTCCGGTGAAATTGTATTTAAGAAGTCAAAAAGCATTTTCTTCAAAACAATGAAGGTTCGCCGTATTTATGATGCCGATAACCAAACCTTACTCTACTTGTCTTATACAACAAAAGAGACCGATGGTAGTTTTAAGCATAGCCTTTCGACAGTCCCACTTTGGGGTACCAAGGCTTACGTTGAGCCAACTGAAGTGAAAAAGTAACGCGGGTAAATTTAGTTAGCGCGGAGCTGGCTCTTTCCGGGCGCTGCTGAGCAACAAGTTTAAAAAACAACCCATTGCAATACGACAAGCGTCATAAATTGCAGCTGCTTTGGTTGCTATTTACTCAGCTCGCTGATTTTTTCAGCGAGCAGACTTCTTTGTAATAAATCGCCACGATTTTCATTTTTTTGTGATACAATCCCGCCTCTTTTTTTTCTCACTCAAGAACAAGCATGAAGTTTCCTGGTCAGCGTAAATCTAAACACTACTTCCCAACTCACGCTCGAGATCCATTAGTAAACCAAATCCGACAGGCACCTAAGCTATATCGCCCAACTATTGTTGGTGTCGGTCAAACCATTGTAGATATCGAAGCACGTGTAGATGACGCGTTTTTAGAGAAATACAACCTGAGTAAAGGACATTCGCTCGTTCTTGAAGAAAGCAAAGCAGATGCACTTTACGAAGAACTGGTTGAGCAAGGCCTGATCACACACCAATACCCAGGTGACACGATTGGCAATACTCTTCACAACTACTCAGTTTTAGCCGATAGCAAATCCGTTTTGCTCGGTGTGATGTCTAAGAACATTCAAGTCGGTTCTTTTGCTTATCGCTACCTTTGCCGTACGTCTTCACGCATGAACCTTAACCATTTACAAACGGTAGATGGCCCTATTGGTCGCTGCTACACCCTAATTTCTCAAGACGGTGAGCGTACATTTGCTATCAACGAAGGTCATATGAATCAACTACTTCCGGAAAGCATTCCTGAAGAGATCTTTGAGAAAGCATCAGCCCTGGTTGTTTCTTCTTACCTAATGCGTGGTAAAGAAGAAGATCCAATGCCTAAAGCGGTACAAAGAGCGATCGACTTTGCTAAGAAGCACGATGTCCCTGTTGTACTTACGTTAGGGACAAAGTACGTTATCGAAGGTAACGCACAGTGGTGGCAAGAATACATTCGCGAAAACATTTCTGTTGTCGCGATGAATGAAGAAGAAGGTGCGGCGCTAACAGGTGAAACAGAGCCGCTAGCTGCTGCTGATAAAGCACTTGAATGGGTTGATCTCGTACTGTGTACGGCAGGACCAAATGGTCTGTACATGGCTGGTTACACCGACGAGAAAGTAAAACGAGAAACCACACACGACATCCTTGAAAGCTCCCTCGAAGCCTTTAACCAGTACGAGTTTAGTCGTGCGATGCGTAAAGAAGACTGTCAAAACCCAATGAAGGTCTACTCTCACATCGGCCCTTACCTTGGTGGACCATTAGAGATTAAGAACACTAATGGTGCAGGTGATGCAGCCCTTTCAGCCTTACTGCATGACATGGCAGCAAACTCTTTCCACCAAAAAGAAGTGCCTAACTCAGAAAAGCACGAAGTACGATGCTTAACCTACTCCTCGCTTTCTCAGATCTGTAAATACGCAAACCGAGTAAGCTATGAAGTGTTGACGCAGCACTCTCCTCGCCTATCGCGAGCGCTTCCTGAACGAGAAGATAGCTTAGAAGAGACTTATTGGGATCGTTAAAACGACAGCTTTAAAGCTGAAAATATATCAAGGTCACCATTTGGTGGCCTTTTTGTTTTTATCTAGCACTGTAACGAGTAGATTTTGTTAGTATGTCGCACAATACGAAGCAGTAAACTCTTTACAAGCCTAACCGAAACAGTACCATCACCAAGCAGACCTTTGCCTCACAATAATACTCGTTATAACTCAGTTAGTTTTTCAACGCTACCTGTGTGCCACTTTGGGGATTCTCCATGCAGTCAGATATCGAAATTTGCCGAAACACACCACTTTCTTCTATTGATGTTATCGCGGAAAAAGTAGGACTATCACCCGAAGAGTATGACACTCACGGAAAGCACAAAGCCAAAGTCCACCCAAAATGTTTGGAACGACTCAAAGCAAATGATGACGGTAAACTTGTACTCGTCACTGCGATCACGCCGACTCCTCTTGGCGAAGGAAAAACCGTTACGACGATAGGCTTGGCGCAAGGTTTAGCAAAGCTTAATCAATCTGTTATTGCATGTATAAGGCAACCTTCGATGGGACCCGTCTTCGGTATTAAAGGTGGCGCTGCGGGCGGCGGTTATTCTCAAGTAGCTCCAATGGAAGAGTTAAACTTACACCTTACTGGTGACATTCACGCAGTGACAGCGGCGCACAACCTTGCTTCAGCCGCTCTTGACGCTCGCTTGTTCCATGAACAACGCGAGGGTTATGATGCCTTTGAATCACGCACCGGGTTAAGAGCACTTAAAATCGACACGGCCAGTATTACTTGGAAACGAGTGATGGACCATAATGATCGTGCACTACGTAAAGTCAAAATTGGCCTCAATGATGCAGGAAAAACCATCAATGGTTTCGAGCGTGACGAAGGGTTCGATATTTCAGCCGCTTCTGAGTTAATGGCTATCATTGCACTAGCCAAAGATTTAAAAGATTTACGTCAACGTATTGGGAAAGTTGTCGTAGCGTACGATTTGAACGGAAACCCCGTCACTACGGAAGATCTACAAGTTGCAGGAGCAATGGCAGTAACACTAAAAGAGGCGATTGCACCAACACTGATGCAAACTCTAGAAGGTGTTCCTACGTTGATCCATGCAGGTCCATTTGCAAACATCGCCCATGGAAATTCATCCATTATCGCGGACGATATTGCGCTAAAACTATCAGGTTACACGGTAACTGAAGCCGGTTTTGGTTCGGATATGGGATTTGAGAAAGCGTGTAACATTAAAGCTGCTGCCGCCAACAAAGCTCCAGACTGTGTAGTGATTGTAGCAACATTACGCGGCCTCAAAGCGAATTCTGGACACTACGATTTACGGCCAGGTATGGCTATTCCAGATTCCATTTTTAATCCGGACCAAGCAGCATTGGAGGCTGGGTTTGAAAATTTAAAATGGCACATAAATAACGTTCATAAATACGGTTTACCTGCTGTCGTTGCCATTAACCAGTTTCCACAAGATTGTGTGAAAGAGCTTAAAGCTCTTGAAGATCTAATTCACCAATTTAATCCCGAAGTTAAAGTAGCCATCAGCACCGCTTTTTCGCAAGGCGGACAAGGCGCAACGGAACTAGCTCAACATGTTATTGATGCGTGTAACACGCCTGTAGAGTTTTGTCCGTTATACAACAAAGAGCAATCATTACTCGAAAAGCTCATGGCAGTATGTGAAGCGGGCTATGGAGCAACCAATATAGAAATGACTCCTATCGCGACTGAACAGCTCAAACATTTTGAGCAATTAGGCTTTAACAACTTAGCGGTTTGCATCGCGAAGACACCACTATCGATAACCACAGACTCCGCAGTCAAAGGCGCACCAACTGGTTTTACCGTCCCAATCCGTGAGCTGCGCTTGTGTGCGGGCGCAGGGTTCGTTTATGCATTATCTGGTACCGTGATGACGATGCCAGGCTTACCTGATAAACCCGCATTTATGAACTTAGATCTTGATGATGAAGGAAATATCGTCGGTCTCTCTTAGTGCAGTGATAACGTATCGCTATCAGTGAAGTGAACATCTTCATTGAGTGAGTGGTCTACTTACCTATCCACTCACTCTCAACAACTGTGAAAAGAGTTGTCTCAGGCCTTCTACTCTTGAATCGTTGATACAAAGCTCTCCTGCCTTACATCAACGCGCCTGTTTTAGACCTTTAGAGTTAAAACGCTAACCCTAAGCCTTGTTTAGCCATGGTTATTAAGCTAGAAAACCCTATTTATCTTCTTGTTTTGTCGCCACTTTACATTGTAAATCCATACTTGTTGACTTCTCCTTTCTACAATTTTGCGCCAATTTGATGCACGGGCTATTTAGCACTTCACTAATATGGTGCAGTTGTCTTACAGTGAAATTTTAACCTCCTTGATTTTTAAGGAGATATTCTATGGCTCGATTCTTGTAGTAGACTTTTCACTAATAAGCACATTAGCACATGCTTTTCAAAACCTCTGCGTTGCATACCACCTCCTTCAGGTTAGCACCGTTTTGATGCATGTCAGAAAAGGGAAAGGGAATACTATGGAAGACGCACTCGCCGTAATTTTAGCAGGAGGGATGGGGTCTAGACTCAGCCCACTCACCGATGACAGAACCAAGCCAGCCGTACCTTTTGGCGGAAAATATAGAATTATAGATTTCACACTAACCAATTGTTTACATTCGGGTTTACGCAAGATCCTTGTTTTAACCCAATATAAATCTCATTCACTTCAAAAACACTTACGAGACGGCTGGTCGATATTCAATCCAGAGCTAGGCGAGTACATTACTGCTGTTCCACCACAAATGCGCAAAGGTGGTGCATGGTATGAAGGAACCGCCGATGCGATTTATCACAACATGTGGTTGCTATCGCGAAATGATGCAAAGTATGTGGTTGTGTTATCCGGCGATCATATCTATAGAATGGACTACGCCGCAATGCTTGAAGAGCATAAAGAGAAAGGTGCTAAGCTCACCGTTGCCTGTATGGATGTTCCCGTAGAGGATGCTTCAGCATTCGGTGTAATGGGCACCGCAGGAAACGGGCTCGTTACTTCGTTTATAGAGAAACCTGAAACCCCTCCTACTCTTCCTGGAAGCACGACCAGAAGCCTCGTTTCTATGGGAATATATATCTTTGATATGGATGTTTTGAAAGAAGCGCTTGAAGAAGACTCAAAACTCGATTCATCAAGCCATGACTTCGGAAAAGACATCATACCTAAGCTGATTGATACCGAATCCGTTTACGCCTATCAATTCTGTGGCAGTAAAGGGCGCGTCGATAAAGATTGCTATTGGCGCGACGTGGGTACCATTGATTCCTTCTATGAAGCGAATATGGATCTACTAGAACCTGTGCCGCCAATGAACCTTTATCAGTCTAATTGGGCGATTCGTACTTACGAGCCGCAGTTTCCACCAGCTCGTACCGTTTCTTCTGCTACAGGCAATGAAGGTATTTTTATTAACTCCATCATTGCTACCGGTGTCATCAATTCCGGAGGCTCGGTACAGCACTCCATTATTTCTTCTAATGTACGCATTCAAGATAGTGCAACGGTAGTCGATTCCATCATTTTTGATGACGTAGAAGTCGGTGAAGGAAGTCAGTTGGTCAACTGCATAGTTGATAAACATGTTCGTATTCCGCCACATACTCAAATTGGCATCAACAAACTTGAAGATGCGAAGCGATTTAAAATCTCAGACAAAGGTATTGTCGTCATACCCGAAAGTTACCAATTCGATTAAACGACAAACTATCACAGTAAATTACCACCTTCTAAAGAAGGTGGCTTTGTGTGAGCCCCCTAAAAGGGGGCCTTTGTTTAGTCCAGCGCCA